>CAZFOO010000033.1:0-36518 GCA_964520585.1 uncultured Bacteroidales bacterium
ATTGAAAGTATTATCGCGGATGATTCATTTAATTATCTTTACATCACGATTAGACATTATTATGATACAGATTAAGAATAATTTTCCCTTAAAAAAATTAAATACACTCGGTCTGAATGTTAAAGCCCGTTATTTTGTCCGCACCAGTACATTGGAAGAGATAGAAGAGGTTCTGGAAAAGCACCGGGATCGTTTTCCTTTTATGGTTCTTGGTGGCGGGAGCAATGTTCTTTTTACTAAAGATTATAACGGTCTGGTACTGCAACCTGCTTTAAAAGGTATCAATATTATCGATGACAACAATGGATACTGCCTGGTTGAAGTTGGTGCAGGTGAGAGCTGGGATGATTTTGTTAAATGGGCAGTTGAGAGCAATCTGGGAGGTATTGAAAACCTGTCTCTTATTCCGGGTTCAACAGGTTCAAGTCCAATCCAGAATATCGGGGCATATGGAGTTGAAGTTAAGGATGTTATAGAAAGGGTAAATTATCTGGACCTGGAATCGCTGTCCATGGTAACTATTTCAAACAAGGATTGCCAATTTGGTTACCGTAACAGCATCTTCAAAACAAGATTAAAAAACAGGATAATAATCACCTCGGTGGTTTTCCGTTTAAGTCGCCGACCCATTTTTAACACAAATTACGGAACTCTTCAATCTGAGATTACAAAAACAGGAATTTTGAATTTAGTGAGTATAAGGAATGCAGTAATTACTATAAGAAAATCAAAACTGCCTGATCCGGAAGAACTGGGCAATGCCGGTAGTTTCTTTAAGAATCCGGTTGTTGACCATATTAAAGCCGATGAAATAAGGGAGCAATTTGAAACGATGCCATATTTTCCTGCAGGTGAAAATAAGGTCAAAATTCCTGCAGGCTGGCTAATAGAGAAATGCGGATGGAAAGGAAAGAGAACCGGTAATGCCGGAGTGCATGAAAAACAGGCCCTGGTACTGGTAAATTATGGTGATGCTTCAGGAGAAGAGATCCATAACCTCGCATTGAAGATCAGTGAGTCGGTTTTTCATAAATTCGGAATAAATCTTGAGACCGAAGTAAATATAATTTAGCCTCTGGTTAAAAGTTTTTTGATATTTTCCTAAGTGATAATATCCAGATGCTGCTTAGGTTCCGTAGACATAATCTCTTTCCTGGCATCTTCAAGTATTTCCAGAGCTGAATGCCTGTCAAAAGATTCCGCATATGTCCGCAAAACAGGTTCAGTCCCTGATAACCTGATCAGTAACCACTCATCCTCATTGAAAAAAAATTTATACCCATCCATATCTTCAATCTTCTTAACCTTCCTGTGCCCGAAATTTTTAAAATGCCCGTTTTTACATTTTTCAATTACAGCATTCTTCAAATTTTTCTCAATTCGCAGGTCAGAACGCTCAAATGCAAAAGCACCGGTTAAAGAATATACCTCTTCAATAAGTTCTTTTAATGACTTTCCTGATTCAATCATAAACTGCCATATAAGCAGCCCCATCCATATACCGTCACGGTCAGGCATATGAGTGTATGTAGAAATGCCCCCGGATTCTTCTCCTCCCACCATAACCTTCTCTTTTAACATAATATTGCATATCTCCTTAAAACCTATCGGTACTCTTTGCACCTCCAGTCCATAATGCCTGCAAAGTTTTTCAATTTTAACCGTTGAAGAAAACCCTGTTACTACTTTTCCCCCGCAACCTTTGTATTTATGAAGGTAGTGAATAAGCAAAAGAATTATATGGTGTGAATCTATATAATTACCATGTGAATCAAATAAAGCTATACGGTCGGCATCTCCGTCAACTGCAAGTCCGCAATCAATCTCAGGTCTCTTTTTTATAAATGCGGAAAAATCCATAAGATTCTTTTCCAAAGGTTCGGGAGCGACTCCACCAAAAGTGAAATCCTGGTGACAATTCATTAAATGCACCTTCGGCAATATTTTTTTTATAACGCGCTGTCCCGAGCCATACATAGCATCAAAGGAAAAAGTGAACTTTGAATTGTTAAATATGTCAAGATCAAAATTGCGGACTATATGTTGAATATATATCTCTTCAGGATCTATATACTCAATGATTCCCTTCTCAATATACTCATTGAAATGAAGTGATTCAAGATGTATTTCATTCATCTCCGGAATCATGTTCTCAATATCTTTTATATCTGCTTCCAGCAATGGTCCGCCATAATGTCCCTTTAACTTAAAGCCATTAAAATTATAAGGATTATGACTGGCCGTTATTACGACTCCCAGTGAAGCATCCTTATGGATCACACTATAAGAGATCATTGGTGTTGACACGAAACGATCTGAAAAATAAACCTTCACTCCGGCCAGAGCAAATACTTTTGCTGCTGTTTCAGCAAACATTTTACCACCAAATCTGGTATCATATCCAATTACGACTTTGGCTGTACGCTCCCTGTTTTGATTTACAAGCCACCGTGATGATGCCCTGGAGATCCTGGCAACGTTTCCAACGGTAAACCCATCGGCGATAACCGATCTCCAACCATCGGTACCAAATTTGATATTATCCATATGTGATATTTAATTTACCTTAATTATAATATATTAAGCAATCAACAAAAAATTACCTGAATAACCTTCTTTGGTTCAGGGCATTTTGATACAACCTTGCATTACGGTTGTGTTCGGTCAGTGTTTTTGCAAACCGGTGATAACCTGAAAAATCCTCACGCGCACAGAAATAAAAGTATTCATGTTCAGTGGCATTTAAAACAGCATCAATAGCCTGAACAGAAGGAATAACAATCGGACCAGGTGGCAAACCGGCATTCCTGTATGTATTATAGGGTGAATCTATCTCAAGATGTATTCTTAATATCCGGTTAACAGTAAAATCACCCAGGGCAAATTTTACTGTAGGATCTGCCTGAAGAAGCATGCCCCTGCGAAGCCTGTTAAGATAAACACCGGCAATAACGGACATCTCTTCCGGTTTAACGGTTTCTTCACTCACAATAGACGCAAGTGTACTAACCTGCAACCGGTTAAGATCTAAATCATTTCTTTTGATCTCTCTTTCATCATTCCAGAACCGGTCATATTCAGTCTTCATCCGGAGATAAAACTGTCTGGCCGAGGTATTCCAGTAAAACTGGTAAGTATTGGGAATAAATAATGCCGGGAGTCCGGTTTTGTCGAAGCCGAGTGATTCCAGAAACTCCTCATCTGATGCAAGTTCAGCTATGGAGGAGGAATCGGCTTCTATCTGATCTGAAACGACTGAGGCGATGTCTTCAATTGATCTCTGACTTATAAAAACCAGATTAACGGGCACCTGATTGCCTGATCGCAACATATTAACCAGATCATTATTATTCATACCATCCTCTATCCAGTAACGGCCGGGACGAACATTATTATGATAATTCTTTTTTTGGGCAACCCACTTAAATGTAGAGATGTTTTGCACCAGATTATTATCTTCAATAATATCAACGACCTGAGCCATATCTGAGCCGGTAGGTATGTAGAGGTCGGCCGTTTCATCAGGTCCGGCCGTTACATTAGGCTTAAAGGCCTTTTGCCAGATAATAAACCCTAAAACCATTCCCGCTGATAAAACGAAAACCGCTGAATAAAATAACAGTCTCAAAAAAAATGTTTTCCTGCTCTTTTTCTTCCTTCCTTCTGCCATCTTGTAAAATTAAAAACACAAAAATAATACATTTAACCTTATTTGAGATTATTGTAATCAAAAATAGGGCCAGAACATTTTTCCGGAAAATATTCAAAGCAAGTTATTATTTAGACTAACCCACTGGTCATCTGTCCGGAGCGTGGTCATATCGCTAATGGGCAAAGCCCCTCCAGGGCATTAACATGCCCGAAGGACCTAAGTTTTGAATTAAACTAAAGTCATTTATAGTGTTTTAATCTGGTAGTGAATGTACTGATCAAATATCAGAATAATATGATCTCGTAATGATGCGCCAAAGCAGTAAGTGTATAGGAAAGCACAAGTGCAAATAAAGGAGCAATTATCCAGACTATCCAAAATTTGCGTACTGTTCTGTCTACTATTATCTTTTTCCAGCCTATTTTTGAAATGCCTACAGCAATTATGGCAAAGGTATTTAATTGAACAAGCGACGTCGGGATTCCCTTGGTTACAGATGCAAGCAATAAAAGAGTAGCAGTTACGGTGGAAATCAGCGTGGCTCCAACAGGACCGAAATCAACTATTCCTTTTCCTGTAGAATGTAGCAATCTGTAACCGAAAAGTGAACTTCCTATTGCAAAACATGGTGCGATTATAAGTGTTGTAACGGTAATTATCATAATAAAATTGTCCTCACTTCCTGCATCAATACCAAGCTCATTAAGGACCATAGATGCGATTGGTCCCGATGCATTTGCAACGTTATTGGCTCCTATTGCAAAGGCAACATAACATGAAGATAAAAAAACGAGCACTTTAAGAACAAGGTGATTGGACAGTTTATCATAATCAACAAATGAAGAATCTTTGATCCGTTTGTAGAGAAGTTTTCCAATCAACAGAGTAAGCACAAAACTAATTACCGGCAAAACCAGCCATGTAGGTATTATTTCAAATAAAAGTTTAGAAGAATTCAACTTTCCGAAAAAAATAGCGGGTCCGGTTATGGCAAATACGGTGGCCTGACTTGTGGATTGTGGCACAGCAAGATAATTGGCAATCAGAAGTGATAGTCCAACTGAAAACAATACTATGGTAAGAACATCGGGTGTAAACATCTCTGAAGGTAAAAGTTCTTTACCCATAGTAACTCCAACCTGTTTTCCTGCAATAATTGCACCCAGAAGCACAAATAATCCAAAAACTCCGGGAATAGCAAGTCTTTTTATCACATTGGCTCCATATGCTGCAGAAAAAGATGGTACAGTCCCGCTGGCCCCCATGTTTATTGCAAGAAACATAGCTGTTACAAGGGGTAACAATAGTTCGCTGTACAAAATATCAGTTTTGAATTTAAAATAGATGCTAAAGAGAAAAACTTTACCATCATTAATATGTAGCAAAAAAACAAAAAAATGTTTTAGTACAAACCTTTTTTTGATAAAAATTTCATAATGGTCTCCCCATTAGTCTTCGGCATACAAACCAAAATCAAAGACACACCTGGAAAAATTGCCAAATAAGCAAAATACAGCATTTAAGTTCGACCGCAATTCACTTCTAAACAGGTTAATATTGCCAAAAATTGTAATAGCCTGGTTATAAGCCTAATCTATTTCATTTGCAATAATAATGAAACATTATTAACTGTTTAACCGTAATTTAAGCAATCATAGTAATCATTAAAATAATATATCCCAACTTAACTGTAAGAACATAATATTTGAGTCTGAAATTTCCTGAAATGCCGTTATGGTTAAAAGGTTTTTTGTATATTTAAAGTTAAATGTTTATTTTCCCTGACCTGAAACTTAAAAGACAATGTCGGACATACTGTTTAATTATCTTAACAGGAGACTCCATGAAGCCGAAGGCAATGAAGCTGCTCTGAAAAAAGATCCCGGACCCGTAGTTACCATTTCAAGACAAAGCGGATGTTCGGCCAGGAGGCTAACGCAAAAACTGGTAGAAGAGCTTAATAAACGACGTGAAAACAAGAAGAACTCAAGGGAATGGGATTATATTAACAAAGAACTTCTGCAAAGTGCTGCAAAAAAGCTTGATGTTAAGCCATCGGAAATTTCCTATGTTTTCAAGTATCAGAAAAGAAGTGCACTTGGGGATATATTTGCATCCTATGCTAATAAATATTATAAAAGTGACCGGAAAATCCGAAAAACAATAGCTGATGTAATCCGTTCCATATCTGAAGAGGGTAACATTATCGTAATCGGGCGTGGGGGAGTTGTTCTTACAAAAGACATAATGAGATCTCTTCACATTAGTCTGGAGGCTCCTCTGGAATGGCGGAGTCTGATGATCAGCGAGCGGTATGACCTGTCTTTTGCAGATGCTAAAAAATCTGTGATTGAAATGGATAGGAAACGACAGGCATTCAGGGAATCTTTTGAAGGAAAAAATACAGATTATACATGGTTCGATGTCACATTCAACCGCATGTCTCTCACGGAGAATGAAATCATTGAAGCTATCATTAAGATGATGGAAACAAAGAATCTTATTTGAAATTCCCCTGGGCCCGCTTTCTTGATTTAGTCTTTAAAGCTTCATGTCACTTTGCAATGCTCCTGTCCAAACACCAGTCAGACCCACTTAGTCCGAAGGAATTCTTTGTATGGTGCTGCCTGAAAAATTTATGATAAAAAAACAGGCAAATAATTTCATTTACAAAACTAATTTGTTAGTTTTGTAAAGTACGCTACGTTTTTCCAATTTCATAAAAACAATATGCTTAAATCATTATTGCTGATCGCCATGGGACTTATCCTGTCCTTAAACTGTATGCCAACAGCCGCACAACATGAGATGGCAGATATCAGGTTATTGCTCGCAAACGAAGCCTGGGGAGAGTCGCTTGAAATGATCGGTGCCATGATTAAACATGACAGGGATAATCCTCAATTATGGTATTTGGGAGCTATAGCGCACAGGAATCTTATGAGACCGGACAGCTCCCTCATTTATTTGCAAAAATCAGCTGCTATTGCCCCGGAAAATACAAGGACCATTATTGCACTGGCAGGAGCATATGCGAAGATGAATCAGTTTTCAAAAGCGAAAGAATTATATGCGGGACTTATTGAGCGGGATTCAGTTAAACTGGAACCATATATTCATCTGGCATCCCTCCATCTTAATGACCATGAACCTGGTAAGGCTCTTGAAATATACCATAGGTTAAGCAAAAGGGATCCGGAAAATTATATCTACTATAAGAATATTGCAATCTGTTACAAACGCCTGAGAAATGACCCCGAAACAATTAAATTTCTCAAAAAGGCACATGAGAAAAATAAAGAAGACCTGTCAGTCAACACTATGCTGGCTGAATTGTACATGATCACAAAAAATTACAGGGAAGGACTGGAGATTGCAGAGCGTGGACTGGAAATTGACAGGAGTAACCAGGAATTGCTGTTCTGGAGTGGATTTTTCAATTATGCATTGGGACTCCATCTCCAGGCCATTGTCCGGTTGTCGCATGCGGAAAATGAAGGTAATGAATCTGTCAGGGTAATACAATATCTCGGTATCTGTTATTATCTTACCGATAATTATGAAAAAGCGCATGATTACCTGGAAAAAGCAGTTACCTTTGGTCTGAAAGACTACAAGGTTTTTAATTATCTGGGTATCATATACAGGGAATTAGATGACCTTGAAGCAAGTGAATATTATTTTCTAAATTCCCTGGCATTATTATCTCCCTCTGTACCTGCTATTACCGACACATATCTGCAGCTGATTGATACATATAAGATATCAGGGGATAATCAAAAAGCTGTTGAAGCTTATATGGCAGCATTGGTATACGATGAAGGGAATCCATATCTTCATTACGGACTTGGGTATATACTGGACACAAAACTGAAAAAACCGGATCTGGCTCTCGAGTATTATCTCAGATTTTCTGAAATTGTTACTAAGTTCCTCGACAGAGACACCAGTGACTCCGGCAATACCAGCGACAAAAGCCTCAATGACCTGACAACATTACTGGATCATTGCAATGTCAGAATCAGAAGGATTAAGGAGGAGGCTTTTTTCAGGCAGGAATAGATTAGTAACTAAATTCAAACCATTTTCATTTTTATTTGTTAAATAAAACAATTAGGCAGTTTTATTGGTATTAATACCAATAAAATAAAGCTATTAATTATTGCAGCTAATTGTTTTATTATCTAATTATTATATAAACGGCACTTAAATATTAGGATATCTGGTAAACCATTTGGATCATCAATATATCTGTTTAATTTAAAATAGAAATGATAAAATTTTTCGTACTTGTTCTTATATCAGTTTTATTACCCCAATTTTCATTTTCTCAAATCAGTGGAAAGATCACCGACGCTGAAACAGGGGAACCTGTATCCGGGGCAAACATAGTATATTCTGATGAGAGAACAGGTACAGTCAGTGATATAAACGGTGAATTTGAAACCGGCCCCACAAAAAAGCTAATAATAAGTGCTATAGGCTATAAAACCTCCACCGTGAAGATATCACCTGATCAGGATTATTATCGTATCTCCCTCGATCCTGAAGGTTACCGGCTTCAGGAGGTTGTAGTCGAAGCTTTTAACCGGTCCCGCAGACTGGTAGATGTGCCTGGATCCCTTTCCCTTATGCCGGCCGGACAAATTGAAATTCAAAGGCCGGTTACCATTGTGCCAGTCCTTAATCAGGCTCCTGGGATCTTTGCACATTCAGGGGCTCTAAATACAAGCCGCATAACCATAAGAGGTATCGGGGCACGTGTACCCTATGCAACAGGAAAGATCAGGGCATATTTTAATAACATTCCCTTGACCAACGGATCGGGGGTTAGTATTATAGAAGATATTGATCCTTCAGTCATGGAAAGGATCGAAATAATAAAAGGTCCGGCAACAAGTGTTTACGGAGCCGGACTGGGCGGAACAATTATTATAACACCAAAAAAGCCTGAGCGCGAGCATGATGAAGTAACCAATAGCTTTCAGGCCGGCCACTGGGGACTTGTAAGAAATAATGTTGGGGTTAATACAACAGGGAGGAATATGGGACTTAATCTTCAATATAATCACACCCGGAGCAATGGATACCGTCAGAATAACCAGTACTGGAAGAATGGACTCACCGCCATAACCCAGGCAAGCCCCGGAGAAAATACAGATGTAACATTCATTGCAGTGTACACCAGCCTTAAAGCACATATTCCCAGTTCTATTGACAGTCTGACTTATGCAAATCAGCCGCAATCCGCAGCTGCTAACTGGTTGCAGACAAAAGGATATGAAGATTACGACAAACTCCTGGGCGGAATTTCTGCTGATTACAGACTAATTGACGCCCTTAAAACCAATATCAGCATCTTTTCTACCATGCTGGATGAAAAGGAAATGCGTCCTTTTGATGTTTTAAATGTGGACAGGCTGAGTGGCGGTGCAAGATTTAAAATTATCTCATCAGGATCAATGCTCCGGGGCTCATACCAGATACTCGGAGGTGGCGAATTGTACGGCGAAAGATACAAATATACCTCATTTGAAAATATTGGAGGAATCGGTAACAGAGGAGAAATGATAAGTGACAACAAAGAGATGATAAGCTATTACAATGTGTTTGCCCAGACGGATCTTGATTTTCACCGGCTGAACCTCTCCGCAGGCATCAACCTGAATTCCAGCCAGACGGATTACACCGATCTGTTTCATGTAGAGGATGTAAATCCATCCGGAAAGTATAGTTATGGCAAAATCTATTCTCCGAGAATCAGCGGAAATTACCGGTACTTTAGGAATAACTCGGTTTTCTTAACCGCCAGTCACGGATTCTCCCCTCCCTCACTTTCAGAAACACTAACTCCGGAGGGATTTATTAATACGGACATAAAACCTGAAACGAGCTGGAATATTGAGAGTGGTATCAGGGGAAACCTTTTCCGGCACAGCTTGTTTTATGATATAAATGTTTACAGGATGCAGGTTGAAAACCTTCTTGTTGCAGAGAGAGTCGGAGAAGATGCCTGGGTAGGTAAAAATGCGGGGGAGTCTGTTCACAGGGGACTTGAACTTGAACTACAGATGATTATGTACCAAAGCGAAACTGCTGATGACGAAAGCTGGTGGTCGCTTGACAAGCTGACACTTAGTCCGAATCTTTCTTTAAATAATTTCAGGTTTTCCGACTTTATAGATGAGGGAGTAGATTATTCCGGCAACAGGTTACCGGGAATCCCCGATATTGTGGGTAATATCATATTAAATGCAACATTTGGCGGGGGATTGTATGCTGTAGCCAATTTCCGTTATGTAGGCCGGATGCCATTAGATGATGCTAACAGCCGTTTTACTGAAAATTACAGCAGAACCAGTTTTACCGCCGGATATAAAAACAGGATTTTTGACAACTTATATGCCGATGCATTTCTAATCGCAGGAAATATCTATAACACAAAATACGCTTCCATGATACTGGTTAATGCTCCTCAGTTCCAAAACAGGCCTCCCAGATACTATTACCCGGGGAATCCCCGTAACATCAGGGCCGGAGTTAAATTAAGCTACAGGTTTAACTAATTCGGAACTTTCAATAAAAACCGGAATTAAATATTTACTGAACGAGTCACAGACTTTTCATTTAGCTTGCCTGAATATTACAATTATAACCTCCGGAAAGTAAAAAGACCAAATCATAAGAATTGAGGATTATTTCGTATATATTTTTTGTACTTTAGACCGTTTTAAATAAGATATTTTAATTGTCATTTTAAAATCCATGGATCAATCCATAGTGCTTATTGACCATCGGTCGAACCTAAATGCAGAATATTATGAATTTGGCAGTATTTATCTGATGTAATATTAATGCATTTTTGAGTTATAAAGTAATGTAGCTTGATTCAAGTCTAATATAAACCGGCATGTCAAATCTATACCCAGGAAACCGACCACAGATAACAAAAACAATATTCTTCACCATTTTGCTGATCCTTCCTGCTTGTCTTGCCATGTCTCTTAGCTATTCACAGGGCATGAAGGAAATCGATGTTTTACAATACAATATCGATATAGAGATTAATGATACGACAAATGAAATAAAGGGTAATGCAGCGATTGAGGTTCTTATAACAGACACAGAAACGTCAGTCACTCTCGACCTTGCCTCAATTAACAATGAAAATAAGGGGATGGTAGTTGATAGTATTTTTATGAACGGGACAAAAACTGATTTCGTTCATGAAGATAACCTGCTTAGATTGCCGGTGCCGGAAATTGATTCAACAACTATCACAAACATTAATGTCTTTTATCACGGAATACCGGCGGACGGATTGATAATTTCGCCAAACAAGCACGGACAAAGGACTTTTTTTGCATCTAACTGGCCGGATCAGGCTCATCACTGGTTCCCCTGCAACGACCATCCGGCAGACAGGGCAACTGTAAACTTTACAATCACCGCACCTTCTCATTATCAGGTAATCGCAACCGGCCTCCTTTCAAAAAAGATAAATATGCCAGGAAAAAAGACCAGCCACTACTGGTCATCCTCCGTACAAATCCCAACCAAGTCGATGACATTTGCAGCAGCTGAATTTGCAGTTTTTTACCCAGGATATATAGACAGCATACCCTATTCCAACTGGGTCTACCCGCAAAGCATGGAAGAAGGATTCAATGATTTTTCGGTGACTCCCGATATCTTGAGATTTTTTTCAGATATGTTAGGTCAGTATCCCTTTGAAAAGGTGGCAAATGTACAATCCACTGCAAATCAAAGGGGAACGGAAAATGCGGGTACCATTTACTATGATGAGAAATCTGTTACCGGAGATCATACCATCAAATACACTATTGTGCAGGAACTGGCTAATCAATGGTTCGGGAGTTCGGTAACAGAGTCAGACTGGCCCCACCTGTGGCTTAGCAAAGGTATAGCAACATGGCTTACGGGATGGTACATTGAACAAAACAATGGTGGTGAAGAACTGATAGATAGACTCATTTTACAACGTGAAAAAATAATAGATTTCACAAATGAAAAACTGGTTCCGGTAGTGGACCACCATCCGGCTGATTATACAGAATTACTAAATCCCAATATTTACCAGAAAGGGTCATGGATATTGCACATGCTCAGAAGGGACATTGGAGAAAAAAAGCTTATAGAAACATTAGTTGAGTTCTATGAACAATTTGAACTCTCCAGTGCCAGCACCAATGATTTCATGAAGATACTGGAAAATGTTTCAGGTCAGGAGATGGAGCAATTCTTTGACGACTGGCTTTATTCTGCCGGACATCCGGTTTTAGATGTGAGCACAAGCTTTAAAAATGGACGCCTGAATATGGAGCTGCTGCAAACCCAGCAACACAAAATGGCGTTTACCTTTCCACTTGATATCAGATTTGTTTTCGAAGACGGCAAGATGCAAGATCATACTTTTGATATAATTTTTCGCAGACATGAATTTATAATCGACATGCCCTCAGAACCAGTTGAAATTATTCTTGATCCTGATGTATGGTTGCTTTTTGAGCAAAAAAAATAACTTTGCAGATAATTCAAAAAAAATCAACTTTTCAAAACTCCTAATTATATAAAAATGAAAAAAAAATCTCTGATAGCCAGTATCATCTTTACCTGCATGATCATATTTATATCCTGTGGTACCACAAACAGGGCTTTTGTACCTGATCCGGGGGTGGTTTCATATACTTTCAGAAATCAGTTTCAGGAAGATGTCCCGGGAACCCTGGACCTGATAAAGGACATGGGAATTACCAATATAGAGTTCTCTAACCTTTTCGGCAAAAGCGCCACTGAAATGCGGCAATTACTCGATGAAAGAGATATGATCTGTACGTCATACGGAGTTGGATATAACAGACTAGTCGATGATACCCAAAAGGTGGCCGAAGAAGCTAAGATCCTTGGCGCCAGATACGTAAGGGTTGCATCTATTCCTTATGAGGGACCGGAATTCACAATCGACAATGCAAGAAAGACGGTTGAGGATTTTAATGCGGGAGGCAAAATCCTCAGTGAAAATGGAATCTATTTTTGCTATCATAATCATGGGTTTGAATTCAGGCCACATGAAGAAGGGACTCTTTTTGACTATATTGTCCGGAATACAAATCCCCAATACGTAAGCTTTGAAATAGACCTGTTGTGGACAATACATCCCGGACAGGATCCGGTTGAACTACTGGAAAAATATCCCGAACGCTTCAGGCTTATGCACCTGAAAGACCTTCGTAAAGGTGTTACCGGCGACTTCTCGGGTAGAACGCCCAGTGAAAATGATGTTGTTCTCGGTACCGGACAGGTTGATTTTCCTGCTGTATTAAAGGCCGCAGAAAAGACAAATATTGAATACTACTATATTGAAGATGAAAGTCCCGATGTCGTCGAACGCGTTCCTCAAAGCCGCGAATACATAATGAGCATTACAAAATAAACAAATAAATCTGTTACCGGATTAGTTTGCAGATAATTATCAGTAAAATAAAAAAGAGGCTTCTTCATGTTTTGATGAAAGCCTCTTTTTTTATTTTTCACTCCTGGCGAACAAGGACGCGGGTTTACAAGTTATACCAAAGTTTATCATGCAAAGATAAATATAAACAAATACCTGGTAAGCAGAGTTATCAACAGTGTGAAAAACAGATTGAGCCATAATCCTGCTTTTACCATCTGAGGGATTGTCATAAGACCGCTTCCGTAAACTATAGCATTTGGAGGTGTTGCAACCGGAAACATAAAAGCACAACTGGCCGCTACTGCAACCGGAATTGCCAGTTGAAGCGGATCTTCCCCCATGCCGATAGCCACTGATCCCATTATGGGTAAAAAGGCTGCTGCTGTTGCGGAATTGCTTGCCAGGTTGGTAAAAGTGATTATAACACCGGTTACTATAAAAATAACCATTACAAAAGGCAGTCCGCTCATACCTGTAAAATACCCCCCTATCCATTCAGCAAGGCCGGTACGCTGTATAGCACCTGCAAGGGTTAACCCACCACCAAACAAAATAAGGATTCCCCAGGGAAGCTTAGAGGCGGCCTTCCAGCTGAGGATGAACTGGCCTTCTTTTATATTTACCGGACTAAGGAAAAGGAGCAGAGCACCAAAGATGGCAATTCCTGCATCGGATAATCCGGGAAGCCATGATTCAATCAGAGGCCTGATCATCCATAATAATGCTGTAAAACTAAATATTACAGCAACCATGATCTCTCCCCTGCTGAAACTCCCCAGACTTTTTACTTCCCTGGCAATATATTCTTTTCCGCCGGGGAGACTTTTAAAACGGACAGGAAAGGTGATTGATGTGAGAGAAAAATAAATAAGGGGCATTCCAAATATCACCAATGGAATACCAACGAGCATCCATTGCAGAAATGATATTTCCACTCCATATGATTCATTCACAAATCCAATCAGCAGTGCATTGGTAGGCGTGCCAATCACGGTCCCCAATCCACCAACATTGGCAGAAAAAGCAATAGCCAGCATTAATGCTATAGCAAAATAACTGTATTGCAGTTTATCACTTTCATTATGCTCCATGTTCTTTGTCAACTGAATAACTGATAAGGCAATTGGCAGCATCATCATGGTTGCTGCCGTATTACTTACCCACATGCTCATAAAGGCAGTGGAGACCATAAATCCTAGAATGATGCTCTTGGGCCTGGAACCTATGATATAAATAATATTCAGCGCAATTCTCCGGTGCAATCCCCATTCCTGCATTCCTATAGCAAGCATAAAGCCACCCAGAAAAAGAAAGATCATGGGATTTGCATAAGGAGAAGCAGTTGCGCTAATACCGGAGATATCAAATAATGGGAAGAGGACCAGTGGAATCATGGCTGTTGCAGGTATGGGAATAACTTCTGTTGTCCACCATATCGCCATAAGAATAGCTATGGCTGCAGTATACCATCCCTCCTGGCTTAATCCTTCGGGAGGGGGACTGACTATCATTATTATAAAAAGCAATAACCCGCTCCCCATTCCGATAAATCTTTTTGTAACCGGGGAACTATCAATCTTCTTTCCGGAATTATTTTTTTGGTTGTTACTGTCTGACGGAGTTTCAGAATTAGTAATTGACATTATCTTCTATTGTTTATTTTAATGATGTATATTACTATACGAGCTATTAATTGCAAAAAAACACACTGAAAATCAAAACATTTTCACAAATAATCCATTCAAATCAAAGGAGGAAATAGTCAGGGTTTGCTCATAAACGACCAATAGTTAATCCGCCATCGACCATAAAAACCTCACCGGAGGAAAACGGAAAATGCCCCTGGGCAATTGACAAAACAGATATTGCTACATCATCCGGCCTGCCCCATCGAGGTTGAATATTCAGTCCCTCCTCAATAAGTTTATCATATTTTTCGACTACAGCCGAGGTCATGTCTGTGCGTATAACCCCTGGGCGTACCTCATAAACAGGAATATCGTATTGAGCCAGCCATACGGCCCAAACCTTACTGTGCATGGCAAATCCTGCTTTTGAAATACAATATTCAGACCTGTTTGGCGACACAACTGTAGCTGAAATTGACCCTATGTTTATAATGGAAGCAGAGAACGAACTGTCAGACATTTTCTGCTCAACCATAAATCTGGCTGCATCCTGTGTAAGAAAAAAAGGAGCTTTCAGGTTAATATTCATAACCCGGTCATAACTCTCCTCTGTCAGCTGCAAAGGATCAAGCCGTTGTAAAGGTGCAACGCCGGCGTTATTAACCAACAGGTTAAGTTTTCCAAATTTTTCCTTTACCTTATCAAGCAAATCTTCCCTCTCAGTCCGGATGCTGATATCTCCCTGACAATACAAGACCTTTGCCCCGAGATTCCCGAGATCTTCAACAACTTCTGCTACTTCTGATCCATCCCTTACGCCGTTAAACGCTATATCATAACCATTACCGGCCAGTTTTTTAGCTATACTAAGGCCTATGCCTCGTGAACCTCCTGTTACCAATGCCACCTTTCTCATTATTCCGGATTTTTTTCTGTTCCTTCAAAAAAAGTATAGTAGGGAGACTCATTAATAATCCGCCATAAGTACAGGGAAAGCTCTCTCATATGGTAATCCCCCCACATACTTGACTCATTACAGGGAACCCTCCTGCCCGCAGGTATATGATCCCAGCCGTTTGGACGGTGGTAAACCGAATGAAGCAGTAGTCCCTGATGAGAATCTTCCTGACTGATATATGGATCGTCCAGCAAAGTTCTGGCGACTGTCAGGCCTGCCTGCCAGTATCGCTTGCCCTCGGCATCCTGACCTTTTCCTGAAAGATACCGGCCCAGCCGCAAAAGTCCCTGAGCGGCAATAGCCGCTGCCGAACTGTCTACAGGTTCAAATTCATTAAATGGATCGGAAAGATCCTTGGTATAATCACCCAGCTTACCTATAAATGGCGCACCGGTATCCCAGTAAGGTATTCCGTCCATCGAGGTGTTCTCAATATAAAACTCACATGTAGCCCTTGCAGCTTTGAGCATCATGGTTTCCAGGTGCCCTCTCCCCCCGGAACTTTCAAGTTCACTGTCCCCCAGAATATCGAGAAACTCAAGCTGCTCAGAAAATCCACATATGGCCCATGCCAGTCCACGTGTCCATGTAGAAAAAGGGGAAAAGCCCTGTTGTGAATTAGGGCAACGGAACTGACCATCATTGGTATTGAATACTGCTTCGTGAGCAGTACGGCCGTTTATGTCATAGCTGTCCCTTCCATCTCCGTAATAAACATTATACCCGGCAGTAGATTCAATATGCTGAAGCATCCGCTCAAGAAGTGATATTTTCTCATCATGTTCTGAAAATAGTGCATGGCCAAGTTGGTGACTTACAGCCAGGGCACGCATTGACCGGATAGTATCGACAAACAGTGAGTGTGGACCGTTAAAAGAATAAACAAACCCTCCGCCTCCGGCAGTTTTTGTCCATCTCATGGCCTGCACTGCCCCGGTACATTTCAGAGCCATTTCATAGAATGACTTTTCCCATTCACAGGATTCGATCTTACCTTCCAGGACAAGACGCCTTAATGCACCATAGGTGCTGATGTTGTTAAATCCATGATCATGTACACCCGTATGGGTGATATGTGGTGCCATAACCTCCATTGTGGCCTTTTTTCCCAAATCAAGGAATTGCTTGTCTCCTGTTGCATCATACTGGATTATCTCACCACCGAACTGGAAACCCTGTGTCCATTCGGTCCACCCTCTGGTTGTATATTTACCTTCCCGTGTAAATACCGGTGAACCCTGAGACACGTCATACTCTTTCCTGATCAGCAATATCTTTTTTGCAGATAATTCCCAGAGCCTCTCCAGCGATTTTTTAAGATCAGACGGTTGTAAGTGATTAATTATTTGCATAATAAGATCGTTATTAAGGTTTTAATTCAGGTATGGTGACCCATTTCCGGTTTTCAGAAGCTTCGTATGCCAGTTCGGCAAGTTGTACTCCCCTGGCCGCTGAAAGCAAGTCCCACGGAAAAGGCTGGTCTTTTACTACATGTTTTAAGAATAACTCCCACTGTATCTTAAATGCATTGTCGTGATCCTGATGAGGAGGTACTTTAACCCAGTTATCGAAAAACCTGTAAGGTGATTCAATATCAGGATTCCAGACAGGCCTGGGAGTTGCAGGATAAGGCTGAATCCAAACATCCCTTAGTCCGGCTACCGCCGATCCCCTGGTGCCATCAACCTGCATGACAAAAAGGTCGTCCCGGCGAACCCTGGTAACCCAGGATGAGTTTATCTGGACCATCGTGCCGTCAGTAAGTTCAAAAATCGCATATGCTGCATCTTCTGCAGTTGCTTTATAAGGAGTACCGTCAGATTCAAAACGCTCATCTATTTGTGTGGCGCCAGCGCAGGTAAAAGAGCGGATTTCTGAAAATAGATTATCCAGAACATAACGCCAGTGGCAAAACATATCAAGAATGATACCCCCCCCATCTTCTTTCCGGTAATTCCATGAAGGGCGCTGAGGGGCAACGGTATCACCTTCAAAAACCCAGTACCCGAAATCAGCCTTAACAGATAAAATCTTCCCGAAAAAACCCTGGCTAATAAGCTTGCGCAATTTTACCAGTCCGGGCAGCCACAGCTTATCCTGAACCACACCGTGCTTTATGCCGGCCTTTTTAGCAATGTTGTATAATTCAACTGACTCCTTTGTGGTCATGGCAACCGGCTTTTCACAATATACATGTTTACCTGCAGCAATTGCCTTTTTTAAGCTTTCATAACGCATCTCAGTAGTCTGGGCATCAAAATAGACAGGGTAGTTGCTGTCTTCAAGTACCGAATCAAGATCGGTGGTCCATTTTCCGGCTCCTGTTTCATCGCTCAGCTCTTTGAGCTTTGCAGCATTCCGGCCTGCAAGGATAATTTCGGGCATTATTGATTCATTATCATTTAGACGTACACCTCCCTGATTGATAATGGGAAGTACCGAACGCAAAAGATGCTGATTCTTTCCCATTCTCCCTGTAACTCCGTTCATTATAATACCAACCTTGTGGATCCTGACATTTTTTTCCATTCTATTTTACTTTTAAATATATTAATTTATCCATGTTGTTTATTGACCTTCGGTCGATTCCACATGCGCTATTAAGCGCTATTAATCTATTTTAGCTGGATTTATCAGATGTGAAATTCATGAAATTTCTATGTTAAAGAATTAATAAAAATTCATCAGAACTCTTTTAAACATAATTATGGTAAGCATCAATTATGCTGGCCAGAAATTTATCCTGATCACCTTTCCAGTAAATCTCCGAGAATATCTCAACTTCATTAAACCCGTTAAACCCGGCATTATTTACCCATTTACGTATTTGTGGTATATCGATGCATCCCTCTCCCATAATTCCCCTGTCCAGTAATATATCTACCGTAGGTACTTTCCAGTCACATATATGAAATGCAAACAACCTGTTGGCCTTCCCACAGTTCATTATTTCATTCTCCAGGTTATCATCCCACCACACATGATATACATCTACAGCGACTCCAAGCCAGGGGGAGTTAAAATGCGCGGCCATTTCGTTTGCCTGTCTAACCGTGTTTATGGCAGACCGGGTATCGGCATAAACAGGGTGTAAGGGTTCAATTGCCAGCTTGATATCAAGTTTTTCTGCTACAGGCAAAATCGACTCAATGCCTGATTTTATCTGGCTTCTGGAAGTTTCGGGGGACTGCCACGGATCTGCCCCGCAAACCAAAACGACCATCGGGGTTCCTAATTCGTAAGCTTCTTCTATTGCTGCAATATTATCTCTGACTGCAGCTTCCCGTTTATTTTTTTCTACTGAAGGAAAAAATCCGCCACGGCATAATGATACAGGCACCAGACCAGACTTGCGTATAATATTGCCGGCCTGCCGGGGAGTGAGTTTACCATATGCATCTCTCCATACCGATATGCCTTTTATTCCATAATCGGCATACTTGATTATTGCAGTTTCAATATCCAGTGGTTTGGTCGTTATTGTGTGAACGCACAATTTGGAAAGGTCATTTGATGGTCCGGTTTTCATAAATTGATTATTATTTGTGGACTTGTAAGATTAGCAAATAAATGCCAAACAGCGCCATTGATATTTAACGAGCATAATGGTTCCATAATTAAAAACTAAAATCCCGTCCCTTCAGAATAACAGGTGATAAAAATAGAAAAAAATCAACGATTTGGATTGTTTTTTGTTAATTTTATATTCTAAGGCAGGTCAATTGGCAGGCAAAATAGCATAAAAAACAGGAGGATCCATCCATCTGAAATACTGAACATGAATTACCTGTTAACTATAATTTATTGAATATTAACTTGATTAACCTATTTCATACATGAACATTCTGATTACAGGAACAAGTAAGGGATTGGGCGGCGGACTTGCCGCATTTTATCTCGAAAAAGGACATAATGTATATGGCATAAGCAGAAATGAAAATAAAGTTCTTGAAAATTATTCCGGATTCAGGTTTCTTTCCCAGGACCTGACTGAATTCAGCATGATGAAAAAAACCATTCCAGGATTCCTGAAACAGCTGGAAGAGCTTGACCTGGTGATACTCAATGCGGGGATGATATCTGAAATAAAAGACATGAAAGACTGCACCCTTGAAGAAATAAGGAAAGTAATGGATGTTAATGTCTGGTCCAACAAGATACTCATAGACATCCTGTTTGAAGGGAGGATTCGTATAAACCAAGTCGCAGCCATCTCCTCCGGAGCATCGGTGTATGGCAGGAGAGGATGGAATGTTTACTCGATATCCAAGGCTGCACTGAATATGCTGATAAAACTATATGCCGGGGAACATGAAGAAACACACTTCTCTTCAATTGCACCCGGATTAATTGACAGTGGAATGCAGGATTATATTTTTTCTTTACCTGACGACCATAGATTTCCGTCAATAGACAGTCTTAAGAATGCAAAGGCTTCAGGTGAAATGCCAACTCCGGAAGAAGCTGCAGAAATTGTTGCTGAAGGACTGGTGAAGGCATTGCAGGAGGAAAGCGGCAGTTTCCTGGATGTCCGTAATATGTAGCAATAATCAATAAGAATAAAGGATTGGTATGGTTATTCAGCAGAACCGGAATAATCAATTGAGACTGTTGTTTAAATGACTATTTCCTTGCTTCGTTATAAATAAGAACAGGCAATTGTGTTTCCCTTGCTATTTTTTCAGACCGGCTTCCGTGAAGAAGTCTGTCAGTGAATCCTCGGTTTTCTCTTAACAGCACAATAAGATCGGCATCCATCATTAAAGCAAAATTATGCAATTCCTCAACCAGGGGTTCTCCCTTTTTTTCAGGTAATACCTTCACGGAGATCATCTCATAACCGGTTTTTTCCTTTAACATCTCTTCAAAACCGGCCCCTTTGACCTTCTCCTCAAAATCTGCATCCCCGGCTATATGCACTGCAGTGATATTGGCTGGGAATTTGGAGGCAAATTTAACCAGCAGCTTAATATTAGGTAAATCTTCCTTGTGGTAATCGGTTGCATAAAGGATTTCGGAGAAAGGTTTATAGGCAATACCTTCAGGGATTATCCATACGGGACAGGTAACCTGCCTTATTATATCAACATTGCCCGGATCTTCCGAGAGCAATGAATGATTTTTGGGGCCCTTGAGCATTAATGCATCGACTTTATTAACTTTACAATATTCGTGCATTACTTCAGGAGGAGATCCGACCTCAATGCTGTATTCCATAAGAGGAAGCTCAGGATCGGATGCGTTGATTTTACTTATCTGGAGTTCAAAATGGTGCTTGATTTTATCTATCTCCTTGTCAATTTCCCGCTGATTTAGACTCGCAGCTGCACTCAGGCTCCCGGGTGTTCCAATCGGAAAATTTGCAGGAGTATGAACATGAAGAAACCTCACATTCAATTCCAGATCTCTGGCAATATAGGCAGCAAAATTCATGAAAAGCTGAGCCCGGGCAGGAGAAATAATATGAACTAGTAATTCCTTCATTTTTTTAAAATATGGTTAACAAATAATTTACTTCAATAACACAACTGGTGAATCTATTCCTTTTCCAAAAATCACATTCACTGCGATTATTAACTTCCTGGTTATATATAAAAATATAAAACAAATATACGTCAATTTCCCATCAATTGAAAATTCAACAAAACGCAATATATTGCACAGGTAATAGACTATAAATCAGGGCACTCAGAGCTTCACCGCAACAGGTTAAGGAGTGTCACAACTTCCTTCTGCTCTTTTATCAGATATTTTGCCTCTGTCTGCGATAAACCGACTTTTATGGAGTAAGCCTTACCAGGTAGCGACTGAAAAAGAAGTTCATCGCTCCAGCCGGCTCCGATGGCAAGCACAAAATCATAATTATTGCTTTTTAACCAGTGCCTGGCAAGGTCTCCTTTATTTATTCCCGAATTACTTATTTCTAAAACCCTGTTACCCTGAAAAATCTGAATGTCAATATTTGCCGTTATGGTTATAAGATGATCGGTTAATTCCTTTGCAATAAAAGAGGCCTGCTCAATATCCGATTTATGGTAATGCCAGCTTACCGAATAATCTTTCTCCTTTATTTGTGCCCCGGGCAGACGATCAGTATATATCTCGAGAATGGGAAGAATATCTTCTTTCCATTCTCCCGAAAGTGGCTTTAACTGGGTCCATTTATCCGAATCATGTTCTTTTATCCACGAACCATGCTCCGCGGTAAGGTTAACCGGCAGATCACCCAGCCATTTATCCAGGTCTTCCCTGCCGCGCCCACTAAGTATGACTATGTCGGGAGCAGATTTTTCCCTGATATCCCTGATAAGCTCCAGAAGTTCTTCTGTCGGTCTGGCTGATTTCGGATGACCGGTCAACGGAACAAGAGTACCGTCATAATTAACTATTATTATTTTCCTGGATGCGTTATTATAATCACTTACCAACTTATCAACAGTTTCCTTATTAATTAATTTATTAACGAAGGAATTATCTGAAAGTATTTTTATATCAGTCAATGTATCTACAAAATCAGATGCCCACTTGGTTACATCATATCTTCTTAACCTTAACTGCATGGCGTCATTTTTCAGGATCTGATCCTCTTCAGGGATATCCAGTGCCTCCTTGATAGACTCGGCTATTTCATCAATGCTGTTGGGGTTAATAATAATGCTTTCACTTAATTCTTTTGATGCGCCGGTAAATTCACTCAGAATTAAAACCCCTTTCTTGTTACTGCGTGAAGCTACATATTCCTTGGCAATCAGATTCATTCCGTCGCGCAGGGGAGTAAGCAATGCTACATCGCTTATTCTGAAAAGTGATATAAGGGTTTCATGAGGTAATGATGTGTACTGATATATGACGGGGGTCCATCTTAGATTCCCATATGTTCCGTTAATATTTCCTACCAGTTCATCAAGTGACCTTTTGATCTCCTGGTAAGAATCGACGCCGGTACGGGAGGGAACAACTACCATGCTCATATATACCTGGCCATGCCATTGTGGATTTTTCTTAAGGAATAATTCAAATCCCTTCAAACGGTTGACAATCCCTTTTGAATAATCCAGCCTGTCAACTGAAAGCACCAGCTTTTTATTATCTTTTGCAGGCAGATCAGGATGGGGATCCGGCGCAATGAGTTTATTGAATTTATTAAAATCAACTCCCATTGGGAAGGTATCTACCTTAACAACCCTGCCGGCCATATCTATTCTGCCCATATGATGCTCCAGTCCAAGTATGCGCAAAACACACCTCAGGAAGTATTGTGAATAATCGTGTGTATGAAATCCGACAAGATCAGCTCCCAGCAGCCCGTTCAACAATCCTTTACGGCTTTCATCCGGCAGGAGTCTGAATATTTCATATG
Source organism: uncultured Bacteroidales bacterium (assembly GCA_964520585.1). GTDB lineage: Bacteria > Bacteroidota > Bacteroidia > Bacteroidales > PUMT01 > PXAP01. The sequence goes on from CAZFOO010000033.1 coordinate 23,074, forward strand.
CAGGAAAAGGAATATGAAGGAAAAAACCAATGGGATTTGCTACTTTTTCCCTCAATAGTTCGGGAAGCAGCATCAGATGATAATCATGTATCCAGATAACATCATCAGGCTGGATAACTTTTAGTAATTCATCCCTGAATATCTCATTTACCCTTTTATATTCATTCCAGAATTCCCTTTCAAAAACGGCATAATTGGGGAAGTAATGGAACAACGGCCATACTGTTTTATTGCAGAACCCAAGATAAACCTTATCCATCAACTTCTCCGACAAAAATACCGGAGAGGCATTAAATGTACTCTTAACTTTCTTCCTTACCAGTTCCTGGTGCTTTTCTTTCACAGACATACCCGGCCATCCCAGCCAAAGATAATCATCCAGACCGGTCTCCGTTTTGCCAAGAGACCCAAGGTAGTCACTAAGCCCGGAAACGAGTCCCCCGGCACTTTTCTCCATATGGAAATCACCATCCTTGTGTGTTAAAGCTACAGGTAACCTGTTTGAAACAATAAGTAATCTCATTAGTTTATAACTCTTGTGTGGTGAGCAAATTTATTAAATTCCGGGAAAAAAGAAATTGCCGGGTAACAAAAACTGTCATTTCAACTCTCTTTATATATATTCTCTTCGTCATGCAATTAAGCATCTTGGTTTATGTGTGGCAAAATAAATTTTTATAACAAAATCCAGAGGATCATCTATATTTTTTCCTCAAGAATCATAATTTTTCCTCAATAATTCCTTAATTTAGTCCTATATCTATTTATGGCAATTTCTATGCCCAAAAAAACTTTACCGATTAAACCAATTAACAGTAAAATGATATTATTTAAGTCATATGTTAAAATTTAATAAACAATCAAATAGCTGAAAAACATCACAGCATAATCAAATAATACTAAACTTTTTTGCTGTTTTTTCCTTTATGTTAATGAATAAACAGTTTTCTTAACTACAAAATATAAAAATAATCCATGAACAAAAAAGATTATTACGAAATTGAGAACAGGGAATGGCTTGATTCGCTTGAATATGTCATTCAAAACGAAGAACCTGAACGTGTGCGAGAGATCCTGGGACTGCTACAGGTAAAGGCCCATAAAGCCGGAATACCTTTCCGCTGCCCGGGGAACACACCTTACATCAACACCATTTCCCCGCAAAAGGAATCCCCTTATCCCGGAAGTGCAGAAATTGAAAGGAGAATCAAGAGCCTTGTCCGTTGGAATGCAATGGCTATGGTAGTAAGGGCCAACCTTGAATCTGAAGGTATTGGAGGTCATATCTCAACTTATGCCTCGGCAGCAACCCTTATGGAAGTAGGCTTCAACCACTTTTTCCGTGGAGGAGACAAAGAGGGACCGGCCGATCTGATATATTTTCAGGGACACGGTTCACCCGGAATTTACGCCCGTTCATTTCTTGAAGGACGGTTGTCTGAAACAGATCTCACAAATTTCAGACAGGAACTGCGCAAGGAAGGGGGACTTCCTTCCTATCCGCATCCCAGGCTAATGTCGGATTACTGGAAATTCCCAACGGTGTCAATGGGATTGGGGCCTTTGATGGCAATATACCAGGCCAGGTTCAACAAGTACCTTGAGGACCGTGGATTAAAGGAAAAAACAGGCCAGAAGATATGGGCATTCCTTGGCGACGGTGAGATGGATGAGCCGGAATCACTTGGGGCCATCACGGTAGCCAGCCGCGAAAAGCTCGACAACCTCATTTTTGTGGTTAATTGTAATTTACAGCGTCTCGATGGTCCGGTGAGGGGTACCGGCAAGATTATCCAGGAGCTTGAGGCCGCTTTCAAGGGAGCCCGCTGGAAGGTCTTTAAGGTGATCTGGGGAAAGGACTGGGATCCCTTAATTGCACAGGATGAATCGGGCGACCTGCTCAAGGCCATGGAAGAAACACCCGATGGTCAGTTCCAGAAATATGTCGCATCATCTGGGGAATATATCAGAAAAGACTTTTTCGGAAGAAGCGAAAAATTGCTCAAAATGGTCGAGAACTATTCGGATGAACAGCTTGTAAAACTTAACCGTGGTGGCCATGATCCCAAGAAAGTATACAATGCCTATAAGGCAGCTGTAAATTATAAGGACGGACCGGTGGTCATACTTGCACAGACAATAAAAGGATATGGTCTGGGTGAAGCCGGAGAAGGCAGAAATATCACCCATCAGCAGAAAAAGCTCAATGAACAGGAATTGCTTCATTTCAGAAGCAGATTCGGCATTCCTCTCTCCGATGAAGAAACTAAAAAGGCTCCCTTTTTCAAACCTGCAGAAGACAGCGAGGAGATGCAATATCTGAAAAAGCGGAGAGAAGAGCTTGGGGGTTATCTGCCCAAAAGAAATTCAGAGGCGAAACCGATAATATTGCCAGAAGATAAAGTATATGATGAACTGCTGGAAGGATCGGGTGAGAGGGAGCTGGCCACAACAATGTCAATGGTAGGTCTTATGGGTAAGATGATGGGTGATAAAAAAATGGGGAAACTGGTAGTACCTATAGTCCCCGATGAATCCCGCACCTTCGGCATGGATGCGCTTTTCAGGAAATTTGGTATATATTCTCACATCAAGCAGAATTATGAGCCTGTGGACAGGGAGTCTTTGTTATATTACAAAGAAGCCACAGATGGTGCAATACTGGAAGAAGGCATAACGGAAGCCGGATGCATGTCATCGTTCATTGCCGCCGGCACCTCATATTCCACCCATAAGATTAATATGATCCCCATGTTTATCTATTACTCTATGTTCGGATTCCAGCGTATAGGCGACCTGATTTGGGCGGCTGCAGATGCCAGGGCAAGAGGATTCCTTATTGGAGGGACATCGGGACGGACAACCCTCGCCGGAGAGGGACTTCAGCATAATGATGGTCATTCCCACCTTATGGCCATGTCGGTACCCTCCATTAAGGCATATGACCCTGCTTACGCCTATGAGCTTGCAGTAATAGTAAAAGAAGGAATGAAAAGGATGTTCGTTGATCAGGAAGACCTGATTTACTATATAACTGTGCTGAACGAAAAATACAAAATGCCACCATTGCCGGAAGGCACTGAAGAGGGGATACTCAAAGGCATGTATAATGTCAGGAAGTCCAGGAAAAGGAAAGGCGAAAAGATAAACCTGTTCGGCAGCGGGGCAATATTGAATGAAACTCTTAGAGCCGCGGAGATGCTAGAAAAGGATTACGATGTTATTGTTGATGTATGGAGCGTGACCAGTTACAAAGAGCTTTACGATAATGCCAGGGAAACAGACAGATGGAACAGGCTGAATCCGGAAAAAAAACCGAAAAAGACATATATTGAGGAATGTATGGAAGGGAATGAAGGATTATGTCTGGCTGCACATGATTATGTGAAGGCTATACCGATGACAGTCTGCCGTTGGTTTCCCGGAGCACTTACTGTACTGGGTACAGATGGGTTCGGTCGCAGTGATAACCGAAGGGCATTAAGAGATTATTTTGAAGTGGATGATCGCCATATAGCCTATGCAGCGCTTCACAGCCTTTTCTTAAATGGCAGGATTGACAAGAAAAAGGTTATCAAGGCAAAGAAGGACTTTAAAATAGATAGTGACAAAACAAATCCAACAGAGATATAAAAATATAATCAAGCTATGATCAAGGAAATTAAACTGCCCGAAATTGCCGATAATGTAGATACTGCAGTGGTATTGGAAGTATTGGTATCAGTAGGGGATAAAGTTGAAAAAGACGATTCCCTGGCCGAGATGGAAAGTGATAAGGCTACCTTCGAGATGCCTTCCGAAGAGTCAGGTACAGTAAAAGAGATTAAGGTGAAGGATGGTGATGAGGTAAAGGTTGGACAGGTAATGTTCACCATAGATACTTCCGCAGGTGAAGAGCAGAAAGGAGAGCCGGAGGAAAAAGAAGAATTGGAGGAGAAAAAGGAGGAAGCCGAAGCCGCTGAAGAGAAAAAAGCACCCGAAAAAGAAAAAGAGGAAAAGATACCTGAAGAAAAGAAAGGGGTATCTGAAGGGATAAAAGAACCGGAAAAAGACCGGGTGGAAGAAGAGGAAGAAACCACCGGAGAAACGGGAATAAAGGAAGAAGAAGATACCGGCAAACCGGCCTCGGAAGTGCCTGCACCCCCCTCTGTAAGAAGGCTTGCCAGGGAAATTGGTGTTAATATTCATAAAGTGACCGGCAGTGGTCCTTATAACAGGATAACTTTCGACGATGTTAAGGCATTTGCAAAGAAACAACTTGAAGGTGGACAAAAAGCTGCAGCAGCAGATGATTACGAGTTGCCCGATTTCTCTAAATGGGGAAAGGTCAGAAGGGAAAAGATGGCAACCATAAGGAAAATTACTGCTAAAGCCATGGCCGAGTCATGGCAAACCATTCCCCATGTATTCCAGTTTGATAAGGCTGATATTACAGATCTTGAAAAATTCCGGAAGAAGTACTCAAAATTTGTAGAGAAAGAAGGCAGCAAGCTAACCATCACCGCAATGCTTGTGAAGCTCACAGCGGAAGCGCTAAAAAAGTTTCCAAGATTTAATGCGAGCCTGGACATGAAAAATGAAGAAGTCATCTACAAAGATTATGTGCATATCGGGGTTGCCGTTGATACAGATCGTGGATTACTGGTGCCCGTTATCAGGGATGCAGATAAGAAATCCATTACAGAGCTTTCATTAGAACTTGATGAACTGGCTGAAAAAGCTCGTAAGAAGAAAATAATGCCTGATGAACTCCAGGGGGGTAATTTCGCAATATCAAATCTGGGTGGCATTGGAGGAACCAACTTCACACCTATCGTGTACAGGCCAAATGTAGCCATACTGGGAGTCTCGAGATCGCAGACTGAACCGGTTTATATAGATGGTGAATTTCAGCCCAGGATGATGCTCCCCCTGTCACTTTCATATGATCACAGGATCATTGATGGTGCCGATGGGGCAAGATTTCTCAGGTGGATGTGTGAAGCCCTGGAGAATCCGATGCTCACAATGTTTTAGCAGGATAATCTGGCCGGGAAATGACCGGGACAAATTGATGTTCCGGTCCATTATTCTTACCGGTGACATCATTAATAAAATTAAAATAAATATATAATAATGGATAAAAAACAACTCATAGTGCTGGGTGCGGGACCAGGCGGTTATGCAGCCGCATTTCAGGCTGCTAATCTCGGACTGGATGTTACACTGATAGACCCTAAACCCGACCCCGGAGGAGTATGCCTGTTTCACGGCTGTATCCCCACAAAGGCCCTGCTGCATCTGTCCAGAGTAAAGGAAGAAACGGCACAGGCATCGGAATGGGGACTGGATTTTTCGGGTGTTAAAGTTGATCTGGAGCGGGTAAGAGCATGGAAAGAATCGGTTGTTAAGCAACTAACAGGAGGACTCGGACAATTAGCTAAGTCAAGAAAAGTACAATATATGCAGGGAACAGCTTTGCTGACCGGCAAAAATAAACTGGAGTTTACCCCGGTTGAAGATGAACAACAAAAGAAAGACACCAAGAAGAAGGGAACCGGTAAAAAAGAAGATCAAAAAGATAAGCAGCAGGAGATAGAGTTTGAAAATCTGATCATCGCCACCGGTGCCTCTTCAGCCTCTCTGCCTGGTATCGAATTTGATGATGCGATAATAATGAATTCGAAAACGGCTCTTGAACTTACTGATGTTCCCAAAAAACTCCTGGTTGTCGGCGCCGGATATATCGGACTGGAAATGAGTGTAATATATAAAGCCCTGGGATCAGATATTACAATTGTCGAGTTTACTCCCGACATTCTTCCGGGAGCGGATCAGGATCTGAAAGATGTTTTCAAAAAAGAGCGAAAAGACCTGATTGAAAATACCATGTTTAACACTAAAGCTACCTCGGTCAATAAAAAAGGAAAAAAGCTGCATGTGAAATTTGAAACTAAAGAGGGTGAAAAAACAGAGGATACATTCGACAAAATGCTTGTAGCCATAGGCAACATACCTAACACAAAAGGGATCGGACTCGAAGAGGCGGGCATTGAAACAGATGACAAGGGATTTATAAAGGTTGACCTTGTAAGGCGCACCAATATTGAAAATATTTATGCCATAGGCGATATCACCGGTCAGCCAATGCTGGCCCACAAAGCATCTCATGAAGGAAGGGTCGCAGCAGAACACATTGCAGGAAATAAAACTGCATACGAACCAAAAGCGATTCCCGCAGTGGTGTTTACTGAACCCGAGATAGCATGGACCGGCCTCACCGAAAATGAGGCAAAGGAACAGGGTATTGAATATGAAGTGGCAAAATTTCCATGGGCCGCATCGGGACGCGCAGTTTCCCTGGGAGTTAAGTCCGGACTTACCAAGCTGATAATAGATCCGAAGACCGAAAGACTGCTGGGAGCTGCAATGGTTGGCAAGGATGCAGGAAGCCTTGTTTCCGAGGCAACTCTGGCAATAGAAATGGGGGCTGTAGTCCGTGACCTCGAATTGACTATTCACCCCCACCCTACCCTCTCAGAAACCATTATGGAAGCTGCTGAAGTTTTTTACGGCCATGCAACTCATGTACATAAAAAGAAAAAAAGATAGAAGAATGTACAAAAAGCATGTTTTACCTCTGGAAACACAGTAGTTAACATTTCCCAGCGGAAAAATAAATAAATATCTTAAAAAGGGTTTGTATCGAATATCGATACAAACCCTTTTTAAATAAATGGTCATTTATTACTCAATTGTTGAATTATTCACCATTTTTAATTTCAGCTTTATCAGTTGAAGCAATATCTGGCGTCTGCCTATGTTACTGCTTTATAGACCAGTACCACATTTGTGCAAAATTTCTCATACAATCATTTTTATGGTATGAATATGGCATTATCATAGGAGGAATAAGAACCTATAAAAAAACATTATTATGGCTGTTTTAAATGAAGAAATAATAAAACAAAATATTATAGACCAATTAACGTGGGATGACAGTGTGAACGCAAATGATATCCATGTTGAAGTACAGGAAAGTACTGTTCAGCTCAAAGGAACCGTTCCCAATTACACTGCAAAACTGGCGGCAGAAAGAAATGCACTGAATGTTCCCGGGGTTTTGAATCTGGAAAGCTTTTTGAAGGTTGAGTTCCCACCAAGACTTACCATGCCAAATGATCCTGAAATAACCCAGAACATAAAAAACATTCTGGCCTGGAACAGTAATATTAATGCTGCCAATATTGACGTGGTAACCAACCATGGTATTGTAACTCTATCAGGAATAGCCGATTCTCCCTGGGAAAAATTTGAAGCAGAAGATATAGCAAATTCAGCACTTGGAGTAGTTGATGTGGTTAACAAAATTTCGGTTAAGCCTGTTAAATCGATTGTAGATATAGACATTGAAAATGATATAAAAAAGACATACGAAAGAAGCGGATTAATTGATGAAAGCAAAATTGATGTTAGCGTTAAAAACGGGATAGTCCATCTTATCGGTGTCGTTTCCAATAATCTGATAAAAAATGAAGCTTATAAAACAGCCCTGTACACAGCAGGGGTTGTTGATGTTATAGATGAAATAACTATAGAGTAATTATTTAACATAAATCAACATAATCATTCACTCACCTTAAAATCTTATATATTATGGAAAAAATGGTAAAAGTAATTGAAGTTATTGCAGCATCGGACAAAGGATTTGATGACGCCACCAGAATAGCAGTGGAAAAAGCTTCCAAAACAGTTAAAAACATTCAGTCTGTTTACGTTAAACACATGAATGCCAATGTAGAAAACAACCAGATCGTTTCTTATGCAGTAAATGCTAAAATATCCTTTATACTTGACGAAAAATAGCAGGTAACAGCATCAGTTCATTATTGTTCTTATACCGGTTATTCTGGCCATTGTCCCCAGTGCAGACAAGAAATGTATTTGAGCCAGTTTAACCGGTATTAATATATTTTCTTAACGGATGTATAAAAGCTTTATATCATGATAATAATGGTCTTCGGACTGCCAGGCTCAGGAAAATCATATTTCGCCAGGCATCTTAAGCAAAAAACCGGTGCCGCGTATTTTAATACAGACATGATAAGAGAAGAACTGGACCTGAAGGGCATATATAATGAAAGATCAAAACAACTGGTATATGACAGATTAGTTGAAAATGTCACGGAGGAACTGGATAAGGACCTCGATGTTATTGTTGATGGGACATTTCATAAACAAAAAAGAAGAGATATCCTTACCGGTGTTGCCAGAAAAAAGAATAAACGAATTAACCTGATTGAAATAAGAGCTTCAGAAGAGACTATCATAAAACGTCTTAAAAGCACCAGAAAATACAGCGAAGCAGATTATGAAGTTTATATAAAAATCAAAAAAGAATTTGAACCCGAATACCGTAATCATCTGGTATTATGGTCGGATGCAGAAAATACGTCTGAAATGATAACAAAAGCAAAGCATTACATCTATGGATATCAACCAGGTTCAAGCCCTTATAGATAATAACAGTCTTCCGGGAAATTGTCATAATGCAGAGCTGAAGGAGACACATATATCATGGATCATTCTGACAGATGAATTTGCATTTAAAATTAAACGGCCGGTTCATTATTCTTTTGTGGATTTTACATCCCTTGAAAAACGTAAGCATTTTTGTCATCAGGAGATAATACTGAACAGACGTCTTGCCCCGGAAATGTATATGGGCATTTTACCGGTAACCTCCGGGATGACGGGCAAGTCAAACAGAGGAAAAGAAAAGGAAATAATCGATTACACCGTTCAGATGAAAAGGCTGGATAATCGCAAGGAAATGGATATTTTGCTGGCAAAAAGCGATGTTTCTCCTGAACACATAGATAGTCTTTCTAAAAAAATTTCAGATTTTCACAGTGGGGTAAAGGTCATTTACAAACCATTCAACCCCGAATATTTACAAAATCTTTATTCTGATATTAACTCAGTTACCTCGTATCTTAAAAAGATCGCCGGCATTAGGTGGAAAGATAAAATAAATAAGTGCAACAGTAAATCCCGCGAATTTCTGGAAAATAACATAGCAATTCTTAATGAAAGGGTAAGGCAAGGATACAGGAAAGACTGCCATGGAGATCTGAATTCCAGGAATATTTTCTTGTACGATGACCCTGTTATATTCGATTGTATCGAATTTAACGATGAATTCAGGTATATCGACGTGCTCAACGAAATTGCCTTTTTGTGTGTTGACCTGGACTTCTTCGATAAAAATGATTTAAGTGCGCTTTTCAGTCAGAGATACTTTGAATATTTCAATATAGATGATGACAGGGAAACAAGACAAATACTGGCATACTACAAGAGTTACAGGGCAAACATCAGGGCCAAGGTAACCCTTATCAGCGCAAATAAAAAGAATTCCGGTTTAGGCAGCAAAGAAATACAGGATGCCAAGAAATATATCGAGCTCATGGAAAATTATTGCGGAAAATTTTAGTCCCGGCTCACAGGAAGAGCCAGATCGCTAGATATCAGATGGGGCGATACATCCGCCTTGCCGTGGTTCGTTTGTCGTACTTTCCTTCCGGACACAGGCCAGTGGCTTAAAACATAAGACCAGGGTTTAAATAAATAACTAAACAGTGACAAAAAGTCCTATTGCCAACATCACCAGCATAACCACAAAAAGAACCCAGAAAAAAATGCCAAGAGAATATAAATCCGCCTCTTCCTTTTCTTTTTCCTTCCCGTCGCCTTCATCGAGTAATTTGGTCCTCGTGCGGGGACTGGGAGTTGTAGCGGCCAGTAATAATGCGATCAAAATCCCGACTACCAGCGGAGGTAACCAGTAAATATCCCTGTAAACAGGCCCCGCAGGCTGAATATATATTCCGGCTATCAGTACAGCAAGAAGAATGATCACAAAAAAGATCCAGACATTTCCCCATGGACCCTTTATCCGCATTAGAATGGAAAAAACCAAAGTGATCAATACAGCAACGAATAAGAGATATAATATTCCGAGGGATGGCATAATAGATGGTTTTTACGAATTATTAATTTGACTTCTCTTATGAAATATTTAATGTTTTCCGGCCAAAATCAACAGGTAATAAGGACATCATTAACCCTATTATAGCTTAGTATTATTACGGACAAATACCACTCTGCGTTAAAAGAAAAGAAAATTCTGTGCCAAAAAAAGAATTAGATTTAGTAAAACAGATAGAAATAACCACCGGCAAACAGAGACTGAAAACGAACAGCAGCAAAAGAGACAAAGGATATTCCCGGAAATATATTCCGGATAAGACAACCGCAGAGCCTGTCTTTATTTTTTGGGCGATACCGGCAGGTAGAGCAATAATGAAGAATGTGAGGAATTCCTACACGGTTGATGAGTTAAATCTCCTCACTATTTATCATATCCGTTAATAGAAAAACAGCCTCAACGCCAAATCATGAGCGACCAAAAAAAATCATCTCAACTCTTCCCTCATATCGGCCAAAACATTCTCTATTTCCGAAACAACATCGTTAATAAGGTTTGCAATCTCCATATTATCTCCATATACCAGGGTTCTGGTTTTTATCTCAACCAATTTGGAAACAACGGTATTTACTTCCAGATGACGGAACGAAGGCAGTATTTTATGTGCTGTTTCCCCAGCCTGTTTCCACTTCTCCTCTTTCAAAAACTTTCTTAAGTTTATCACGGCCTCTTCAGAATTTTCGATAAATATCTGCAATGTATGTTTCACGAAATCCTCATCATCACCGGCAATTTTTTTTAATTCAAACAGATTATAAGGCCTGGGATTAAATTCCTTCTTCAGGATAATTTCCGTCTTAGCCACCGGCTGAGACTTTTTGGTTAACTGTAAGACCTCACATATTTTGTTATAAAGATAAATTTCCCTGAACGGTTTAATTATAAAATCATCAATGCCTGCTATTCTGTATTTGATTATATCATCCTTCATTGCGGCCGCAGTGAGCGCTATGATCTTAGTCCTTGTATCTTTCATCTGTTTCCTTAAATACTTTGCCACCTCAATTCCGTTTATATCAGGCATATGAATATCCAGCAGAATAATATCATATCTGCCTTTATCTATTTTTTCAATTGCCTCTTTACCATTATTAGCAATATCGAACGGGCAGGAAAACTTTTCAAGGATTGTTTTTCCCAGCAGCAAATTTATATTGTCATCATCTACCAGAAGTACTCTTTTATCCTTTAATTTACCCGGATCAATTGTGTCAGGATCAAATGTCTCTGCATCAATTTCTTCGGCCTTAGCGTAAGGCAGGGAAAAAGTAAAAGTCGTACCCGATCCCTGCTGACTGGTAACCGTAAGAGTACCGTCCTGCAGCTCTATAAGATTTTTACAGATGGCAAGTCCAAGACCAACACCTTCGAATTGCTTGCCGCTCCCAGTTACGCTTTGTGTGTACTGATTAAAAATATCCTTCAGATACTTTGGTGATATCCCTATGCCAGTGTCTGTCACATCGAAATTCAAAGTAATTTGTTCGTCTGATTCATCCTGCATCGAACATTTAATAACCACGCTGCCATTGTTTGTGAATTTAATTGCATTTCCAGCCAGATTGATCAGTATCTGCTGCAAACGGAATGAATCACCCAATAAAACCCTGTCGGCTTTATCATCAATCTTGTATGTAAACCGGAGGTTCTTTTCCCGGGCTTTTACGATAAGTGCATTATGCACATAATTTAAAACATTGCCTACCTTAAACGGACTACTTTCAAAATTGAGCTGATTTGCCTCTATCTTAGACAAAACAAGGATATCGTTAACCAGAGAGAGTAAAAGTTCCGATGATTTGTCAATTATACCCAGAAACTCTTTTTGTTTCCCGTTTAATTTTGTTTGCAGAAGTTGTTCGGTAAATCCCATTATGGCATTCAACGGAGTCCGGATCTCATGACTGACCCTGGCAAGGAAAAGTGATTTTGTCTTCATTGACTTTACCGCCTCATCCTTAGCTTTTTTTAATATTTTTTTGGAAATCTTATCGCCGGAAATATCCCTTATCACTGCCAGTCCCGAATCTATAATATTATCCTCATTTCTCAGCGGTGTGATCCTAATCAGGTAATGTTTGTTATCCAGTTTGTACTCCTTTTTAACATCTTTTCCGTTAAAAACATCCAAAAATAAAGGTATCCACCTATCCTTAATTTTCCGGCCTGAAATTTCATACAGAGTTTTACCTTCTAACTCTTCCTCCTGTAAGCCTATATTACGAATATGCATCCCTTCGGCCATGGAAAAACGGAGATCTTTATCAAATACAAATACACTCAGTTCCGGAATATTATTTAAAAGAAGCTTGTACATATTCAGATACTTCTGCAAATGCAGTTGATGACCCGTATAACTACTGACATCTTTACCTGCTAAAACAAACCCGAGAAAATCATCGTTAACGTCAGATATCCTTATTGCCTGTGCATCGATGGTCCTTTGTTTATTACTGCTTGTTTTCAGGCTACATAGAAATTTCAAGGTATTGGATTCATTATTATAAAGGATATTTACCGTTGATTCAACAACTTTTTGCTCATCCTTAGTAACGAGATCGTTTATGAAATTCTTTCCGGATAATCCGTTATCTTTATAATTCAATACCTCTTTTGCACGCCGGTTAGCAAAAGTTATTTTCCAGTTCTTATCAACTGCAATAATAAAAAGCCCCAGCACATCAAAACATTGTTCAACAATACCGCATTCATAATTATCTTCGGTATTATCCAACAATATGCTTTTTAGAATGCCACTGTTCTGTTCTGATAAAATATCCATAAAAATTATTATTTCCTAACCCGTATATTGTACAAAGATTTAAAGATTTAAATATTAAAACATGCAAAAGCTTATTTTGTAGAAAAATACTTCTACCGGGTTTAAACAAGATACTTGCCTGTCAGATGACCATTAAATGAATCTTACATACTATTAAGAAGAGTCATGTAAAACCAGAAATGCTAATTTAATATATATTAATTTCATTGTTGCCCGTGTGGAACATAAAAAAATAAAAAACTGCGGCATTATTCCACAAATTATTATGTTCGACAGATTAATAATCACCTCTATAAACCAGGTATATGGAGCAATTATGAATGCAATTGTCTTTATAATGATATAATTAGCTATCCACCCCGGATCTTCAAAGATATATTTGGAATAGCATTTGCAAATATTATACTATATAATTAAAAAAATAAAAAATAAAATAAAAAAATAAAAAATCTCCTTATATGAAGAAACGATCCAGTTAGTTCTGAGGGATTCATCAGTTACACGAATGGTATGGCCAAAGATCTCAATTGTAATATTCATTTAACATATAACCAGAATCCGGCTCTTTATACGCTGAGCTCGGGTACAGCTGCCGCGACTACACAACCGGTAGGAACAGAACTGGATGTTGAG
>CAZFOO010000034.1:0-35994 GCA_964520585.1 uncultured Bacteroidales bacterium
CGGCACTTAATTGCGGCGTCAGCCTGCATAAAGCCGGAATCCTTAAGAAATATAAAGTACAAGTGCTGGGTACTCCTGTTGAGGCAATCATGAATACAGAGGACCGTGAGCTGTTTGTTAATAAACTTAATGAGATCGGCGTAAAATCAATAAGCAGCAAGGCGGTAAGCTCTATGGAAGATGCAAAAAAGGCGGCCGAAAAACTTGGCTATCCCGTTATAATTCGTGCAGGTTATGCACTGGGAGGCCAGGGCAGCGGATTCTGCAACAATCCCCGGGAACTGGAGAGCCTTGCCAACAAAGCTTTTGCCCACTCTCCCCAGATACTGGTTGAAAAGTCTCTTAAAGGATGGAAGGAAATTGAATATGAAGTGGTAAGGGACCAGTACAACAACTGTATTACTGTATGTAATATGGAGAACTTCGACCCTCTAGGTATTCATACCGGAGAGAGTATAGTTATAGCTCCATCCCAAACCCTCACAAACAGCGAATATCATAAACTCCGTGAAATAGCTATAAAGATAGTACGACACATTGGTGTTATAGGTGAATGCAATGTTCAATATGCTCTTGATCCAAAGTCGGAAGATTACAGGGTTATTGAGGTTAATGCCCGCCTATCCCGGTCCAGTGCACTGGCTTCCAAAGCAACCGGTTATCCTCTTGCATTCGTGGCAGCAAAACTCGCACTGGGATACGGACTTCATGAATTGAAAAATGCTGTGACGCGGACTACCCCAGCCTTTTTTGAGCCTGCGCTTGATTATGTGGTTGTTAAAATACCGCGCTGGGACCTTGGTAAATTCAGGGGAGTATCAAAAGAGATTGGAAGCAGCATGAAAAGTGTAGGGGAAGTAATGGCAATTGGACGAAACTTCGAAGAAGCCCTCCAAAAAGGATTACGGATGATCGGACAGGGAATGCATGGTTTTGTGGAGAACCGGGAGCTGGAAACAGATGTCCGCAGCGAGATTGAGAACCTGTTGTCCAATCCCACCGATATGAGAATATTCATAATCTCAATGGCACTCAGACATAATTTCACCATTGACGAGATTCATGAGCTGACAAAAATAGACCGGTGGTTCCTTTATAAACTTAAAAATATTACCGACATCCATTTTATGCTTTCGCCCTACAGCAGCGTTGAAGACCTTCCTGAAGAGCTGTTCAGTGAAGCCAAGAAGGCCGGATTCTCGGACTTCCAGATAGCGCGTGTACTGTGCAGGAACAAAGATGAGGATCTGGCGGAATATTCACTAAAAGTAAGAGAGCACCGTAAAAGAAAAGGCATATTGCCGGTCGTTAAACAAATAGATACCCTGGCGGCAGAATACCCTGCTCATACCAACTATCTTTACCTTACATATCACGGTACTGAGAACGACCCCATCAAAAAAGAGGGGAAGGAATCCGTAATAGTCCTCGGTTCAGGCGCCTACCGCATAGGAAGCAGTGTTGAATTTGACTGGTGCAGCGTTAATGCAGTGGAAACGATCAGGAAAGGAGGAATGCGGTCGGTTATGATAAACTACAATCCCGAGACGGTTAGTACCGATTATGATGTATGTGACGCCCTTTATTTTGATGAACTGACCTACGAGAGGGTCATGGATATTGTAGAACTTGAAGCACCAAAAGGGGTTATAGTTTCTACCGGGGGACAAATACCCAATAACCTGGCTATGCGCCTGCATACCGGTGGAGTAACCATCCTGGGTACCAGTCCCCAATCCATAGACAGAGCCGAGGACAGGTACAAGTTCTCATCAATGCTCGATTCCCTTGGTATAGATCAACCCCGGTGGAAAGAACTGATCAAGGTAAAGGATATTCACCGGTTTACCGGTGAAGTAGGGTACCCGGTTCTTGTAAGACCATCATATGTATTGTCGGGAGCCGCGATGAACGTGGTTTCAAATGCAAATGAACTTGACCATTTCCTGGAGCTTGCTGCCAACATATCTAAACAATACCCCGTAGTGGTTTCTGAGTTCATAGAGAATGCCAAGGAGATAGAATTTGATGCGGTAGCAAAGGACGGCGAACTCATGATTTATGCTATTTCCGAACATGTTGAATTTGCAGGTGTACATTCCGGCGATGCCACCATAGTGTTCCCTCCCCAGAAGCTATACCTGGAAACCATCCGCAGAGTTAAACGAATCTCAAAACAGATAGCAAAAGAGCTCAATATTTCAGGGCCTTTCAATATACAGTTCCTTGCACGTGACAATGAGATAAAGGTAATAGAATGCAACCTGAGGGCCTCCAGGAGTTTCCCGTTTGTCTCGAAAGTCCTCAAATGCAATTTTATTGAGATTGCTACTAAAGTAATGCTGGGACAGGAAGTTGAGAAGCCGTCCGAATCCCTTTTTGAGCTGGATTATGTTGGAGTGAAAGCACCGCAGTTTTCATTCTCCAGACTTCAGAAAGCCGATCCGGTGCTGGGAGTGGAGATGGCATCCACAGGAGAAGTAGGTTGCCTTGGAGATGATTATTATGAAGCAATACTAAATGCAATGCTTTCAGTAGGACACAGAATACCAGAAAAGAACATTCTCCTTTCTACCGGTCCGCCAAGATCAAAAATTGAAATGCTTATAAGCGCAAAAATGCTGAATGAAAGAGGATATAAGCTTTTTGGCACCAGAGGCACAAAAAAGTTCCTGGAAGATAACGATGTGCCCTGCACACTACTGCACTGGCCTGATGAAGATAAACAACCCAATACCCTTGATTACATCAGGAATAAAAAGATAGACCTGGTGATAAATATTCCCAAGAATCTCTCATCAGGAGAACTATATAATGATTATAATATCAGGAGAAGTGCGATAGATTACAATATTCCACTTATCACAAACGCACGACTTGCATCTGCCTTTATATACGCCATTTGCAGGCTAAAACCCGGGGACCTGGCGATAAAGAGCTGGCAGGAATACTAAAACAAAATCGGCATAACAAACCAACAAAGCATCAACATCGGGTAACTTTTCACTGATTCCGTCCGTAGAAATATTTAAATATTTTCTATATCAATACGGAAAAAATGAAAAAAAGTCTTAATCTAACTTTGGTATTTACGCTTGCAGCTCTGATTATAACAATTTTATCCTGCAAAGATGAAGAAAGATGCTCTGTACATCCGGAAGCGTTCCGTTTCAGCATAACGGACAGGGAAACCGGGTCTGATCTGATTTCTTCGGGAATTTACAGTGAAGAGGATATCGGGATCTACTATTTTCATGACGAGGAAAAACAGGAACTGATAGTTAACAGGGAAACAGACCCTCAGGGAGATCATGTCGAACTTTATTCAGCTCAACTGCCAATGATCAGTCTGACAGGAAGAAGCGACATCTTCTACATGGAACTTGCACCAGGCGAAACAGACACTTTACTGGTATTGGTTGAAAAAGAATCCAGGGGGGAGTGTGATTATCATCCCTATACCCTGGTTAAACATAATGGCGAAGATATCCCTATAGTTGAAGGAAGAGCTTTCATACTTAAGAAATAAGAGTCCGGCATAATAAGCCGGCAGGCTAAAAGAATGTGCTTGCTGATCCCGGGCATATCATAACCGTCCGGTCAAAAGCATATACCTGATGATCATGCAAAAAACATCACTTATATAGTTTGCTATATCATCTTTTCGAACCTGGTTTTTTTGTCCTGGAAGGCTTACCGCCAGTTGTGTTCACACCTTTCTTTTTCGCCATATCCTCGAGTCTCTTCTGAAAATTTGATTTGCTTACCGGCTTCTTCTTATTCTCATTTAGCCTTCTTAACAGTTCTTCATCGTCAACAAACCGTTTTATAATGGCCTGCTGTCCAAAAGTGATAACATTGGTCAGAAAATAATAGTAACTAAGGGCAGAAGCAAAACCGTTAAAAATAAACAGAAGCATTACCGGCATCATATACATCATGGTCTGCATACCAGGCATCTGGCTAGAGCCGGCAGTCATCTGTGAATTGGTCTTTGTGTATATGATGGTGGAAATGGTCATCAAAAGAGTAAATAAACTTACATGATCACCATAAAATGGAATTGTAAAAGGAAGGTTGAAAATAGAATCATAGGTTGACAGGTCCGTCGCCCAAAGAAAACTTTCCTGCCTCAACTCAAATGAAGTAGGGAAGAACCTGAACAATGCAATAAGTATTGGCAGTTGTATAAGCATCGGCAAACATCCCCCCATCGGATTTACCCCGGCCTTCTTATAAAGGCTCATGGTTGCCTGTTGCCTTTCCATGGCTTTATCTTTAGGTATCTTCTCATTTATTGCATCGATCTCGGGTTTAAGCACCCTCATTTTCGAAGTAGAGATATAAGATTTGTAGGTAAGGGGAAATAATATTATCTTAATAAATATGGTCAGAATTAAAATTATTATTCCATAATTGGTGATATATCTTTCGAGGAAATTAAAAACAGGTATCACCACGAAGCGGTTAACCCATCCGAATATTCCCCATCCCAAAGGCACCATCTGCTCCAGCTCAGGATCGTAATCTTTACTTGCCTGATAACTTTGAGAATATGTCCGCAATGTATTAAAATGATTAGGACCGAAATAAAATTGCATCGGTATGATCTCTGCAGAACTATTTTCGACTGGTATACGGATATCCGCCACATAATTTCTTATATAAGGGCCCTCCTCCAGCCTTTGTTGCTGAACAACAGCGCTTGCAAAATGATCTTCGGCAATCAATACCGAGGAAAAAAATTGTTGCTTGAATGCTATCCATTTAAGACGGGTACGTAATTCTTCCATATCCTCGTCTGATCCTTCAGAAAGTTTGTCAACTTCATCACCAAGAAATTTATAATGAATAGTAGAATAATTATTTTCATTCTTTTGGCTCCTTTCCTGACCGGGTACATCTATTTCCCAACGGAGATCAACAAAACTTGCTCCTGCACCAAGTATCTGGTCCATTCCAACAAAGTTAATACTGAAATCTACCATGAAACTCTCCGGAGCAAGGGTGTAAACATACTCAATGTACCTCTCCTCCCCGGCATAAAGCCTCATGGCGATTGCCGATCCTCCTTCAACAACGGACGATTCAGATACTTGTTGAAAATAAAGCTCGTCTGTTGATATGCTCCTGTTCTGTGCAAAAAAATTGAGTCCGAATGAATTCTCATCACCTTCGAATAATAACAATGGAAGCGAATCCCATGTCTGATAATCTTTCAGCTCGACTGACCAGGGCCTTCCACCCTTTGCCGAAATTTTCATCCTTATATTCTCATTTTCTATCTCATAGGTTTCATCGGGGCCGGTTGCTGCAGGGGCAAATACCCCAAACCTGTTCTCATATTCATCTGAGACTCCGGTCGTGTCAGTTTCAATCATGTCTGACTCTTCAACCACTTCCTCACTTGTCACCTGCCTTGCTTCTTCCTCAAGCTGCTGTTGTCTGACCATCTCCAAAGAATCCTGACGCCGCCTTGCAGCCTCTATCTCATCCTCTGATGGCCGGTTAAGTACGCTGAAAATAATAAGAATTAACGCAATCAGAATGATTCCTGTAATTGAATTTCTATCCATATTTAACTACTTAAAATATCTTTTAATCAATTGTTAATGATCCAGAAGTAATTTAATATCCTGGCAGAACTTAATCTTATATAATAATCCTGAGAAACATTCCCACTATAATAATTATCTCCGGGTACCACCACCGGCTTCCAATGAATTTTTGACGAAGTCAATGAATAAAGGATGAGGATTAAGCACAGTACTGCTATATTCCGGATGAAACTGCACTCCCACAAACCAACGGTGACCTTTTATTTCCATTATCTCAACCAGTCCGGTATCAGCATTTATTCCTGCAGGCACCATACCCTTCTCTGAAAATTGTTCAAGATAATTATTATTAAACTCATACCTGTGCCGGTGCCTTTCCATAATATCCTGAGTACCATATATGGTCCGACAGCGGGAATCAGGAGTTAATGTGCACGGATAAATACCAAGACGCATGGTACCTCCCTTAATGGTAACTCCCTTCTGCTCCTCCATCAGATCAATAACCGGGTGCGGTGATTTAATATCCATTTCCGTGGAGTGTGCTTCCTCAAGACCAAGAACATTTCTGGCAAACTCAATAATGGCACATTGGAGGCCCAGACATATTCCTAAAAAGGGAACATCATTCTCCCTTGCATATCTGGCAGCCAGTATTTTACCTTCAATACCCCGGTCGCCGAAACCAGGAGCTACAAGTATGCCTTTAATGTCTTTGAATGACTGTTCAAGGTTATCGGGATTAAGCTTCTCGGACTGGATGGTTTTAAGTTCAACCTTGCAGTCATTTATTGCACCGGCATGTATAAAGGATTCCATAATGGATTTGTAGGCATCGGGAAGCTCAACATATTTTCCCACCAGTGCAATTCTTACACGCTTCTTCGGATTCTTGACTTTATTAACGAAGTCTTTCCAGGGTTTCATTTCAGGTTTGCCGGAATCGGGCAGATTCATCTTTGTCAGTACTGAACTGTCAAGGTTTTCTTTCTGCATAAGAAGCGGCACTTCATATATAGTGGATACATCTACCGATTCGATTACTGAATTGTATTCCACATTACAAAAAAGGGCAACCTTCTTTCTTATATCCCTGTTAAGGGGATGTTCAGAACGAAGAACAAGAATATTGGGCTGCACCCCGTTTTCAAGCAGTAATTTAACCGAATGCTGGGTTGGCTTGGTCTTTAGTTCAGCAGAGGCGGAAAGGTAAGGCACCAGAGTAAGATGTATAACCAGTGAATTAAGCGGCCCCATTTCCCATTTCAACTGCCTGATAGCTTCAATATAGGGAAGGGATTCAATATCACCTACGGTTCCACCGATCTCGGTGATTATAAAATCAAAGTCTCCTTTTGTGCCCAGTATTTTGATCCTTCTCTTGATCTCATCGGTAATGTGTGGTATGACCTGGACTGTTTTCCCGAGATAATCACCTTTACGTTCCTTATTTATAACGGACTGGTATATGCGGCCGGTGGTAACGTTATTGTTCTGTGTCGTAGGAATATTGGTAAACCTTTCATAATGGCCCAGATCAAGGTCCGTTTCCGCACCGTCTTCCGTCACATAGCATTCACCATGTTCATAGGGATTCAGGGTTCCCGGATCTACATTTATGTAAGGATCAAGTTTCTGGATAGTAACTGAATAGCCTCTGGCCTGAAGCAGTTTGGCCAGTGAAGATGAAACAATCCCTTTTCCTAAAGAGGAGGTAACTCCACCTGTTACAAAAATATATTTTCGAAGTGACAAGGAGCTGATAATTTAATTAATTATAAAGTGGGCAAAAGTAAACAATATTTTTCTCATTCCGGGTCCATTTCATCAATCATTCTGATCTTTTCCTCCAGCAATTCCATTTGCTTTTTGCCTTGTTCAATTTTATCCCTGAACTCTTTAATGGTTGCTTCGGCCGATTTGGATTTGGCAAAAAAACCAATATTGTTTTCCCAAAGTGTAATATCGTTTTCAAGCTGCTTGTAACGGTTAAGGAATTTTTCCCTATCAAACTTCATCTTGTTGAAAGCCCTTGGTTTTTCCTTTACTCCTTCCAGCTTAGTCCGGAATTTCATAAGGTTTTTCTTACTCTCATCCACCTTAAGTCCCTCGAAATGTTTATCAAGGGCTGCACGGTATCTTTTTTGTATCCTGTCTTTTTCCTTAATAGGAACAAATCCAATGGAAACCCATTCACGCTGATATTCTTTAAGAGCATTGAGACTGGTATCCAGATCATCTCCGAACTTAAAATTCTCAATCTTATCAATAATATCGAGTTTCTTTTTAAGGTTCTCTTCGTATTTGGCATCAATGTCGGAGAAAAATTCGGACTTCCTGTTGAAAAAATGATCACAGGCCGCGCGAAAGCGTTTCCATACAGGATCATAATGTTTCCTGGGAACAGGACCTATTTCCTTCCATTTTTTCTGAAGAGAAATAAGCTCATCGGTAGCGCTTTTCCAGTCGGTACTTTCCTTAAGGGCTTCAGCCTGCACACACAGATCAAGTTTTTTCTGAAGATTTTCATTCAGATATTCTTTATTCTGAGCATTAAATTCCCGCTTACGGGCAAAAAATCTGTCGCAGACATTGCGGAACCGCTGATATATCTTTGTATTATCTTTCTTGGGAGCAAAACCGATAGTTTTCCAGGTCTTCTGCAACCCGATCATATCTTTGGTGAGCTTTTCAACCTGCTGAAAATTATCCATCGGCTTTTCATTGATAGCTTCGGCTTTTTCGCACAGTGCAGTCTTGGTCTCAAGGTTTTTCTTTTGCGACTCCTTCAGTTTATCAAAATGTTCCTGATGTTTCTTGTTTATCTGATGGGTAACCTCCCGGAAACGTTCCCAGATAACATCCTTCTGATCGCGGGGAACAGGTCCTGTTTCCCGCCACTGATCATGCAACTTCTGCAGGTTCCTGAAAGCATTTATCACATTAGGCTCAAGCAAAAGTTCTTCGGCTTTCTCACATAACCCAATTTTAGTCTCCAGATTCTTTTTGAGATCCAGATCACGCAAGTCTTTATTGATCTTTATATGATCGTAAAATGTTTCAACATAATGGTGGTAAGTATCCCAGAGATCCTTTAGATTTTGCTGCGGAACCATACCTATCTCATGCCACCTCTTTTGGAGTTTTCTGAATTCGGGGAATGTCCGGTTTATATCTTCTGTATTACTGACCAGTTCCTTAAGGTCTTCTATCACTTTCAGCTTCTCCTCAAGGTTTGCCTGTCTGGAATGCTCCAGACTGCGATTATGGGCAGCCTTTGAGTGACGGTATTTCCGGTAAAGTTCCTTGAAGCGTATTTCCCGTGGATCCTCACCGGGCTCAAAATCTTCTGCATCTCCCCCCTCCTGCATAAATTTCTTACGCTTCTGTTCAAGTTCGGTTTTGTGACGCTTGTAGAAGCTGACTTTTATAGCTTCCACATCTTCACGTATAGTGGGTGCAGGCTTTGCCTCAAGCAACTTCTCCAACTCCTGCAACAGCTCCTCCTTATCAAGATCGTGGTAACCAGCCGGATTGTTTGCCGGCTCACCCTTATCACCCCCGGCTGCCACATCTCCGGTGCCCGGACTTGCTTTAACATCTCCAGTAGCAACATCCCCGGTCCCCCTCACATTATCTTCCTTACCTGGTTGCTGTTCGGCATCAGTAACCCCGGCTTCAGGTTTTCCTGTCCCAATTATAGTTTTACCAGCCGGAGTTTCCTTCTCGCCGGATTCCGTCTCCCTGGTGCCAGACCCGTTATCAGGATCATCATCTGAAGATTCGGTTTTTTCTGACCCGGACTGAGTGGCTTCCCGGTCCGGTAAAAGATCTGAATTTTCTTTCTCCCTGCCGGTATCTTCAGTTGCACCAGCATTATTTGAATCTTCAGTTTCCGCTTCAGACCTTTCCTCAAGATCTTCAGGCTTTAGGGACTTTTCCATGTTTTTATTATTCTCCGTATTTCCGGTATTCCTGCTCTTATCACCGGATTGCTCCTCAGGAGCAGGTCCATTATGATCCTTCGTATTCATACGAGGTGATTTTTCGATTTCCAGCCTCTGGTAAAGAGCCTAAATTAATATAACAGCTTCAAAAGTACGAAAATATATATTTACCATATAATACTTGAACGATTTTATTACTTAAAGTCCGTTCCGCTAATCAATCAATCAGTAAAAATACAATACAGAAACTCTTTCAGGAAGATTGTTTAATGCCTTTTATAAGCCAGACCTTCATACGCAAGCCGGCAATATTATAAAATAACCATGTATTCCATTAAAACAGGGGACTAAAACGGGACAGTGCAACCAAATATCATGATGATATTTGCTATTTTTATAAGTTTCTGAATTAATCAAGCTATAATAATCATGCCGGATTTTGATAATAATTTTATAGTAATTTTGCAGAAAAACAGTAATGCGCATAGATATACTTACAATACTTCCCGAACTTCTTGAAAGCCCCCTTAGCCATTCCATTATAAAAAGAGCTTCTGATAGGGGAATCGCATCAATACACGTCCATAATATCAGGGATTTCAGCATTGGCAGACACCGGAGAGTAGACGACTATGCTTTCAGCGGAGATGCGGGAATGGTAATGATGATCGAACCGGTTGATAAGGCAATCAGGCACCTGAAAAGTGAAAGGGCTTACGATGAAATAATATATATGTCCCCCGATGGTGATAAATTTAACCAGAAAATGGCTAACAGGTTATCCGGGCTCCACAACATCATACTTTTGTGTGGTCATTATAAGGGTGTTGATCAGAGAATACGGGACCATCTGGTTACCAGGGAGATTTCACTGGGTGATTATGTTATGACGGGCGGAGAACTGGCGGCGGCGGTGATTACAGACTGTGTAGTGAGACTTCTGCCCGGGGCTATTTCTGATGAAACCAGCGCGCTAACCGACTCCTTCCAGGATAACCTCCTGTCACCACCTGTTTATACCAGACCGGCTAAATACAGGAATTGGGAAGTACCTCCCATACTTCTCTCGGGTGATGAGAAAAAAATAAATGAATGGAAAATGGAAAAATCCATTGAAAGAACCAAAAAACTAAGGCCCGATCTAATGGAAGGAGATGATCAGTAAGCTAAATAAACCGGACCGTGACTCCGCGCTCAGTGTTTCTGCCAGGCTTGCTTTATCATATAGAGGACTTCAGTCAGTTTTTCATGAGGGCAGCCAATGTTTAACCTGTGAAAGCCTTCGCCGCCGGGACCAAAAGAAGGACCCGGATTCATTGCAATTCCGGCTTTTTCTATAAAAAACTTTTTAAGTTCATTGTCTGTCATCCCGGTTTTCCGGCAATCCAGCCATACGAGATAAGTTCCCTCGGTAGAGACGGGTTTTATCTCCGGGAGCTCATTTCCAAAAAAATTCATCACGGTATCGCGGTTTTTTTGCAAATACCTCAGCAAAGCTGCCAGCCAGTCCCCGCCCCCTTCATACGCCGCCTGAAGTGCAACCAGTCCGAATATATTCCCGTAATGTATATGGAGGTTACCGATAAAACGCTTCATCTTTGTCCTTAGCCTGCCATCGGGAATTAACATATAGGCGGATGACAGTCCAGCCAGATTAAATGTTTTACTCGGAGCCATGCAAATTATCATATTATCATTCCCTTCTCCGGCAATTGCGGCAGGTATGTGTGTGTGGCCCGGATATACCAGATCAGAATGTATTTCATCCGATATAAGCACAACATTATATTTCCTGCATAAAGATACTACATGGCGGACTTCCTCTTCTGACCAGACCCTTCCGACCGGGTTATGGGGACTGCAGAAGAACATCATTTTCACGTCCTGCGACAGTTTCAATTCCAGTTCAGCAAAATCTATGCTGTACGCTCCCTCCTTTTCTACTAGCTGATTGTTGACCAGAACCCTTTTATTATCTTTTATTGCAGAAAAGAAAGGAGGATAGACGGGGGACTGCAACAGTACTTTATCTCCGGGCTTTGTATATACCATAACCGACATTGTAAGCGCAGGAACAATACCCGGACTGAATAATATCCATTCCTTTTTGATTTCCCAGTCATGACCCTTTTTTATCCAGTTTATAATGGAATCGTAAAACCCCGTTGTGATAACAGGATAGCCAAATATTCCATGATCTGCACGCTGCTTAAGTGCAGTGATAACACATTCAGGGACCTTAAAATCCATATCGGCAACCCACATCGGGATGAGGTCATTGCTCCCGAAATACTCTTTTAGTCCGTCATACTTAACCGAGCCAGTACCTGTCCTCTCAATCTGTTGATCAAAATATCCTGACATATCTGAAATTGCAATTTGTTAATAATCGTAAATATGGCAAAAATAGACAATAATCGTCAAAGCATTTTTTTTTCAGTAAAAAGATATACTTTAGCAGTCAGGTCATTCTAACTGATTAATTCATGAACCTGTAAATGCTCCTGATCTGTATAAGCAGTAAACAAAATTGTTTTCTGCAGAAAGATGCGTGAAGACTTAATATCATAATGATGCAAATATTCATGAATTAACAAGGCTAAATTAAAAAATCCTGTCTCTTTTTTGTAAAATGGTCAGAACTCTTATAATATCAGCACTTATTATCATACTGTTAAATCTTCCTGTCTTATCACAGATATGGATTGATCTGCCATTCCTGAAAACAGGAGAAGTCAACAATCCCATTCAGAATGAAAATGACAGCAGTCTCCTGCTGATCAGGGCGGCAGAGCAGGGAGATGCGGACAGTGTGCTCAAGCTGATTGACCAGGGAGTTGATGTTGATCAGACAACCGGCGACGGGGTCACGGCATTAATGTACGCTGCAAATAACGGACATATCGACGTGATAAGAATACTGGCAGAACAGGGTGCGGAAATCAATGCAGTTCCCTATAACGGAATAACAGCACTATCAAGCGCATGTATAAATAATCATTATGAAACTGCCCTGTTTCTCCTTCAGCAGGGTGCAAATCCCGAAATTCCCGATACAGAAGGTGTAACTCCTCTATTGTACGCAGTGGCATATGACTATTTTACCATTACTGAATTGCTCCTGATGTTTGGCGCAGAACCCGGGCAATCAGATGATGAGGGGACCACACCACTTCATACTGCTGCATTATATGCAAATCCCGATATAGCCTGGCTGCTTCTTGACTACGGAGCATCTGTCGACAGCAGGGATCATTACGGCTTCACCCCGCTTATGATGGCGGTGCAACTGGGCCGTAAGGAAATGACAGATTATCTTCTGGATAATAATGCATCTGTAAATTTAAAAACCCGTGACGGCTTTTCGGTCCTCGCCATAGCAATTGCCAACAATCATCCGGAAATAGCAGAAAATCTCATTAAGCTTGGAGCAGATCCCAAAGACAAAATATCATATGCCGATAATCTTATGAATCTGGCCAGATGGCAGGGGAATGAAGAACTTATTGCCCTTATGAAAAAGCACGGGGTAAGAGGGAATATTTTACCGGATTTCCGGACTATGAGGCTCTCTTTAAATGGACTGGTTAATATAGGGGACTTCTTCAATGGTCCCCAGGTTAGCATTGAGGATCAGAAATATAATCTCCTGCTCACCGCGGGCTGGTACACCCGGCCTGTCAGGAGAGCAGTACTGGTGGAGTACAGCGAGGACTGGCATGATCAGTTTTGGGAGCAGCGTCATCTTTTCTTTGGCTCCCTCCACAAACTTTTTCCTGTCAGGTATGCCCTCGGACTTAATGAAGATGGTTTTTATGCAGGCATAAACGTAATGTACTCAAAAGGCCGTTACTGGGGCAGCTACAGGTATCCCGCTCCGCAATGGAACCTGGTACCATCGGCAGGGTATTATAAATCCGGAAGCTGGTGGTTTTACAATATAGGTTATGAATACCTTGATCTGAACATTATAGAAAAACCTGCTCACCGGCTCAGACTTGGTTTTGGAATACGATTCGGCATTATTAAAGATCCGGTTATATACAGAACGACATACTGG
The DNA here is from genome assembly GCA_964520585.1 of uncultured Bacteroidales bacterium. Classification (GTDB taxonomy): domain Bacteria; phylum Bacteroidota; class Bacteroidia; order Bacteroidales; family PUMT01; genus PXAP01. The sequence goes on from CAZFOO010000034.1 coordinate 13,566, forward strand.
TAGACATGAAAGCTTTGATTACTTTAACTACAAGGATGAACTCCTTTTTGCATATCCGGTGCCTGAAAAGGCCCCTCTCCTGCTTTTACGGAAATGATGGCAGACTTATAATGCTGGCGTTTTTTTCAATCTCACTCCTAATGTCCTGCAACCCAGAGGAATGGGAGGTAGTGGACTGCTCCGAATGTTACACCAGGAAACCTGAGGAGGCGGAAATAAATGTGAAATTAACGCTGAATAACACAAACCCTTACGTAGTGGTTAATGTTTACAGCGGGCGCATCGAGGAGGAGATCCTGATCCTGTCCGATACTGCAAGAACCGAAACATGGAATACGGTACTTCCGGTTGATGAATACTATACGGTAACCGCAACTTACTGGTCGGGCGCAGCAGATTTGACCTATTACAATGTAACCGCAATAGACGGAAGTCATATCAGGACCAGAAAGATCAGTGATACATGTGACGAACCCTGCTGGGTCGTAAGAGGCAACGATTTCAATGTCAGGCTTAAATATTGATCCGGACTGAGTTTGACAACAATAAAGATTTCACAAACAAATAAAGTTAATTCTAAGATCTCCATATTAAAACTTCCGTTCCAGGACATCCTGAAAAATATTATTTTCCCGATGTGTAAATGTTTTTTTTGACTAAATTTACGCACGGTAAAATGAAAAACTGGTAATATGAAATCTTTTATTTCAGTAATAATTGTCTTTATAATGTTTGCAGTTTCATGTAGCAATCCCCAACACGAGCTTTCCATAATGACCTTTAACATCAGGTATGACAACCCGGCCGATGGACAAAACCAGTGGCAGAACCGGGTCCCCCTTGTCAGGGCGTATCTGGATTCAGTAGCTCCCGATATTGCGGGTATGCAGGAAGTAGTCCACCATCAGTTGATCGACCTTCAGGATATGCTGCCGGGCTATTCCTATATCGGGACCGGCAGGGATGACGGTAAAACCAAGGGTGAATATTCACCTTTGTTTTTTAAGGAAGACCGGTTCATCCTGCGCGATAATTCGCAGTTCTGGTTGTCGGAAACCCCCTCCATTCCAGGCAGTAAAAGCTGGGATGCCGCAATTACAAGGATTGTAAGCTGGGCAGCACTTGAAGATATACAATCTGGTGAGACTATTTATGTGTTTAATACCCACTTTGATCACCGCGGAGAGGAGTCCAGGAGAAAAAGCGCCGAACTCATCTCAGAGAAGATAACTGAAATTGCAGGCGAATCACCGGTGGTGTTGATGGGGGATTTTAATATACGGAAAGGGAGCGGGGACTATGAGTTCATGACCCGGATATTTAACCGGAATAACGGACTCAGGAACACAGAATCTGTCGCCGAAACCCCTGTAGAGGACGCCGAATCAACGATTAATGGATTCAGTCACGATATGGAACCAAGGGTGATAGATTTTATTTTTACTGACGGCAATTTCAGTGTTCCGTCCTACAGGGTGGATGAAGTGATTGAAAACGGCATATTTTTATCGGATCACTGGCCTGTGGTAGCAGAACTCAGGTATTGAATGATAGATTCGCGATCAAATAGCCGGATTTACAACCGGAAAGATTAATTAGCAGCCTAACAGGCCGGCAAACATGCTGAAAGATAGATTCTCATGATCAGAAAGTTTTAGAATGGGGTATTAATTAACTATTAATTCATCGAATATTTTTGGATGAATAAAATATAGGATTAAATTTGCCATCTTTTAAAAAAAACAAATCCTGCCTGTTAAAGAAAACAGGTAATGGTACCCGGATATTGAAATTATCAAAATAATTAAATAAAACAAGATGAAGAGAGTATTAGTAGCAACCGGTGGAGGCGATTGTCCCGGACTAAATGCTGTAATCAGGGCAATCGTAAAGAGAGCAGCAAGGGAAAAAGACTGGGAAATCATAGGAAGTATAAATTCTTTCGACGGATTACTTAAAGAACCTACCGAAATAGTAGTACTTGACGAAAAAGCTGTGTCAGGAATACATTTCAGGGGCGGTACAATATTGGGCACTACTAATAAGGGGGGACCTTTTGAATGGCCGGTGAAAAATTTTGACGGCTCATGGGGATCGGTGGACCGTTCTGATGAGATGATAAGAAAACTCCAGTACATGGGAGTTGATGCGGTTATAAGTATCGGCGGTGACGGGTCTCAAAGGATATCGCAGACTTTCTACGAGAAGGGTCTGAAAATAATCGGTGTGCCAAAAACGATTGATAATGACCTTCCTTTCACTGATTTTACTTTTGGATATCAGACTGCAGTGCAGATTGCAACCGAATCGGTTGATAAGCTTGTCACCACGGCGGCCAGCCATAACCGTATACTTATCCTGGAGGTAATGGGAAGGGATGCAGGATGGATCGCACTTAGTGCCTCCATTGCAGGAGGAGCAGAGGTATGCCTTATCCCCGAGGTACCATATGATATCGAGAAGGTAGCTGCCAGACTGGAATCCCGCTTCTCCAGGGGAAAAGGATTTGCAAATATTGTTGTTGCCGAAGGAGCCTTACCCAAGGGTGGTGTACAATCCGGCGAAAAATCGACCGAAGTCGGTTACCATAATGTCAGATTGAGGGGTGCTGCTGCCCGGCTCGAAATGGAACTAAAAGATGCAGGTGTTACTGCCGATATCAGGGAAACAGTGCTGGGACACCTTCAAAGAGGAGGCATTCCTCTTGCATATGACAGGATACTGGCCACCCAGTTTGGTGTAAAGGCATTTGAAATGGTACTGGAGGAAAAATTCGGAGAGATGGTAGCCTATCGCCATCCCAACATTATCTCAATTCCTCTGATCGATGCCATTCAAAAGAACAAATTCGTTACCGAGAGTTCCCACCTGCTAAAAACAGCAAGGGGTATTGGGATCAGTCTCGGGGACTAATATTATTATTTTGCTTAAGCCTGGAAATATAAGGGATATCAAAAATAACTGCTAAGGGTTTTGGCCTATAAAAAGGCTAAAACCCTTTTTTTTAATAATTAAATTAGAAGATTATTCTTATATTTTGAATTGAACTTCTTTTTTCTATATCTTTATTTTTCAGTTAATCCTGTAGATAGTTTTTTATGGACAGGAAAATTTTCTAAACTTAAAAAATGAGTACTTATGGAAAACAAGGATTTCAATTTTTCTGAATTTATTACAGATTCGAAGGAGGCTCTTATGATGCCGGACAGTTACTTCACAAGAATGCCTGCCGGAGGAGGGATCGGCATTCCTGTTATTAAAGCTCTTATATACGGTGCTATAGCAGGAGTATTTAACTTCCTCTGGAGCATACTTATATTCGGGCAGACAGGAGCAACCGGGGGATTATTCGGGGGTGCGGTAGGAGCTATGGCTTTCTTCGGTTCAATTATCGGAGCTCTGATAGGACTGTTTATAGGTGCGTTAATAATCCTGATCCTTGTGGCAATTGCAGGAGGCAAGACTGATTTTGGGCCTGTCACTCATGTAACTGCCGCCTTGATGGTAGTAATGCCCATTTCGGCCTTCCTGAATGTATTTGGGGCAATTCACACAATTCTGGCTTCTGTCCTGTCTCTGGCAGTAAACCTTTATGCTTTGTGGATGTTGTTTCATGCAATGACAAAAGCCCTGGATGCAAAAGTTGATACTACCAAAATACTTGTATATGTTCTGGGAGGATTACTGATACTTTTTTTCTTTATAGGTCTGGCAACAAGAAATGTAACAAAGTCTTTGATGAGGGACTTTGAACAGTATGAGGATGATTTCGGTCAAAAGACTAACCAGCAGGATAATCCGGCGACGCAAAAAAGCACGCACAATGATTTTTATGCCGTTTATCAAAAGACAGCTTCATAAGATATCGAAAACTATAAAGCTGTACATCAGGTTATTTCCTGATGTACAGCTTTCCCCATTAATAAGCAATACCTGCATAAATTAAAACTTTCCTATATTTACGGATAATTAAAAGGTTAGGATTTATGCATAATCCCGGAGACAAAGTAAGGCGTTTTGGAACTGCCCCGGTATTTTTCACTTCTATTGCAACAATTCTGGGTGCTATCCTGTTCCTCCGGTTCGGGTTTGCCACCGGCACCCTGGGATTCTGGGGGGTGCTCCTTATCATTATTGTCAGCCATGCCGTAACCATACCGGCTGCCCTTGCATTATCGGAGATAGCCACCAACCAGAAGGTTGAGGGAGGCGGCGTTTATTATATTATTTCAAGGTCATTCGGACTGAATATCGGGGCCACCATCGGTATTGCCCTGTACCTGGCACAGTCAATAAGTGTTGCTTTTTATGTGATAGCTTTTACAGAGGCCTTTGAACCATTTTTTAATTTCATATACAACAACTATAATATACTCCTTCCCCGGCAGGTTATAAGCATCCCGGTAATGGCCATCCTTTCGGTTATAATCCTTAGACGCGGAGCCAATCTTGGAGTCAAAGCTTTGTATATAGTGGTTGCATTACTGTTTTTGACAATCCTGCTATTTTTTATGGGGAACACAGATTATGAGGGGCCGCAGGGACTGATGAATTTTACTTTCAGGAATCCCGGGGAATTCTTCATGGTTTTTGCTATCATCTTTCCCGCTTTTACGGGAATAACTGTTGGTGTGGGACTTTCAGGAGATCTCAAAAATCCGGGAAAATCTATTCCGCTGGGAACATTGTCGGCAACATTACTGGGCATGCTGGTATACTTTTTTATTACATGGAAACTTGCCTCCTCTGCCAGTCCCCAAGATCTTATTGATGACCAGCTAATCATGAGCAGGATAGCACTCTTCGGTCCACTGGTGGTGCCACTGGGACTGGCAGCCTCGACTATATCATCTGCACTCGGATCTGTAATTGTTGCACCGAGGACCCTGCAGGCACTGGGTGCAGACAGGTCGCTACCGGGAAGAAAAATTAACTTTGTCTTTGCAAAGGGGAAGACAGAAACAAACGAGCCCTACAATGCAACACTGATAACCTGCATAATAGCCATGGCTTTTGTGATAATGGGCAGCCTGGATGTGGTGGCCCAGGTTATCACCATGTTTTTTATGGTGACCTACAGTGCCCTGTGCCTGATCTCATTCCTGAACCATTTCGGATCCGATCCTTCCTACCGGCCGGTTTTCAGATCCCGATGGTACTTATCTCTCGCAGGATTCCTTACCAGCCTCTGGCTGATGCTTATGATAAATGTGGCTGCAGCAATGGCTTCATTCGTTATCATGGGACTTATTTACGTAAATATTTCCAACCAGCATAAAGACAGGAAGGGACTTGAAATGATTTTCCAGGGCGCCATCTTCCAGCTATTAAGAAAAATTCAGGTATACCTGCAAAAATCTAAAAAAATTCAGGGGAGCTCATGGAGGCCTGCGGTGGTATGTGTTTCAAAAAACAGTTTTGAACGCACAAAACCATTTGAGCTTATCACCTGGATATCTCACCGGTATGGATTTGCCACCTACATTCATCTTATAGAGGACTATTTTTCAAAGGCAACCTGCAAGCAATCCGATGAAGCATTACAAAAACTAATAAAGCTTTCTGACATTGAAGAAAGCAATGTATATGTGGATACACTGATCTCTCCCTCCTACACCTCGGCTATTGCCCAGATAATTCAACTTCCAAGCATCTCGGGGATGGAAAACAATATGGCACTTTTTGAATATGAAAAGGACAACAACGAGGAACTACGCCAGATAATTGACAACTATGCGCTTGTCAAAGCAGCTAATTTTGATATCTGTATTTTTGCAAATTCCCAGAAAGCCTTAAAATTCAAGCAGGGCATACACGTTTGGATCAAGCCTACCGATTCGGGAAATGCAAACCTGATGATCCTCATTTCATATATCATTCTTGGTCACCCGGACTGGAAAAAGGGTTTTATAAAGATATTCAGCCTTTGCAGGGAAAATGAAAAAAAACAGACCAGGGATCAGCTTCTGGAGCTTATAAAAGGAGGCAGGCTGCCCATAGCATTGCAAAATATAGAAATACTAACCATGGAAGAAGATGTTAGTCCCAAAACCCTCATAAATGAACGGTCTGCCGAAGCAGCCCTCACCCTTGTCGGTTTCAGGGCGGAAATGATAAAGCAGCTCGGCGAAAAGATTTTCGAAGGATATGATAATCTGGAAGATATAGTTTTTGTTAATGCAAATAAACATAAGGAAATACAGTGACCCGTCCCCTCTCATTCGAGGTTAACCCTAAGCGTGTACAACTCCTTAACGATAAAAAATACAATGGAGGCACAGTGGTATACTGGATGAGCAGGGATCAAAGAGTAAATGATAACTGGGCCCTGCTTTATGCCACAGAACTTTCCCTTAAATATCATTCCCCGCTCATGGTGGTTTTTACGCTGACCGGCAATTACCAGGGTGCCGGTCTCCGGCATTATGATTTTATGATCAGGGGATTGATGGAAGTGGAAAGAAAGCTTGCTGATAAAAACATTCCCTTCCATCTTATTGAGGGCAATCCTCCTGAAAGCCTTTACATCTTCCTCAGGGAAAATAAAACAGGTGCCCTGGTAAGCGATTTCGATCCGCTCAGGATAAAAAAAAGGTGGAAAAAGGAATTGATGGATAAGATAGATATTCCATTATATGAGGTTGATGCACATAATGTTGTTCCCTGCATTATTGCATCGCACAAGGCTGAATTTGCTGCATATACCCTACGGCCCAAAATCAGGAAACACATTGATGAATTCATGGAGGAGTATCCGGAGATCCCGGCATTTGAAAAAAATAATATTATGCTTCCGGGAGGCGGGACCGCCGAGACTACCGGGACAAACGGGACCGACTGGACCAGGATAAGGGAAACCCTCTGTAAAAAAACCGGTGACGGAGTTAAACCGGTGGACTGGTTAATGCCGGGAGAGGCTGCAGCCCTGGATATGTTTAATACTTTTATTAATGAAAAGCTGCTTCGGTACGAGGCGAAAAGAAACGATCCTAATGCCCATGCTGTTTCAAACATTTCGCCTTATCTGCATTTCGGACAAATATCTGCACAAAGAATGGCGATGGAAGTAATAAAAAAGTTTCCGGAAGATCCGAATGCCTCAGCCTTTCTGGAAGAACTCATTGTAAGAAAGGAACTGTCCGATAATTTCTGTCATTTTAATCCCAACTATGATTCTTATGACGGGTTTCCTGAATGGGCAAAAAAAACCCTGAATGAGCACAGAAAGGACGAACGGGAATATTTATATGACCAAAACCAGTTTGAAGCTGCCCGGACCCATGATCCTTTATGGAATGCTGCCCAACAGGAGATGGTAAATAAGGGCAAAATGCATGGCTATATGAGAATGTACTGGGCAAAAAAAATTCTCGAATGGTCACCATCACCCGAAGATGCTCTTCATGTTGCCGTTTTTCTTAATGACAAATACCAGCTTGACGGACGTGATCCCAATGGTTATGCCGGTTGCGCATGGTCCATAGGAGGAGTGCATGACAGGGCCTGGGGTGAACGCCCGGTTTTCGGAAAAATCAGGTATATGAATTATAACGGGTGTAAAAGGAAATTTGACACCGGTCTCTTTATAAAAAAGTACCCCGGGCCATGAAGAGGAGGTCCTTCTCTAATGCTTGGATTACTATGCTACTGTAATACATTTCGTCAATCAACAACAAATCAAAATACGAGGGTAAATACCGTTCCACTTACCGCAGAAGAAGAGACTTTAATTGATCCGCCATGCAATCTCATGACCTGCCTGGCAAAACTTAAACCAATACCCGATCCCTTATCTTTGGTTGTAAAAAAAGGCATAAAAATATTGTCAATAATATCAGCCGGTATTTCGGGACCATTGTTAGCAACTTCTATGAGTATTTGTCCGTCATTGCTTGCAACTCTCATCTCCACTTTTCCTTTGGCCTGACCATCAAGTGACTGGATTGCATTTTTCACCAGGTTGATCAGCACCTGTTCCAAAAGCTTCCGGTCCGCTCTTATCTTCTGAACATCTGCCGGTGGCACTGTGCAAATGGTGACTCCTTCTTTATCTGCATCTGGCTTCATCAACAATGATACATCGGTAAATAATTCTTGAACATCAACACATGCAATGTCCGCCTTTGGTATCCGCGTAAGTTTCCGGTACCTGCCGACATAATCCATTAATCCCCTGCTGCGTGATTCTATGATCTTCAGAGCACTCAGCATATCGTCAGAAAGAGAATCATCAACAGGTCCCTTTCCTGAAACATTCAAACTATAACGCCTTTTAAGGGTTGATGACAGAGAGGACAAAGGGGCAACTGAATTCATTATCTCATGCGTCAGAACCCTTATCAGTTTTTGCCACGAGTCTAATTCATTTTCGTCCAGTTCGGCTTTAATATTCTGAAAACTTACCAGCATTATCTTTTTATTTTCTAAAAAGAAAAGAGAAGTTTTAAATGAAAGCGGAACCATCTCGCCTTTTATTCTGACCTTGTATAATACGTTTTTCCCCGGCTTCAGGTTTTTAATAAATTCAGGCAGATCATCATCCACTTTTTTGAGTTGGTTTATGTATCCAAGTCTTTCAATACCAAATATTTTTGAAGCGGCTCCGTTCCATAACTCAACCTTTCCCTGGAGATCGGTCGCCAGAATCCCGGTCTCTAAATTTTCAATCACATAATCCATGTATTTCCACTGTGTTTCTTTTTCCCGGCGGACTCTTGAGATGATCTCGTTGATCTCATGAAAATAATCATTTAGTTCCAGGAAACTTTTGTCTCTTCTCATATCGGAAAAAGAGATTGAAAGATTCTGCTCACGGACAGAAAGAAAAAACCGCTCCAGGTTCCTGTTTATTTTGCCCACATAGTGCAACAAGGAGGCAAGCTGGCCCAAAAATAGCAATCCGGTTGAAATATAAACAAACAGGAAACTGCGCCCGGAGGTTATAAGGGGAACGAACAACAATCCGGTCAATGTTATAAGAAGGATCCTGATTACTATGTTAATGTAAAATCTCTTATAGACCATATTTCTCCAGCTTTTTATATAAAGTGGGGCGTGAAACACCAAGTTCACGGGCGGTTTCGCTGAGGTTTCCCAGATTCTTCCTCAGCGCTCTTGAAACGGCCTCTTTTTCAATAACCTCAAGATTAAGATCCGCAAACTGGTATTTATCACCGGGTACCTGATCCTGCAAAAACAAATCCCCTGCGGTAAGCCTGTCCGTACCGCATAAAATAACAGCTTTCTCAACTGTATGCTCCAGTTCCCTGACATTGCCGGGCCAGTTATACTGCAGCAATTTATTTTCTGCTGCAACATCAATATTCAGGCTGTGTTTCCCGTATTTTTTTGAAAACCGTGATAAAAAATGCCGTGCCAGTCCCCCGATATCTTCGGGCCTCTCCCTCAGGGGCGGGATTTCCACCTGAATGGTATTTATCCTGTAAAGCAAATCCTCCCTGAACTCTCCCCTGCTTATCATCTCCTTCACATTCATGTTGGTTGCCGAAATCAGCCTTATATCAACTTCCTTGCTTTTGTTTGAACCGACCCTTGTTATACTGCGGTTTTGAATTGCTGCCAGTAACTTGGACTGGGATGTGGGGGACAGATTTCCAATTTCATCGAGAAACAGGGTACCACCATTGGCGGCCTCAAACCTGCCAGCCCTTTCATCACGTGCACCGGTAAATGCTCCCTTTACATGTCCGAACATCTCACTCTCGAACAAACTCTCACTTAAAGAGCCCATGTCAACAGAAATGAACACTTTTGATGCCCTGTCTGACCTGCGGTGAAGCTCCCTGGCTATAAGTTCCTTGCCAGTACCATTCTCTCCAAGTATCAATACATTAGCACCGGTAGCAGCAACCCGGGTTACCAGCTGCATTATTTTTTTCATTGCAGGTGAAGAAATGACAAGCGAATTAAACCTGCTGTCGAGTTCTGATTTTAAATAAATCTGGGTGTCACGCAGGGTTTTAACTTCCAGCCTGGACTGCCGCAGCCTGCAGGCAGAATTGAGAGTTGATACAAGTTTTTCATTGTCCCAGGGTTTCATTACAAAATCGGCGGCCCCTTCTTTTATTGCAGTGACGGCCAGCTCAACATCTCCATAGGCGGTGATAAGCACTACCACCGCATTATTGTCAATCTCCAGTATTTTGTCCAACCAGTAAAAACCCTCTTTCCCGGTATTGAGTCCGGCCGAAAAGTTCATGTCTAGCAATATGACATCGTATTCATTATCACCCATCATTACAGGAATTTCAGAGGGATTACTTATCGCATCTACCTTGTCAAATTCATATTTCAGGACCATTTCCAGGGCGTCCAGAACATCCCGATTATCATCGGCAATAAGAATTCTGGTTTTAACATTACTACTCATTTTAAATAATTATTAATCTGATTTAACTCTTTAGAATACGGATATAGACTGATGTGGCTTTCACAATATACCGGACTTAAAATTAACTGATATTCAAATTGCAAATTAATATTTAATTCAGCAACTTGTAAAGATAATTTACATTACTGTAAAGTAAATTTACAATAACAAAATATAATTCTTGATAATTTATATCTTACTTAACTTATTTTCAATGCATAACGGGGACTGGCACATATTTTGTTTTATAAAACAAATGAAATAATTAATCGTTTCATAATTAAAGTATCCGGTTTGCTATGTTTTTAAATTACCTTAAGATCGCACTCAGGAACATATACAGGGAAAAAGGATATGCCCTGATCAACATTGCTGGATTATCGGTAGGGATAGCCAGTTGCATACTTATTTTGATGTTTATAATCAATGAACTGAGTTACGACAGCCATCATAAAAACTCAGACCGGATTTTCAGGGCAGGAATTGAGGCAGTGTTTGGGGACAGTCATTTTTATTCGGCCTTAACATCAGCAGCAATGAAAGATGCTCTGGAATATGAGTTCAGTGATATTGAGGAGGCGACAAGACTGATTTATGTAACAAGGCCTGTTGTAAAATATGGTGATCAGAGCTTTATCGAGGACAAATTTTTTTATGCAGATTCCAATTTCTTTAAAGTGTTCACCGTCCCCCTTGTCAAGGGAAACGAAGTCACCGCCCTTTCCCGCCCCAACACGATGGTCATAAGTGAAGAAGCCGCATCAAAATATTTCGGCGATCAGGATCCAACCGGAAAGGTTTTAAAAATAAACGATCAATACGATATAGAAATAACAGGGGTTTACGAGGATATGCCGCACAATTCTCATTTCCGTTGTGACTTCCTGGGATCCATTGAAACTGTGCGCAATGAATACCAGGACTACTGGGAATACTGGACAAGCAATAACCTTTACACCTATTTTTTATTAAGGGAGAATACGGGTCATGATGAGTTTGAGGACAGGATGCAGGACCTGGTATACAAATATGTTGCTCCGGAGGTTGAGCAGCATATGGGCATTAATATTGAGGCGTTTGAAAGTTCCGGTGGTTTATACAGGTTCTTTGCCGAACCACTTCAGGATATTCACCTTGATTCAACTGCCGATAACCAGTTAAACCCCGGAGGTAACAGGAGCTACATATTTTTCTTTTCTATAATCGCAGGATTCATACTTCTTATAGGCTGCATTAACTTTATGAATATGGCCACTGCACGTTACGCCAACAGGGCAAAAGAAGTTGGGGTAAGAAAAGTTGTGGGAAGCAGCAGGGGGCAGCTGGTACAGCAGTTCCTTACAGAATCGGTAATGATAAGCATGGTAGCAATAATTCTTGCGATGACAATGGTTGAGTTGTTACTCCCCTGGTTCAATAATCTGACCGGGAAAACTCTTGAAATAACATATTTTAATAACTGGTATGTTTTACCCTCACTTGTGGGTTTTGGTATAATAACGGGTATACTGGCAGGCAGTTATCCGGCATTCTTCCTTTCTTCATTCAAGCCTGTAAGGGTTTTAAAAGGCAAGGTCAATGCAGGAATAAAAAGCAACATGTTCAGGAAATCCCTGGTTGTGGTTCAGTTTTCAATTACAATATCTTTGCTCATAGGCACACTCCTTATCACGGAGCAACTTGAATTCTGGCAATCTCGCGATCAGGGATATGACCGGGAGGGACTGATGGTAATTAAGCGCGCCCATGTCCTGGGCGATCAGCAGGAGACTTTCAGGGAAGAGCTTATCAAAAACCAGGGAATAGTTAATGCCAGCTTTTGCAGTTCATTACCTGGATATGATTTTTCCGGTACTTCATTTCATAAATATGGAGAACCTGCGGAAGAGCTGGTCCAGACCCTTGTTATATGGGCAGATGAGCATTATCTTGAAACTATGGGAATGGAACTTTCAGAGGGAAGGTTTTTCTCAAAGGATTACGGAACAGACGATGATGCAATAGTAGTAAATGAGACGCTGGCCAGAGTAACCGGACTAACAGATATAAGCACCGACAGGATTGTTTTTCCGCATCTTAACCTTACCAGTCCGGTAACAGGGATCATTAAGGATGCTAATTTTGAATCACTTCACCGGAACATCAGACCGGTGATCATCAGAAAAATTGACAGTCCCGAATGGCTTTTGGCAATCCGGGTAGATAGAGACAACATGCCGGAGGTCATATCAACAATCGAACAAACATGGAACCGGTTCACGGAAGATGCCCCTTTTATTTATTCTTTCCTTGAAAACGACCTGCTAAAATTATATAGTCAGGAAATGCGTACAAGCCGTATATTTACCATCTTCTCACTGCTCGCTATCTTCATTGCCTGTCTGGGACTGCTGGGCATGGCTTCATTTTCGGCAGAAAAGCGCACCAAAGAGATTGGTGTGAGAAAGGCCATGGGAGCTTCAATGTTTTCGATCTATAATCTTCTTACCAGGGAAGTGATAATGCTGATTTTACTGGCAACAGTGCTGGCATGGCCGGCTGCATGGTTCGTAATGAACCACTGGCTTGATAACTTCTCATATCGAATTGATATTGGCATTACTACATTTATTATCAGCACTGTCATTGCACTGGTGATTGCCCTGCTCACTGTAAGCAACCAGGCAAGGAAGGCTGCAGGTGCCAATCCGGTGGACTCTCTAAAATATGAGTGAGCAGGTGTTCTGTTATATATGGAATGATATTTTATTCGAGCGCAGCAAGTATACCATCAACAACCTGCAGGAAATCCCCCAGAGTAATCCCTTCATACCCGGAACCAGTGGAGGGATTGGCAGTATGGACTATCACAAGTTCCTCTTCAGGCACCAGATAAAGGTATTGACCGCCATCACCCATTCCGAACCATGCATTGTTTTCAGGGTGGATCCACCAGTAGTAGCCGTAATTCAAAGATGATCCGGTCATGTTTTCGTCTAGTACCGGGCGAGTAGACAAGTCTATCCATTCTTCAGACACAAGCTGCCGTCCGTTCCAGCTTCCTTTCTGCAGGCAGAACTGACCTATCCGGGCAAGATCGCGCGGGGTGAGATGTAGGCCGAAACCACCATAATGAAGACCGTCTGTGTGCTTCTCCCAGACGTAATCCTCTATCCCGAGAGGATCAAATAAACTTTTAACAAGGGTATCCGTCTCTTCAACATTAAAGACCTCCCGAATGACACCCATTGCAAGCTGGGGTGTTCCATGGTTGTAATGAAATTCTGTGCCGGAAACGGCTTTGAAAGGTTTGGTAAGAACAACACGCAGGCTGCTGGGAAACCTGTAAATATTGGTAAGATCAACCGTATGCAAATCATTCTTCCACTCAAGCCCTGTCAGCATGGTTAGCACATGACTTATGGTGATCTCCCTTTTATCCATGTTCCCGTCAAAGTACCCCGGAATATATTCATACAACTTGCTTGATGGTTCAATAAGTCCCTTATCATAAGCGAAACCGGTCAAAATTGAGGTTACACCTTTAGTAATACCCTGTATATTATTTTTCAGATGTATATCATTCATGTCCCGGAAGTAGGATTCCGAAACCAGTTTGCCGTTTTTTATGATAAGAAGTGAACGGGAAGTAATAAATTCATCTTCTGCAAACATCAACTCATAAACATCCTGTAAAAGCTGTTTATTGAAGCCCTCAGAAGCAGGAGCAGATATTTCCCAGTCACCGTTAATGTTTCTGGGTTCTGAATTTACTGCTGTTTTATAATCACCTTCCGGTAAACAGGAATATAATAACTGCAAAAAAATTACAACCAAAAAAGGGCTACCTAGAAAATTTAATTTTTTCATTACCATATAACAAATACATCAAAAAATATCCTTAAAAACAGGCTATTCGTAAAATAAACGGCTGGTGACGGTTCAGTGAAACGGGCAAGATCCAATTCATATCCAAGGCTCAGCGAACTTCTTCTGGACCGTGAAAGATCCATCACTACCTGCATATTCAGGGCCTGCATTTTATCCCATGTAGCAAAACCGGAACCTTTATGTATCCTTTTCAGATGTTCGCTGAAGCCGGGAAGTTGAAAGGTGTAGTAATCATCGGCTGAAGGCCTTGATATCATGCCCGCGACCGGCAATTTAAGTTCCATTATGACCTTCCTGTTCTCAGATGTCTCAACATCAAGAATGTAATGAAATTCCAGAGCATAGGAAGTAGCCCAGTGTATGTGATCGGGATCCTCATTAAGAAACCTGTAAATCCGGGAAGTTGCATTTATACCACCGCCAAGAAAGGATAAAGCATTAGCGGAAGAAAGGTTTTCTGAAAGGAATGTCAGGCCGGCTCCAACCTCTGGCTGAAGGCACATAGAATTAAAGCCGTTGTTGTTCCATAAATAACCGGCTTTTGCGCCCAAATTGAAATATCTGCGTATATCTCCGTAATATCTGACAGAAAGAATATTAAGTTCGGTACCGGGACCATTATAGCGCAACGGAGAAAAATGATTATCACTCAACTGCATCCAGTTCATCTGCAAAGCCAGGCCGGAGGATTTTGTGTCAAATTTTTTCCATGCCGGCTGGGCATAGGCATCACCAAACAGAATTAGCGAAAAAATTACGATCCAGTAACAGGGTCTCATAACAAATGGGATTCCATGGTTTAAAATATCATACGGATAAACCCATATTTTGTTCTAAAAACCGGAAAGTTAATGAATGATGTATCGGAAAAATTTCAGCTTTGCTTAATTCCGGGAAGACCTTGTGTTTAGCCCCAGGCGCTTAATATTCATATCCTTATCGTATTTAACGATCGTAACCCCATTATTTTCAAAGCCATCCCGGGAATCAGATTTACGAAACAAAAAATCAGCCTGCAACAGCTCAGTTCTTATGATGGGCAGGCATTCCTGAAAATCAGGACCATAATTCTTCATTGCCTGAAGGAAATAAAACATGATATCATATCCCTGAAAGCCGTAATGAGAGGGCTCGGTCATATATTTGTTCCTGAACTTTCCCAGAAATGTCTTCACATTCTCATCTTCGTAATCGACATAGAATGGTGAGGCAAAATGCAGCTCCATATTGTGCAGATATTCTACATCCAGATTGGCAAATCTCTGCCAGTCATTCAGACCGAAAATAGTTATATCATAAAGGCGGGAAAGTATATTAAGCCGCATAAGCACATCGGAAACAAAAGCCTGATCGGTTGAAGGAATGATGACTGCATTCTTTTTACCGCGGACCAGCGACTGTTCAATGTTAACGTTTACATCAGTAAATAAAACCTCCTTAAATACAAGGTTATCAAAACCGGAGGAATATGAATATTTCCTGAAAATATTATTTTTAAATGCATTAACCATATCCTGTTCAAACGGGTCGTTCTTATGCATCAGAACAAAATTTGAAGAAGGAAAATTTGAAATAAAAAGTGAAGCCTGTTCCAGTTCTACTGAAGTAGAAGGTGTTACCTGGAAAAGATAAGGATTTCCTGTAAGCAGATCAGTCCGTGATGTAAGCGGAGATACTATATTGACCCTGTTCTGGTGTGCCCAGTCCGCTACAAGCCTCATATTATCCGGATACACCGGCCCTATAATAAGATCTGAGTCTCTGAATTCAGACCTTTGCATTATTTCCCTGACCTTTTCAGGGTTACGCTGCGTATCATAAACATTAAAATTCACTGAAAGTCCGGCTTCTACAAGAGAATCGACAGCCATTAATGCTCCTTGATAAAATTCCAGAAAGGGGACTGTACCCTGGTAGAGCTCATCAAGACTCCACACCTTATCGGGATATAACTCTTTAGCTTCTTTCATATCCATAGTATCGGGTAACTCAGAAGGATAATTACGGTCAATAAAAAGTGGCAGCATAAGAGAAACGTTGAACGGCCTGTCGTACTCCCGGTAACTGAAGCCTGTACAATCAGCTTCTATAATAACCTCCCTGTCATATATATCTGCGGAGAGGTTTTCCTCAGCAGGAACTTCGTCAGAAGGAACTTCGTCAGAAGGAACTTCGTCAGAAGGAACTTCGTCAGCAGGAACTTCAGCTATTTCTTCTTCATCAAAAAACTCATCTGTGTCTTTTGGTATCCGGATGTACTCCCCATACCTCAGTCCCCAGAAAAGCTTGTCATTAACCGCCCGGATGGCCTTTACCGGTATTTCATACCTCCGGGACAGGGAATATAGAGTCTCACCCTTTTCAACTTTGTGATGTATATAATTATCGTCTTCTGTAGGAAAACCTTCCCTGTCAATATATACCTTATCTGCAGGTATCTTCACCACCTGATTTATCTGAAGGCCCTCTTCCACGCCGGGATTATGCCGGATGATTTCATCCATGCTGATCTCGTAAGTCTGTGATAAGAAGAAAAGCGTCTGACCCGGTTCCACCGTATGTAAAACAAAGTCTTCGTCAGGATCTTCGGACAGGAGATCCTCTTCTTTCGCTTCCGGGCGAACAGGGATTTTCAATGCCTGGCCTGCCTGTAATCCGACATAAGCATTGGGATTTTCAAGCAGGATTTCCTTCTGGGGCACATTATATGTACGGCTTATCGAATAGAGCGTTTGTCCGGATTTAACAATATGAATGTAGTAAGCCTGATTCTCAATTACAACTTTATCTTCCGACCTTACAACTTCTACGGGCTGGGTCTGCGCCATACCCAGGGGAAATAATACAAATAAAAGGCTTATAACAATAAGCAACTTTGTAAACATAAAATTATAAGTTAAATTTCCGGACCTGGTTAACTGCAAAATGCAAAAAATTAATTTTCTCTTAATACATGTTCATCATATTCAAGCTCAAATCTCAGCTTATGCTTGGATTCTTCTATGGCAAGTGAAAGGAACAAGTCTTTCATCTCCATATCCGGCGCACGGTCCGAAAGGTCCATATAAAGCCTGAAAGCAGCTTTTTCCCGTTTCATTGCCAGCACAAGAGCATCACTGTAACTCATTCCTGGTGAAGGCTTTATACTTACAAGGTAATCGCTAATCTTCATATCCCCTACTTCTTCCTTTTTCAACTCGTAGAGTTCTTTATCGCGGACTTCAGTCAGTCTTGCCTTATGTCCTATCTCTTCCCTGGCAAACTGCTCAAATACCTGCTTCATATCAGGTGTGAGAGAATTAGCGGCCAGTTCTTTATAAAAATCCACTGCATCCTGCTCCAGCTGGATAGCAAAATCGAGAATATCATCAACTGATTTGAACTCCTTCATATCCTAAAGGTTTACTTGAATAACGGTAACTAATGCAATAATAAACATAATTGGCAACAATGTCAAGTATTTGACTCTATCTGAAAGAAGCAGCAAATTCTTCATCAAAACGTTTAACCAGGTTATCACAGCCATGCCGGAAAAGTCTGCGATAATTGTCTTCACCGGTTGACTTCAGATCGTAATTTTCAGTATTTCCGGCCAGGGAGAGCATGGAATACATTTCCTTCCTTATATCTTCCATGTCAGATAAACCATTAACACCAAAGACTTCAAGAAGCGCGAGCAATTGTTGATATCCTGACAGTTCTACAATACCATCAAATTGCTTGTCGAACTGCTGTATCTTTTTTTGTGTATTACTGTAACTTCCGCCACTTTCAAAAGGAAGTGACGCAGGCAGTATCAGGTCAGCTAGAGATGCCGTATCTGTCATAAAATAATCCTGAACCATCAGGAATCCGGCTTTTTCGAACCACCTTTTCACCATGTCGCTATCTACAGCACAGCCAGCAGGGTCTTCGCCAAAAATAAAAATGTTCCTGACAGCCTCCGAATCCAGTAATTCCTTATTGTCCTTTGCAGCAGGAAAAGGCAGGCTCTTAACTTTCCAGGCTTTCTCTATGCCAGCTTTAATTTCTTTATCATTTATGCTGCCAGCACCGGGCAAAAGATCATCAAATATTCCCATATCAAATAAACCCTGTGAATTGTTCTTTTCCTTCAGTGATATAAGTCCCTGAGAAGTTTTACCCAGTTTCCCGGTTATGATTGCCAGATTCATCAACTCCTGGCTGGTATTTGGAGAAACCTCCTTTTCTGAAAATACAATGACTGCATTCATCTCTTTGTTGAATTGTCCGGCAAGCTCCTCAAGAACTCTCCGGCTGACAATCCCCGAAGATTCGATAAGTGAGTCATAATCTTCTATCAGTAAATTTTTTTTATATTCCTGAAATCCTGAACTCCGGCTTTTGATAAACAGGGAGTTTTCCATTCCACTGGAAAGGTAATAATGGTTGAGAGCCTTGACCAGATGGTAATAGGATTTAATTTTCAGCACCCTGTCAACCTTATGCTCCATGGAAGATTTGCTTTTGCAAGTTATCAGATCGACAGGTACCCCTCTCACCTCACGCAGTTTATTGATAATATATCCCGGAACAGGGTTATCGGTATTTATTTCCGATCCCAGTAAATAGATCCTGCTCACCCCATCAAGCTGTTCAAAGGATGTGCCGGCATCAGCATTATTTATAAATGACTTACCCCCGGCAAGATAATGGAAGCTGTTCACGTTGGGAGTACCAAAACCTGCCCTGGCAAGTTTTTGTATAAGATACAACTCTTCATTTGTAAGTCTGGCACCGCCATATAAAGCATTTTCACCAGGCTCCGCTTTGTCAGCTTTTTCTTTGATTATTTCAAAAGCCTTCCTGAATGAGATTTCGGTAAATTTGCCGTTTTTCTTCATCAGTGGCCTGGTTATCCTGTTTTTATCATTCAGATAGCGATATCCGAACTTTCCGTACCGGCAAATATTACTATCCTTATTTACAAGTCCCCCACTCCCCGTAACCCTCATAACATACCCCCCCTTGTGGTGTATATTAATTTCGCATCCGACAGAACAATAATTACATATCGTCTTAAAGCTTTCCCACTTAACAGGGGCAGGTTTAAAAGGCACATTTTCGGTTATTGCACCGGTTGGACAGGTTGATATGCAGAGTCCGCATGATTCGCATTTTGTATCCATCAGTGAGTCACCGAGACTTGGTGCAATATAGGTATCAAACCCCCTGTTGACCAGTCCGAGTGCAACAGCACCGTTGACCTCCCTGCAAATTCTTACGCATCTGGCACACAGGATACACTTATTATTATCTATTTCAATCCAGGGATGGGAATAATCGATTTCGTGCTGATGATAATCTCCCCCGAATTTCTTCTGCTCAGCATCATATTCGGTCGACAAATCTTTCAGGTCACATGTATAAAACTCCGAACAGCCGCATTCAAGACATCGTGAAGCTTCTTTAAGAGCGACTTCTTCATTTTCATATCCAAGCTCAACCTCATCAAAATTATTGCGATTATCGGGACCCAGGACAGGCATTTCCTGGCGGGGCTGTTTCATATACCTGCCTGCAAATGATTCGGCGGTAATTTCACTGAAGTTATCTTTTCTGCTTATAAATTCCTTTTTCCCTGGTGCAGGCATCTTGCCGGAAAGATAACTGTGGCAACTTTCGGCTGCTATACCGGCCTGTGCAACTGCTTCAATTATGGTAGCGGGACCGGTAACACCGTCACCCGCAGCAAAAACGGACGGTATCCCTGTCTGCAATGTCGCCTTATCAACCACAAGATCCCCCCATTTATTGACCTCAAGTTTTCCGTTCCCCGCAAATCTATTTATATCATCAAGAAAATCCACTTCTGTCTTCTGACCTATGGCTGCCAGTATATAATCAACTTCAATTTCAAACTCAGAACCCTCTACAGGTACCGGACGCCTCCTGCCCGAAGGGTCGGGTTCACCAAGTTCCATCCTCACACAGGTAACCGACTCAACTGCGCCTTTGTCATTCTTGTTCACATTTACAGGATTTGTGAGTAGCATATACTCTGCTCCTTCCACTTTGGACTCATGGATCTCGATGGGATTGGCCGGCATCTCCTTTTCAGTACGCCGGTAAAGTACATACACTTTTTCGGCACCACATCTGAGGGAGGTACGGCAGCAATCCATTGCCGTATTACCTCCTCCTACTACTGCAACTTTTTTGCCTTTGAAGTCATAACGCTGTCCGGTCATTTCCATATTACGAAGAAAATCTATCCCCGAATATACACCTTCTGCATCCTCACCTTTGCATCCCAGCAAGGTACCTCTCTGTGATCCTATTGTAAGGATGAGGGCATCATAATCATCCTTTATTTCTTCGTAGCTCAGATCTGTTCCAAACCGGCTGTTATAATGGATGTTAACTCCGAGTTCTGTTATTGCATCAACCTCTTTCTGCAGAATATCATTGGGAAGTCTGTATTCGGGTATGCCATACCTCAGCCAGCCTCCGGGATGGGGATTGGCTTCAAATATGTCGCATTGGTGACCTTTCAGCTGCAGAAACCATGCTGCAGAAAGTCCCCCGGGTCCCGCACCGATAATGGCAACTTTCTTCCCGGTAGATCCGGCAATTTCAGGTATATAGCGATGGGAGGACCCCAGGTCACGGTCCCCTGCAAAACGCTTAAGATAATCAATCCCCACAGCATTACCCTCACCAAGCAAGGAACGGCGGCATGCAAACTCACATGGTCTTACACATACTCTGCCACAAATAGCTGTTAAGGGATTAACCTCTTTTATCAGGGCAACTGCTTCAGAATATAATCCTTTTTCTATAAGGGAAATATATCCCTGAACATCAACGCCTGCCGGACAGGTTTGTTTGCATGGTGCTTCACAGTCTGCATAATGATTGCTCACCATAAGGTCAAGCGCAGTTTTTCTTGCCTTTTTCACCTTGTCATTACCGGTATATATAACCATCCCTTCGCTGATCACTGAAGAACATGAAGGCTGCAAACCTCCCATGCCCTCAACTTCAACCACACATACATAACAGGAAGAAAAGGGTTCCAGTCTCGGATCATTACAAAGAGTTGGAATATCAACCCCATATCGCCGGGCAAGCTGCAGAATTGTTTCACCCTGCCTGCCTGTTACATTTTTACCGTTCAAAATAATATTAAGTTCTTCCATTTCTATTTATGAGATAAAACCGGAATTCAAATCAGTTTCCCGTGGATGTTATAACTGGCCAACATCGTACCGGACTTTATGAAAGAATTACAGCATCAAATTTACATTTTGAATAACATATTCCACAGCTAATGCATTTTTCCTGATCTATAAAATGAACATTTTTCCGTTCTCCGCTTATTGCATCTACCGGACAGTTTTTTGCACATACCGTACATCCGGTGCACTTCTCACCATCAATCTCATATGTAATGAGTTTTTTGCATACCCTGGCCGGACATTTCCCAAGTTTAATATGTGCTTCATATTCATCACGGAAATATCTTATTGTGGTAAGAACAGGATTAGGAGCCGTCTGTCCAAGTCCGCACAAAGAACTATCCTTAATCTGGTGCGCCAGATCCTCAAGTTCCTCAATGTCTCCGTCTTTGCCTTCTCCTTCGGTAATGCGGACCAGTATTTCGAGCATACGTTTTGTACCGATACGGCAAAAGGTACATTTTCCGCAGGATTCTTTCCTTGTGAAGTCAAGGAAAAACCTTGCTATATCGACCATACAGGTAGATTCATCCATTACAACCATGCCTCCCGATCCCATTATTGCTCCTGTTGCATTTACGGAATCATAATCTACTACCGTATCTGCCAAATAAGCAGGTATGCAGCCCCCGGAAGGTCCTCCAAGCTGGACCGCTTTAAATTTTTTATCGCCGGGAATTCCGCCACCCAGATTAAACACTATCTCTTTTATGGTGATTCCCATAGGCACCTCCACCAGTCCCCCGTGCCTGATCTTCCCCGCAAGGGCAAAAACCTTTGTCCCCTTGCTTTTTTCAGTCCCGTATTTCGAATAATTACCTGCTCCATTATATAATATCCACGGGATATTAGCATAGGTCTCGACATTATTTATATTGGTCGGCTTCCCCCACAACCCCGAGGCAGCAGGAAAGGGAGGTCTTCTTCTGGGCATTCCGCGGGCACCTTCCACTGAGGCTATCAGGGC
>CAZFOO010000035.1:0-34871 GCA_964520585.1 uncultured Bacteroidales bacterium
CTCTGAAAACATGACAGAAATAAGTGTTGCACGAAACCTGGATTGCACCTGAAAGTGGCTGGGGTGAGGAATGATAACGGCAACGCACAGTAAGGCGGCCAACTGTATAGTGTCCCGGGCAAATATGAGAAGTGTTTTCATGTATTATGCCTTCCTGGAGGCCGATTAATCCGTTAACCACTTTGAAAATAGAACCAGGAGGGTAATGTGCCATAAGAGCACGGTTAAACCACGGTTTAAGTGTATCCGAAGAAAGTTGCCTGAAATTTTTGGTTCTGACCCTGCCGACGAGGAGCTCGGGATTATAAGAAGGTGCTGAAATGAGAGAGAGGATCTCTCCTGTTGAAGGTTCGATGGCAACGATACTGCCTATTTTGTTTTCCATTAGTTTTTCTCCGTATTCCTGGATTACTGCGTCAATGGAAAGTGTAATGTCATTACCCACAACAGCCGGGGCATCAAATCTGCCCTCCTGGTAAGTTCCCATTATCCGGTTATGGACATCGACAAGGAACAGGTTCACACCCTTTTCTCCCCTGAGCTGTTCTTCATAAGTTTTTTCCACCCCGGTTATACCTATGTAATCTCCCATTGCATATCCGGGATTATCCTCAATCATCTGTTTATCAACTTCACCCACATAACCCAGAATGTGAGCTGCAATATCTTTGGGATATTTCCTGAGAGTACGGGTCTGGACAAAGAACCCGGGGTATTTATGCAATTTTTCCTGTAAAACCGCATAGGTGATAGATGATATCTGCTTTAAAAAGACGGATGACCTGAACATCGAATATTCTCTTGCTTTTTTTAATTCTTCATCTACATATTCTTTTGTGATGTCAAGAACAGAACATAGTTCCGTTGTATCGAAAGGCATCAGTTGACCTGGAACGACCATCAGATCATATGCAGGTTCATTATAAACCAGTAACTCTCCTTTTCTGTCATAAATCAGTCCCCGTGAAGGATACTGGGTAATATTACGCAAAACATTGCTGTTTGCACTTAATTTATAGGAAGGATCGACTACCTGTAGAATGAATAATCTGACAAGGAAAAACAGCATGGGCATGATAATCATTGCTCCAATAATAAATTTCCTGTCTGAAAAACGATCCTTCATCTTATATTTAATATTTTATGCTGCAGTTTTAAATATCCCTGCAAGATTGCGATAATTAAGTTATCAGTTTATTAGATATTGATCGGGCATACTTTAAAACAAGATTCCCTCATATTCAAAAGATGCTCCGCATATCTCATTTTCTAAAAATGAAAAACTGGCTTATTAATACAAGAAACAGAGTAAAAATGCTACTAAATACCACTCTTTTAAATGTAAGCAGAAAATCACTAAGTTGAAATACCTCCATATAGAACAGAAAAAAATGGTGTCCAAGTATTAGAATTGCAGAATATTGAAAAAACCATCCGAAGCCATAATAGTATATTCTGGGAAATGTTCCTGGCACATATCCGTCTCTCGGTGCAAAAGAATTGAGAACCAGGGGACGGAGAAAAGCCATGAAAACTGTTGCTGAGGCATGTAATCCAGGTGTGTTGGAAAAAAGATCTATTGTTATACCGAGCACAAAAGCCAGGCTTAGTAAGAGCCAGCCAGGGGTTTCAAACGGCAGTAGAAGGATAAACAGTACATAAAAATATGGGTTGACAAATCCGCTGAACTGAATATTATTTAATATAAATATCTGAAATACTACAAGTATAATTATGCGGAACAAATTTCTCGGCAGAACCTTAATCATGATTTTCCCTGTTTTCCAATTCCAACAATTCTTCCCTGAAAATATCCTCAATCACGTAAGTATGATTGAGATTTCTGAAATTCGTAGAAAGATCAATAAGTACAGTGAAAAAATTACCATCTTCGATCTCATAATCAGCTATAGTCCCAATGGTTATTCCTTCGGGGAATATCGCTGAAAACCCTGAAGTGACAACAGTATCTCCCCTGTTTAAATTAACATGATGTGGTATTTCGTTCAGCAGTGCTTTCCGGGGATCTTTGCCGTCCCAGTGGAGGGATCCGAAATAGCCCGTATTTTTTATCTTTGAACTTATTCTAAGATCTATATTCAGCAGTGGAATTACTGTTGAAAAATGGTTTGATACTCCGCTGACAATCCCTACCACACCATCATGTGATATTACGGCCATGTCAGTGCTGACACCATGAATCTCACCTTTATTGAGGCTTATGAAATTGTTTTGTTTATTCACCGAATTGGAGATTACCCTTGCCGGTATGAAGTTGTATTGTTTTGTCCATGCTGAATCGAACTCTACCCTTTCATTTGTTCGGATATTTTGTTTATACGAACCAATCAGGTTATTTCGCAGGCGTGTATTTTCTTCTACCAGGGCCATATTGGTTTCATGAAGATCAAGGTACTGTTTGAATGAAAAAATTCTGGAATCAATATAACCACTTATATTCCTTGAAAAATTGAATGCAAAAGCCTGTTGATAGTTATTATGCTGGAAAATTAATGAAAGGGCAACTATTTCTAATAGAATAAAAAGTATGAAAAAATGGTTGTTGATTATGAAATTTAACAAGTTACGCATTACCTCAATCTCCGTTTATCTCATGAGAAAAGAAAATTTATCAACGTTCTTTAATGCAATTGCGGTACCTCTGGCAACTGCATGAAGTGGATCTTCTGCGACATGAAAAGGGATATTAATCTTTTCTGCAAGTCTTTTTGAAAGTCCTCTTAGCAAGGCACCCCCTCCAGCCAGATTTATGCCCCGGTTTACTATGTCTGCATATAGTTCGGGCGGAGTTTGCTCTAAAACACTTAATACTGCCGATTCAATTTTTGATATTGATTTGTCCAGACAATGGGCAATTTCCTGGTATGAAACCGGAATCTCGATGGGCATGGCTGTCATGAGATTCGGGCCCCTTACAATGTAATCAGCCGGAGCATCATCGAGGTCAGGCAATGCAGAACCAACATTTATTTTAATATCTTCAGCGGTCCGTTCCCCGATTTTTATGTTGTGCTGGTGCCGCATGTAAGATTGAATATCACTGGTGAATCCATCACCTGCAACCCTGATTGATTTATTACATACAATGCCTCCAAGTGCTATTACAGCTATTTCGGTGGTACCTCCCCCTATATCAATAATCATGGATCCTTCAGGTGCCTCTACATCGATACCTATACCTATTGACGCTGCCATGGGCTCAAAAATAAGAAACACATCCCTGCCTCCCGCATGTTCGGAAGAATCACGGACTGCACGAACTTCTACTTCGGTACTTCCTGACGGAATGCAAACCACCATCTTCAGAGTAGGGGAGAATAACCTGGGCTTATTGTTTATTATTTTAATCATTCCCCTGATCATTTGCTCAGCTGCATTAAAATCGGCTATTACACCATCTCTTAGCGGACGAATGGTTTTTATGTTTTCATGAGTCTTCCCATGCATCTGTCTTGCCTGTTCTCCAATGGCAATAAGTTTTCCTGTTTTTTGATCTATAGCCACTATTGAAGGTTCATCCACCACGATCTTGTCATTATGGATAATTATTGTATTTGCAGTACCCAGATCTATGGCAAGTTCCTGGGTTAAAAATGAAAATAAGCCCATTGTTTGTTTTTTGTTGTGATTTTTACGCTTAATTAATCTTCATCTCAGTTAATGTCTGAAATGTCTTACTCCTGTAAATACCATTTTCATATGGTTTTTGTTACAAAAATCTATCGAATCCTGATCTTTTACAGATCCTCCTGGCTGAATCACTGAACGGATGCCCGCTTCGTGTGCAATTTGGACCGAATCTGCAAACGGAAAAAAGGCGTCCGAAGCCATAACTGCATTACTAAGGTCAAAGCCCGAACCGGCTGCTTTGGCTATGGCATGTTTCAGTGCATCTACCCTGGAAGTCTGCCCTACACCGCTACCGAGTAATTGTTTATCTTTTGCCAGAACTATGGCATTTGATTTTGTATGCTTTACAATTTTATTTGCAAAGAGAAGATCATCTGTTTCATTATTGTCCGGAGACATTTTGGTAACTAGTTTAAGGTCAGCTTCCGACTCTGTTATTATGTCTCTGTCCTGTACAAGTATACCACCCACGGCACTTTTTATAACCTGTTTTGGTGCCTCAATATTGTTATTCACAAGAATAATCCTGTTTTTCTTCTGTTTTAATATTTCCAGCGACTCTATACTGAAGGCAGGTGCGATTATTACCTCAAAAAACAATTTATTGATTTCCCCGGCAGTGGCCTGGTCAACTTCCCGGTTTGTTATCAGAACACCTCCGAAGGCAGAAACCGGATCACCTGCAAGAGCATCGATCCAGGCTTCCTTTAAACTAGCCCTGGACGCCAGTCCACATGCATTGTTGTGCTTCAGAATAGCAAAAGTGGTTTCTTCAAACTCAGATATTAGTGAACAGGCTGCATCAATATCAAGAAAATTATTATAGGAAATTTCCTTACCATGTATCTGATCGAAGGGTAGTTTGGACGAATGATAATAAAAACCATTCTGATGAGGATTCTCACCATACCTGAGCTTTCTGCCCTTATCATATTTTGCTTCAAAACTTCCTGAATTCTTTTCTTTATTGAAATAATTGTGAATAGCTTTATCATATCCGGATGATATTTTGAAAGCCTCGCCGGCAAGATCCATTCTTTCCTCAATTGCAGTTTGCCCCGATTTGTTTTCAAGAATATCAATAATCACATCATAATGGTCTCTGGATGGGATAACCACCACATCATTAAAATTTTTTGCTGCGGCGCGGATAAGGGAAATGCCTCCGATATCTATTTTTTCAATAATCTCCTCAGGAGACGCTCCGGATTCAAGGGTTTCTTCAAACGGATACAGATCCACTATTACCAGGTCAACAGGAGGTATTCCGTATTTGTCCATTTCCTCAATATCTGAGCTTATCTTTCTGCGGGCCAGGATACCACCGAAAATTTTAGGATGGAGTGTCTTGACTCTACCCCCAAAAACCGGGGGATAGCCGGTAAGATCTTCGACACGTGTAACATGAAGGTCCATTTTTTCAATATAGTCAGCTGTGCCGCCTGTTGAATAGACATGGATATCAAGCCTGGCAAGGGCGCTGATAATTTTTTCCAGGGAATCCTTATTCCAGACCGATATAAATGCGGTGTTGATCTTTTTTAAATAGCTCATAAACAGGGTGTTAAAATTTATTTGCAAAGATATACAAAAAGTCAGATATATTTTATTGTAACCCATTTAAAAACCTGCAAAATTAGTCAGTTGATAATTGTGGCCATATTTTATGCCTGGCAAATTTTATAACGGACGTTTCATCTTACTACACAGAGCAAAACCATGTTCTTTGTTTTCCCGTAAGTGAATTTATTCACTGAGCTAACCTTTGATACTACCTGTTTAACAGCCGGACCTTTAATTGCAAATTTTTTTTCTGGTAGCTATCATATTATTAATTATATCGCAAAAATTACCTAAGTTTGCTTCAGAAAACTTTAATAAAAAAAATATTCCAGATCCGGATGATCTTTTTAAAACTATTAAGAGAGAGTTTAATATTTGCCTACAGCTCTGTAATGGTTAACAAGCTTCGTACGCTTTTATCTTTGCTTGGCATTACTATTGGCATATTTGCCATAATTTCGGTATTTACTATTGTTGATTCTCTTGAACGGAATATCCGGGAGAGTATTTCGGTATTGGGAGACGATGTAATTTATGTACAGAAATGGCCGTGGACTTTTAGTGATGAATACCCGTGGTGGGTATACATGCGCCGGCCGGTTCCCGATCTTCGCGATTATGATGAGGTGCGCAGAAGGTCACAATTTGCCCATGGAGTTGCCTTTTCTGTGTCCACCGGGGGACAGGTGAGGCATGAAGGTACTTATCTGAATAATATCGGCATCTGGGCTAACACATATGATTTTCAAGATATAAGGCACTTTGAACTTCAGCGGGGAAGATATTTCACCCCTTATGAATCATCAGCAGGGCGTAACCTGGCTATTATTGGAGATGAGATCGCTCGAAAACTATTTGAAGGCGCAGATCCCCTGAATAAAGAAATAAGAGTTTCAGGGAGAAAAGTTACAGTGATCGGAGTTGCCCAAAAAGAAGGAGAAAATATGCTGGGAGGTGGCAGTCTGGACGAGATGGTGCTATTACCCCTGAATTTTGCCAGGAATATCTTTAATATCAGGTCAGACAGGCTAAATCCTATGATAATGGTAAAAGCTGAGCCTGATATAGTTAATCAGGAACTAATTGATGAACTTCGCTTCATCCTCAGGTCTTCACGGAGATTAAAGCCGGCGGAGGAAGATAATTTTGCTCTTAACCAGGCAAGTGCGATCACCCAGAGCCTCGATCAGATATTTGTAATGATCAATCTGGTAGGGTGGATTATTGGTGGATTTTCAATACTGGTGGGTGGGTTTGGAATAGCAAATATAATGTTTGTATCAGTAAAGGAACGTACCAATATAATAGGAATACAGAAATCCCTTGGTGCAAAAAATTATTTCATTCTTCTCCAGTTTCTTTATGAATCGGTTCTCCTGGCTGTTACGGGAGGAGTCCTCGGACTGATACTTATTTTTACCGGGACGATGCTGGTCAGTAATTTATCAGAGTTTACCATCACACTCACGCTTGGTAATATAGTTCTGGGACTTGCAGTTTCCGCCGTTATTGGTGTAATTGCCGGTTATGCACCTGCATACAGCGCCTCCAGGCTAAATCCGGTTGAAGCCATCAATCATACTTTTTGATCATTACCGGCATCAGTTTTAAAATAAATAACCGGCAATGCCTGGATGAATTTAAATGAAAGAAGCCAGTTATTATTTAGTTTATATTTTTTACAGTATACCATAAAAATACCTTCCTATTGAAAAATATATTATGAGCCCCATGAGGTCATTAGAAGTAGTAATAAACGGACCGGTGGCCAGGGCCGGGTCTATTTTGAATTTATCAAGCAGCAAAGGAATAAGGGTGCCAAACAAAGATGCAAAAATGATTACCGAAAACAGGGCGGTGCTTACCGTGAAAGTCAAAGCCAGAGAACTGCTGACCAGCAGATTGTAAGTAAGCATTAACAGGCCAAGAGTAAACCCGTTCATCATCGCAACTACAAATTCCTTTAGCAGTCTGCTTACTGTTTTTGAAAGCTGGATGCTCTGGTTTGCTAGTCCCTGTACTACAATAGACGAGGACTGGACTCCTACGTTTCCTGCTGAAGCTGCAATAAGGGGCATGAAAAATGCCATCTCCGGATATATCCCCAGATCTGCCTCGAATAAGCCGATCACCTGGGAAACAAGGATCCCCCCCGTGAGACCTACCAGCAACCATGGCAGCCGGGCTCTTGTAAGAATCCACACCTTATCATACGATTCAACGTCTTCGGAAATACCCGCAATAAGCTGATAATCCCTTTCCGCCTCTTCCTTCATCACATCCACCACATCATCTATGGTTATTCTTCCAGCTAGCCGTCCTATCTGGTCTACAACAGGCAAAGCAACAAGATCATATTTGCGCATTATATTTGATACTTCTTCAGAGGTAGTATCTGTTCTTACCGATATGATATCCGGATTGAGCAGGTCGCTGATCTGGGAATGCCGTGAGCTAAGAAGCAATTTTTTTAGAGAAAGGGTGCCGGTAAGCATGCCGGCATTATTAACCACATAGACAAAATATACCTCATCAACTTCTTCAGCCTGTTTTCTCATTTCCCTGATGCTGGTAACCACATTCCAGTTTTCATTAACTTTGATAAGTTCCTTGGCCATTAACCCGCCGGCTGAAGCTTCATCATAGGACAGAAGGTCGACAATATCACCGGCATGTTCAATATCTTTAAGCTGGGAAAGAACTTCCTCTTTTATCTCGGTTGAAAGTTCACCCACCACGTCGGCAGCATCATCGGTATCCATATTGTCAATGAGCTGCCTGGCAATCATATTGCTGGGTAGGTTTTTAAGAACCCTCTTTCTTTCATCAATATCAAGTTCTATCAGCACGTCGGCAGCCGTCTCATCATCGAGAAGGGGAAACAGGTATCTGCCATGATCATCATCCAGCCGTGTATATATTTCAGCTATGTCTGCCGAATGTAAATCTTTGATGAGCTGTAAGACTGCATCTTTATTGTCCTGATCAATGTTTTTACGTAATTGATCAATAAATTCATGGCTTAATTCAAATTGCATGATTCTAAATATTAAGATGTTGTTTCAATAAGTAGTGTAATATTTACAAAGTCCTCTACAGTAAGCTGTTCCGGCCTCCTGCTTAACAAACCATGACCAGTATCTTTTGGTAAAAAAGCAGAAAGCGAATTTCTCAGCATTTTTCTTCTCTGGTTAAATGCAGTTTTTACAACGCTGGCGAATAATTTCTCATTACAACCCAAAACAGCATTTTTCTTTCTCCTGAGCCTGATAACTGCCGAATTGACCCTTGGAGGAGGAATAAATACTTTCGGCCCCACATTGAAAAGGGATTCAATATTATAATGCGCCTGTAAAAGTACACTAAGGATACCATAAGCTTTTGAACCGGGGGGGGAGGCTATCCTGTCAGCCACCTCCTTCTGCAGCATGCATACAATCTCTGTTACGAGTTGATTGCTTTCAAGAATTTTAAAAAAGATCTGACTGGAAATGTTATACGGGAAATTACCGATAATTGCAATTGGCGAAGAATAAAACAAATGTAATGGATATTTAAGGAAATCCTGTTCAATAATTTTTCCGGCAATATCGGGGAAACGTTTTCTCAAATAATCGGCCGACTCACTGTCAATTTCTACAAGAGATATATCAAAGCGATCATTTTCAATCAGAAAACCTGTAAGGATACCGGTTCCCGGTCCTATTTCAATTACATGATCATAACCATCGCAGCTCAGTGCGCTGGTTATTTTTCCTGCAATATTTTTGTCGGTAAGAAAATGCTGCCCAAGACTTTTTTTTGGATTAACATCAACCATAAATAAAAATTTAGGAACTGGTTATTTATGATCTGCTTGTACCGCAGCCCTGGCAGATCATAAAATGGCCACATAAATTAATGGATACAACAACAGCATTTCAACACCGGATACCTGTCAGGGTAACCTGTGCCTGCATCACTTTGTCAGCAGGAGACCCAGGTAAATTCTGATAACCATGTCAGGATCCATTCCTGGTCAATAATGAAAAATCTTATCAGGAGAAGCTGAAAGATGCTTAAGCAACCTTCAGCTTATTAAAATTGATCTTTTCCAGTTTGGTCTGTGCAAATTTAAGGTCAATATGGAGGTTACCAGATTTTCCGGATGGCATTTCAAACATAGGATCTATCATAATAGCTTCACATATCGACCTTAGGCCTCTGGCTCCAAGCTTGAATTCGATGGCTTTATCAACAATATATTCCAGGACATTTTCATCGATCTGCAACTCTATCCCGTCCATTTTAAACAACTTAAAATACTGTTTTATAATGGAGTTCTTCGGTTCTGTAAGGATGGAGCGAAGAGTTTCCCTGTTTAAGGGAGTGAGATATGTAAGGACAGGAAGACGGCCTATTATTTCAGGAATGAGTCCGAATGATTTAAGATCCTGTGGTGCAATATACTGAAGAAGGTTCTCACGATCGATTTGTTCTTTTTGGGAGCTTGCAGTATATCCGACAACCTGTGTATTTAACCTTACGGCAATCTTTTTTTCAATTCCATCGAATGCCCCGCCACAAATAAAAAGTATGTTTTTTGTATTTACCGGTATCATTTTCTGGTCAGGATGTTTTCTTCCTCCCTGCGGAGGCACATTAACCACCGAACCTTCAAGCAGTTTCAGTAAACCCTGCTGCACTCCTTCTCCGCTTACATCCCTTGTTATTGAAGGATTATCGCTTTTTCTGGCAATTTTATCCAGTTCGTCAATGAATACAATGCCTCTTTCCGCCGATTCCACATTATAATCGGCTACCTGTAAAAGCCTGGTGAGGATGCTTTCAATATCTTCGCCCACATAACCGGCCTCGGTCAGAACGGTCGCATCAACAATTGTGAAAGGAACGCGAAGCAATCGTGCGATGGTCCTTGCCAATAAAGTTTTACCTGTGCCCGTCTCACCTACAAGGACAATGTTAGATTTTTCTATCTCCACATCCTGATCGTCCTGGTGATTTGCCTGCATCAATCTTTTGTAGTGATTATAAACGGCTACAGAGATAAATTTTTTTGCATCATCCTGTCCGATCACATACTCATCAAGGAAATTCTTGATCTCAACAGGCTTAAGTAGTTTAAGGTCTTTCAGGTCGAGTTCTGATTTTGATTTAACCTCTTCCTTTACAATTCCGTAGGCCTGTTCTGCGCAGCTGTCGCATATATGTCCTGAAACCCCTGCAATCAGGAGGTTTGTTTCCTTTTTATTTCTGCCGCAAAAGGAACATTTTTCAGCTTTCTTGTCATTTGAATAAACCATACTTCACTTATTATATACATAAAACCTTCCCTGTGATTCCCGGTTTGCTTATATTCCTGTATGTTACGTAAATATCGCTACCGGCTAACAGGAATGTAAAACTAATTCATTTTATGCGATTTTGGAAATTTTTTATTCCCGTTTCATCGGAAAACGATAATGAAAATTCCGGTAAGCTTATTTTTTTGAGATATTATTATTTTTCTCATGTTAAAACTTAAAAAACCGCAGCTCAGACAGATGCGGTTTTTAATTTTGTTTTGTGTTGAACTGCCGGAAATTATTTGGTTTTTTTAGTTTTTCTGGCCAGTATCTCGTCAATCATACCATACTTTTTTGCCTCGTCAGAGGTCATCCAGTAATCACGGTCAGAATCCTTTTCAACCTTTTCAAAGGGATTACCGGTATGTTCAGAAAGGATATCATAAAGTTCCTTTTTGAGCTTCTGGATCTCACGAACGGTTATCTCTATGTCTGTAACCTGCCCCTGAGCACCTCCCATGGGCTGATGTATCATTACCCTGGAATGTACCAGTCCCGAACGCTTTCCTTTCGAACCTGCTGCCAGCAAAATGGCTGACATTGATGCAGCCATACCTGTGCATATTGTGGCAACATCCGCACTAATATACTGCATGGTGTCATAAATACCCAGTCCGGCATGAACCGAACCTCCCGGACTGTTAATGTAGATTTGTATATCCTTTGCCGGATCAGAAGATTCCAGGTACAGGAGCTGGGCCTGCACGATATTTGCAACATAGTCATCTATCGGCAAACCAAGAAAGATTATACGGTCCATCATAAGTCTGGAGAACACGTCCATCGAAGCAATATTAAGTTGTCTTTCTTCGATTATGGTGGGAGATATGTAGGCATTAAGAAGGGACTGGTAGC
The DNA here is from genome assembly GCA_964520585.1 of uncultured Bacteroidales bacterium. Taxonomy (GTDB): domain Bacteria; phylum Bacteroidota; class Bacteroidia; order Bacteroidales; family PUMT01; genus PXAP01. The sequence goes on from CAZFOO010000035.1 coordinate 11,415, forward strand.
TGTCAATTCCTGAGCCGCTCATCCTCAGATGTCCGGTTGCATATTTACGGAAATCATTTCTTTTGTTCATTTTGCTATAATATTTTTTAGTTGTAAATGTATAATTAGGAAACAAATATACATGAATTTTGCATCCAAATAAAATTGTACAAAGCACAGACAACAGCATGCAAAATCGACGCAGTCAAAATACACACATACAGATGAAAAAAATTGACTCTTTTTTACAGAAGAAAAATGAGAATCAGATCAAATCCGGTTGACAGGCTCTACATAACTTAAAATAATGAATTATTGTTGCAGGGATATTAAAATGCTGCAATAATAAATTCTGTTGGTCTGGTAATAAAAATGACCTGGCGAAAATTCAGGATTATTATTCAAATAGCTTGGCAAAATCCTCTTCCTTCACTTTCTTTTCTTCCAGAGTAGCTTTTTCCTTAACTGCAAGAGTAATTTTTTCCTGGAATTTCTGCTCATAAAGCTTCCTTCTTTCCTGTTCCTTTTTCATCATCTCGCCGGCATAATTGTTAAGATGTTCCTCGGGTACATTAGCCATTCCATATTGTTGAAACTGCATGAGAATCTGTTGTTTTGCCAGTTCTTCAACTTCTGCTGGTTCAACCTTGAGCTCCAGCTTTTTAATAAGAGAATCCTGTATAAGCTGCCATTTGAGATCATCTTTGACTTTGGAAAAATCTTTTTCCAGATCTTCTTCGGTCAGCTTGCCTTTGTTTGATTCCAGCAGCCAGCGTTTAATGAAATCTTCTGGTATCTCTGTCTGCACCTTATCCAGCATTTTCTGCCTGGTGTCAAGAAACAATTTATAGTCGCTGTTTTGAGTATAAGCCTTTTCGATCTCTTCCTTAAGCCTGTTTCTGAATTCTTCCTCAGATGTAATTTCTCCTTCCCCAAAGGCTTTATCGAAAAGTTCCTGATCGATCGCGGCTTTTTTCCAACGTGAGATCTCTTCAACAGTAAGCTGGAAATTCATCGGCTCTTCTCCAATCAGTTCCTTGTCCACCTGCAGGATTCCGGCCAGTTCAGTGTCATTAGGGTAGGCTTTTTTAAGATCCAGTTGAAGAATATCGCCGACTTTAGATCCGGTAAGTTGATTTTTTATTTCTTCATCCTTAATGACACGCATTGAAAGACTTGCATTTTCAGTGCTGATACCATCTGACAATATTTCTCCTTCAGGACTAAGCTGGCTCAGATTACCCTTGATTACATCCTCATCTTCTACCTCTTCCCCCTGGATCATTTCTCCAAAGCGGTTGGCATAACTGTCTGCATGTTTATCAATCAGATCCTTGTCGGCATCAATCACATAATAGGGGAATTTGTCTTTTTCTGAAATATCCGCTTCTACTTCGGGAGCGATGCCAATATCGAAAACAAATTCAAAATCTTCCTGTTTATCAAAGTCAATTTCTTTTTGCTCTTCCTTATTTGTAAGAGGTTCCCCAAGTATATTCAGTTTTTCTTCCTCAATAAATTTTGTCAGTGATTCCGAAACAATTTTATTAATCTCTTCAAGAAGTACCGGTTTGTAGTACATACGGCGTATCATTCCCATAGGTACCATTCCTGGCCTGAAACCCGGCATGTTGGCCTGTTTTTTATAATCTTTTAGTTTATTGGTTACCTGTTGCTCGTAATCAGGTTTTTCAACCTGGATCCTGATAACTGCATTCAGATCGTCCTTATTTTCCTTTTTGACTTGCATTGAAGATTTGTTTTTAATGATTATTATGGTGCCCGGCTAATAGTTTCCTGCGTGGCGGAATCCGGTAACATTCCTGCTGTGATCATCCGAATATTTAATGACGACTTTAAACATGAAAAGTTAATTTGAATCAGACCGGGGAAAATAAACGGTTAAAAAACCGTCAAAACCTGCTGTTATCCGGTAGCTGTTTGACGGTTCATATCTGTGCGGATGAAGGGACTCGAACCCCCACGCCTTGCGGCACTAGATCCTAAGTCTAGCGCGTCTACCAATTCCGCCACATCCGCTTAAAATCAGGCGCAAAGGTAGAAAAAAAAATTGTAAACCTGAATTTTCTGATGGAAAACAAGCAATTTTGCAATAACTTTTTTTGTTAAAGACACTGGAATTGCGGTCCCTGATGACAAAACAGGTGATATATTCATGAACTTCTCTATGGTTCAATGACCAAAAATATTAATGCAGGATTCTCTATCTTTGCAGATCATTTGATTATATGCTGGATTATCTTTTCCGGTCATTTACCGTTTGGGTAATTGGGTTTTTCCCGTGGGCCGAAATTTACGTAGCTGTGCCTGCAGGATTTGGTCTCGGACTGGATATATATTCTGTTGTTTTATGGAGCACCTTTGGGAATTATGTTCCAGCGGTAATTATCGCCAGATCCTATGATACCCTTAACCGTTATCCCCGTATCAGCCGGTGGCTCCAGAAATTTTCATCTCCCCGTATAAGGAGTAAAATCGAAAAAAACGGGGTATGGACTACTATTATCCTTACTCCATGGCTTGGAATATGGGCTATGGCGGCTACCGTCAAAATTTTCGGGATGAAATCACGGCCCTTTCTGTGGGCTTCGTTTGTCAGTATAATTGTTTATGCCGTGATACTGGCAGTTCTTATCAACTGGGGTTTTGACCTTTTTATCTGAATACCCGGGGATTATTGCTAGCCGGGATGTGTCAGCTGCCGGGTGAGACTTCAGTATCATGGGGATTCGTCAGTGAATTATTTCAGCAATTCCTCAGTAAAATACTTGTTATTAATTTATCTTATAAGCGAAAAGTTTTCTCCCAGGTACAGCTTCCTGACCTGCTCATCTGCAGCAAGTTCTTCGGCATTGCCCGACTTGAGTATCTTTCCCTCAAACAACAGGTAGGCCCTGTCGGTAATTGTAAGCGTTTCATGAACGTTGTGATCGGTAATTAAAATACCAATATTTTTTTCCCTTAACTGCATGACAATTTTCTGAATATCCTCCACGGCAATCGGATCAACTCCTGCAAAGGGTTCATCCAGAAGGATGAAGCTGGGTTTGAGGGCCAGTGATCTGGCAATTTCTGTTCTCCTTCTTTCACCACCTGACAGTTGTATACCCAGACTCTTGCGGATATGCTGCAGCCCGAACTCCTCAAGGAGGACTTCTGTTCGTTCCTTTTGTTCTGACCTTGGTATGCCCGACATCTCCAATACGGCACTTATATTGTTTTCTACCGTCAGTTTCCGGAATACAGAAGCTTCCTGAGCAAGGTATCCGATCCCTTTTTGAGCTCTTTTATAAACCGGCTCGTCAGTTATATCAGTTTCATTAAGATATATTGAGCCTTCGTTTGGAGTTATCAATCCTACTATCATATAAAAAGAGGTTGTCTTACCCGCGCCGTTAGGTCCCAGCAGTCCGACAATCTCTCCCTGTTTAAGCTCTATGGATACATGGTCGACAACCGTCCTTTTACGATATCTTTTAACCAGGTTAGTGGTTTTCAATATCACCTTCTCGTTCATATGGATGATTTAATTAGATTTATGACAGGTTATTAAACGTGTCTTAAATCATTCTTGTTGTGCCGCAAGCTGTTCTTTCCTGATAACTCTTTTTGATAACCTGATACCTACCTCATAAAGGAACATAAGCGGGAAGGCAACAAGTATCTGGCTGAAAACATCAGGAGGTGTAATAATGGCTGATAATGCCAATACAATTACCAGTGCATGCCGGCGGTATTTTTTTAGGAATTCAGGAGTTACAAGGCCTATCTTGGTAAGAAAGAATATCAAAACAGGTAATTCGAAAATAAGTCCTGCTGCAAGGGCAATAGCACTTACAGTTGATATGTACGACATTAGGTTTATCTGGTTCGTAACTTCCTGGCTGACCTGATAGCTGCCCAGGAAATGGACCGAGAGTGGGATTATCACATAGTAGGCGAATAGAACACCAAGAATAAAAAGCAATGAAATGTAAAAAACGGCCCCCCGGGCATATTGTTGCTCTTTATCATACAGTGCCGGACCAATGAAGCGCCACATTTCAAAAACCAGGTAAGGAAAGGAGAAAATCAGTCCGATAATCATGGAAACCATTATATGAGTTGTAAACTGGCCGGCCATATTAATATTTATCAGCTGAAACGGTTCTGCATTTATGCAAAGTGCTTTAATTCCTATCCATGTTCCGAAGGCACAAAGATTCCGGTTTGTAAAGAAATCGGGTGTTTTGGGAGCGATTATTATGTTTGAGAAGATGAAATCCTTGAATGCGAATGCCAGAATTGCAAAGACAACAATTGCCAATATCGATCTGACGAGGTGCCATCTGAGTGCCTCCAGGTGCTCAAGAAATGACATTTCATTATTAATATTATTTGCCATAGTATTATTATATTAATATCCTACACAACCCCTTCCTTAAGGATATCGTGCAGATGGATAATCCCTGAATAAATATTCTTATTCATTATAAGCAGCTGGGTAATATTATTTTGTTTCATTATTTCAAATGCTTCAATTGCCATTGCATCAATATCAATTGTCCTGGGGCTCCTGGTCATTATATCTCCCGCTCTGAGAGAATTTAGCCCGTTGTTCTTTTCGAGCATTCTGCGCAGGTCTCCATCGGTAATAATGCCTGCCAGTTCTCCCTTGTCATTGAGCACAGCTGTAGCGCCAAGCCTTTTTGATGATATCTCAAAGATAACGTGTGGTATAGTATCAGTAATATATACCCTTGGAATTTTATTTTCAAGAAAAAAATCGGAGACTCTCATGTAAAGCTTTTTCCCAATGGTGCCACCAGGATGATACCTTGCATAATCTTTTTCAGTGAAACCTCGGCATTCAAGAAGGCATACAGCTATTGCATCACCGGTAACAAGTTGTACTGTTGTGCTTGAAGTAGGGGCAAGATTGTTGGGACAGGCCTCCTTATCAACCGGAGTTATAATTGTTATATCTGACTTTTGTGCCAGAAACGATGAATTATTTGAAACCATCCCGATAATTGAATTGCCCAGGTTTTTTATTAGAGGAACAAGTAATTTGATCTCAGGTGAATTTCCGCTTTTTGATATGCACAATACAATATCATCTTCCTGTATTATTCCAAGATCACCATGTATTGCATCTGCTGCATGCATAAATATGGCAGGAGTTCCTGTTGAATTGAGAGTTGCTACTATTTTATTTCCGATTATTGCACTTTTTCCAATCCCTGTAATTATCAGCCGCCCTTTGCTCTTATATATAAGACTTATGGCTCTTGCGAACTCATTATCGATAAACTTTAACAGTTTCGTGACCGCCCTGGCTTCTGTTGTAATGGTCTGCCTTGCGATCTTTTTTATGGAATTCGAAGAAAGCATTCTGATTAGGTTGAAGATCTTATGGAAAGCCTGAATATATTTTTAAACATTGTTATATCCTGTTTATTATTGGTTGCCGCAAAAATATTATTAATTACGGAATTATTGCTATTCTGATCATGCGGCGTTTTGATTAATAAAAAAACAGTCTAAAACCAATGTTAAAATGTTAAAATTATTTAATAAGTTTATTTTCTAATAAAAATTTTTGTAAATTTAAACTGCAAAGTTATCTATTTATAGATTAAGAAAAAATATCTTTTTACTATTGCTTTTTTACTTTTCCTAAAATATTCTCCCTTTCATTTTTATTTGTATTTATGAAGACAACATTTATCTGAAAAGTTAGTTTTTTTTAATGCAATATTATTTGTAATTGAATGGATCCTTCACAATTTTTAATAGCGCAGCAATTATATAAATTTTAATTATGTATAAAGGAGTAAAATCTGAAGTTTCACTTATGGAAAGCCTGAAATCCAATTTCGGGTTTAGCAGTTTTAAAGGTAACCAGGAAGATATTATCCAGAATGTGATTGACGGGAACGATACATTCGTCCTGATGCCCACCGGAGGCGGAAAGTCTTTGTGTTATCAGTTGCCTGCCATGTTGCTGGAAGGCACTGCTATTATAATATCTCCGCTTATTGCCCTGATGAAAAATCAGGTTGATGCTATCAGGGCTTTCAGTGCTGAGGATGGGGTTGCACATTTTATGAATTCATCCCTTACCAAAGCAGCAATAGAAAAGGTAAAGCAAGATCTGCTTTTAGGCCGTACCAAAATGCTGTATGTTGCACCTGAATCACTTACGAAGGATGAAAATGTTAAATTCCTGCAACAGGTCAAGGTGTCATTCTATGCTATTGATGAAGCACATTGTATCTCTGAATGGGGGCATGATTTCCGGCCGGAATACAGAAGGATCAGATCTATTATAAATGAGGTCGGTACTGCACCAATAATTGCGCTTACTGCAACCGCCACACCTAAGGTGCAGCATGATATTCAGAAAAATCTGGGGATGCTTGAGGCACGGGTCTTCAAATCTTCATTTAACAGGCCTAACCTGTATTACGAAATGAGGCCCAAGGTTAGCGCTACCAAGGAAATAATTAAATTTATTAAAAATAATCCAGGTAAATCCGGTATTATTTATTGCCTTAGCCGGAAGAAGGTTGAAGAGCTTTCTGAAACACTCATGATCAATGGTATCAAAGCCTTACCCTATCATGCAGGTATGGATTCAGCCACCCGGTCTGCAAATCAGGATAGTTTCCTTATGGAGGAGGCCGATGTTATAGTGGCAACTATCGCTTTTGGTATGGGCATTGATAAGCCCGATGTTCGCTTTGTCATACACTATGACATACCCAAAAGCCTGGAAGGCTATTACCAGGAAACCGGACGGGCAGGAAGAGACGGAGGTGAAGGTAAATGCATTACATTTTACCGCTACAAGGATATACAAAAGCTTGAAAAGTTCATGCAGAACAAGCATATTGCCGAGCAGGAGATTGGGAAACAGCTATTGCTGGAAACAGTTTCCTATGCTGAATCGGCAGTATGCCGTAGAAAACACCTGCTACACTATTTTGGTGAAGAGTATCATGAAGATAATTGTGAAAACTGCGATAACTGCATCCACCCCAAAACCCGTTTCGAAGGGAAAGAAGAGATTGCAGTTGTATTGAAAACTGTACTGGCAGTGAAAGAAAAATTCAAGGCAGAACATATAGCCGATATTATCACCGGCAAGTCTACCCAGTCAGTTCAGACTTATAAGCACAATGAATTGCCAATTTTTGGCGAAGGCAGTGAAAAATCCGATAAATACTGGCTGGCTGTAATAAGGCAAGCCATGATCGCCAAATTGCTTATAAAGGAAATTGAGAATTACGGACTGCTCCGTTTAAGTCCCAAAGGCCTCGAGTTTATCAATAAACCCTATTCATTCATGCTTGTAGACGATCAGGATCACGAACATGATGAGGAGGATGAGTCAAACGGGGCTTCCGGTAGCAGAACCAGCACTGTTGACCTCGAGTTATTACATATCCTGAAAGATCTCAGGAAAAAGGTATCTAAAAAACATAATCTTCCTCCTTTTGTGATTTTTCAGGATCCTTCTCTGGAAGATATGGCTCTTCAGTATCCTGTAACAATTGAAGAGATGCAGAATATTGTTGGTGTTGGCAGTGGCAAGGCACGACGCTATGGTAAGGAATTTGTTGAACTAATTAAATCCTATGTTGAGGAAAAAGAGATAGTCAGGCCTCAGGATATGATCGTGAAATCAGTAGTCAACAAATCCGGGGTTAAAGTTTCAATTATACAGGCTATAGACAGGAAAATGAACCTTGACGATATTGCTGCTTCCAAAAAAATGGAAATGCATGAACTTTTGTCAGAAATAGAGGCTATTGTAAATTCGGGGACAAAGCTAAACATTGACTATTATATAAATGATATGATAGACGATGAACGGCAGGCAGAAGTATTTGAATTTTTCCGTGAAGAGGCTGAATCGGAATCCGTAGAAGATGCTCTTGCAGAATTGGGTGAGGATGATTACTCTGAAGAGGATATTCGCCTGATGAGAATAAAATTTATTTCTGAACTCGGAAATTAACTTTCAGTTTGAAGGGAAATATCGTTAGAAGCATTTGTTACTTTAAACAGGAGCGGAATTTTTTTCCGCTCTTTTTATATGTGTGCCATGCATGTTCCTTACTTTGTATCTGAATAATATTGCACAATGCACTAACAACAGCATTCAAAATTGGCCGCAGGTCAATTATACATTATATAAATACTACAAATAGAACTTATAATAGCATCTATTATCTATCGCAGGTTAAAGTTTTGTATTTTCTTGACGAAATTTTAACTTCTTGTTTTTTAAAGGATATATATATTTTTTTTATCTTGCTTGTTTATAACAGGATGATTCTGGTATCATCTTAAAGAATTTTTTACAGTCCTGATTTTTTCCTGTTCTGTAATATATTTTAGTATCGATCGTCTGGTTTAAGTATCATATGAAACGGCTGTGATGCCCGGTAGAAAATCTTTTTTCCGGAAAACAAAAAATTATTGATCAATCTTATGCAAAAAATCCTGGAAATAAGTCAGCTGACAAAACACTTCGGAAGAATTAAAGCTGTGAATAATCTCAATATGGAGGTTTTACAGGGACAGGTATTTGGCATCCTCGGACCTAACGGCAGTGGCAAAACCACAACCTTGTCAATAATTTTGGGTGTGGTGCGGCAACAGTCCGGCTCATTTTCATGGTTCGGTAACGCTGAGCACGATAATAAATGGAAAAGAAGTGTTGGAAGCCTTATCGAGGTTCCCAATTTTTATCCATATCTGAGTCTTTCACATAATCTTAAAATTATAGCTCATATCAAGGCGGCTCCCCCGGAAGATATTGATAGGGTATTGAGAATTACCGGACTATATGAAAGGAGGAGCTCTCCATACCGTACATTATCACTTGGCATGAAGCAAAGACTTGCTGTGGCATCGGTTTTGCTGGGCGACCCTGAGGTTATGGTACTTGATGAGCCCACCAATGGCCTGGATCCGGAAGGGATTGCAGAGGTAAGGAATATTATTCAGAATGAGGCATCTAAGGGGAAGACCGTTATACTTGCCAGTCATATTCTTGCCGAAGTGGAAAAGGTATGTACGCATGTTGCCGTTCTTAAAGCAGGTGAGTTGATTGCCCGGGGCCGCGTTAACGAACTGATTGGTGCAGAAAAGATCTTTATTGTTTCTGCCCCGGATATCCAAAATCTCGAAAAGTTCCTTTCCGCATCAGAAATGGTTAATTCTCTAACCCGGCAGGGAGATAATATTTTAGTAAGCTGCACTCCGGATACAGATGCCGGGTCATTGAACAGGTATGCATTCAGCCATGATATTATTCTCTCCCGGCTGGAACCGGTGAAAAAGAGCCTGGAATCACAGTTTCTTGAACTGGTCAGATAAGTGAAATATGAAAAGTGCAATACAAAGTATGAAATTTAATTATTTGGATAATGCGTAAACTACTGAATATTGAACTTATAAAACTGGTCAATTCCACTTCTTTCAAGGTGATTCTGGGACTTCATCTGGTACTGTTTTCCCTTGTAATTTTCACTTCATCACAAGTTGAGCTCACCTTTCCCGGCTTCGATACCACTAATTTGTTCAAATTTCCTTATGTGTGGAGTTATTTTGCCTGGATAGCAAGCTGGTTTAACCTGCTTTTGGCCATTGCGGTTATAATGATAACGGGAAATGAATTTTCTTTCCGTACTTTCCGTCAGCATTTGATTGATGGTCTTGAGAGAATTGAACTTTTGTATGGAAAGCTGGTTGTAATCTTTCTTATAGCTCTGTATAGTTTTGTTTTGGTTTTTTTTAGCGGCATTATCTATGGATCTGTTTTTACTTCAGAATTCAGTATAATTAACTTTTTTTCAAATATTGACATTCTTCTTGTATATTTTTTGCAGGCATTGGGTTATATGGTTGCTGCATTGATGCTTACTGTTATTTTACGTAGTACCGCTCTTTCAATAATTCTGTTTATTTTGTTCAGGTTTCCTATAGAGCCGGTTATCAGAAGTTTTTTTGATCCTGCTATCCGCCCTTTCTTCCCGATGAAAGCCATAGGATCTCTCACTCCCCTGCCGGAATTTATAAGCATTTCTTCAGAAGGAACCTTTGAAACTGCCGAAGGTGGGAATGCTCTTTCTTTAAGTGAGATGGGGCTTGTCACAAACGGGTTACCCCTTTATGGACAAATATTTCTTGCCGCAGGTTATATCGTTCTATTTCTTTTTATTACCTCCTTTGCACTGAAGAATCGTGATCTTTAGGTTAGTATGGTCATATGATCATGCAATCCATAGTGCTGGCTGATGCCTGGTCAGCCCATAATTGATTATTTGGATATCTTGCCTGTTTTTATACTTTTGCTTCACGGTAATCACTAAAATATTTATATGCACTGGATTGATCTGTCTGTATTTGTTATTTATATGTTATTGGTTCTTGGAATAGGGTTTTATTTTTTAAAAAAGAACCGTGATGCCGATGATTATTATGTAGGAAGCAGGAATATAGGGAGTTTTCATGTTGGTTTGTCTGTAGTTGCCACTGATGTAGGGGGTGGTTTTTCGATTGGTTTGGGGGGACTGGGGTTTATAATGGGTCTGGCAGGTTCGTGGATGTTGTTTACCGGCCTGATTGGTGCATGGTTGAGTGCAGTGGTGTTGATTCCCCGGGTGCATCCCCTTGGAAAAGATCAGAAGCTTTTCACTTTTCCCGAAATATTCAGGCATTTCTACAGTCCCCGCGTGGCTATGGCGGCAGGGATCATTTCCGGAATCGGCTACCTGGGTTTTACCAGCTCCCAGATTCTGGCGGGGGCCAAACTTGCTTCTGCTACGTTTGTGGATCTGGATATGGATTCAGCCCTGATAATAATGGGTGTAATTGCCGTTGTCTATACTGTTATGGGAGGTATCAAGGCGGTAATTTATACCGATACTTTTCAGTGGATTATCCTTATGGGGGGACTTGTATTTATTGGGATTCCCATTGGTTATGCATCCACCGGCGGTATGGCTGCTATTAGGGAGACACTCGGACCGGAATTTCTCTCTTTTCGGAATGTGCCCTGGCAAACCATTGTCAACTGGGCGGTTACGATCATTCCTATATGGTTTGTGGGAATGACTCTCTACCAGAGGATCTATGCTACCCGCAGTGTAAAGCAGGCTAAGAAAGCATGGTATATAGCCGGCATATTTGAGTGGCCTTTTATGGCAATGATGGGTGTTATACTTGGACTATTTTCACGTGTAGCATATGAAAACGGGATGTTCGAATATCTGGGATATATGGCGGGCAGTGGACTGGATCCTGAACAGGGTCTGCCGATGTTATTGCGGACTATCCTGCCTGTTGGTCTGATGGGACTGATGATGTCGGCTTATTTCTCGGCTATAATGTCAACGGCCGACAGTTGTATGATGGCTGCTTCCGGTAACCTGCTTACTGATGTTCTGTCAAGGCTTTTCCGGATAAGCGGTAACCAGAAGGTAATGCTACGTTTTTCCCAGGGTTTGACGCTTTTTATAGGAATCCTGGCCTTGTTGATTGCTGCTACCATGGAAAATGTTCTTGAGCTTATGCTTTATTCATATTCCTTTATGGTTTCAGGGTTACTCATGCCGGTGATCGGGGCCTTTTTCCTCAAAAAGCGAACACCGCTTGCTGCTTTCTGGTCGATGATCCTCGGGGGAGGAACAACATTGTTTCTTACCATAACCGGTGTTTACCTTCCATATGGACTTGATCCCAATATATTTGGGATCTCGGTTTCGGCCTTAACATTTTTTCTTCTGGTCGGACTATTTCCTCCGAATAATGCCGTGAAAGCAGATTAAATATAATGCAAAATAACCAGGCATATCAGTAAAGATATGCCTGGTTATTTTGCGAATATGAAGGTTTTTCTCAGGAATGACTATTAATAACCTCTCCTAATCAACGCTGAAAACTTCATCTGCTAATCCCTGGTTTATTTCAATTGATTTTACCTCCATATCGAAAGTCTGCGGACCAACCTGCTGTTTGATAAGAAACGGATATTTAAGTCCATCAACTTCTTTGTAGTCTTCATAATCAGTTATTTGGGTTATGCTTCCCATTGGAGAATCCTGTGTGGTTACTGTACGAAGTTTTAGTCCGCTCTCTACACTGAAGAATTCTGTAATGCTGGCATCACGTGGACTGGTTATTGTGAGTTTATAGGCATTTTCACCATCTATATTTTCTATACCATCGAGACTTAGTTTGAAACCTCTCTCCTGGTAAGAAAGTTCGGGATTCATTATCGCCTGTATTTTCATCTCTTCCAGCATATCTCCTTCCAGCTCCATCGTGCCCTGCATACCCCTTGCCTTACCGCGCTGCCCGTCGTAAATTTGTTCTTGCACCACGTTTCCTCCCATACTCATAGACATCTTATACATGTCTGGAGCCTTCTGATGGATGACCATGTCGAGGGTCATCCCCTGTACACTGGCACTCATATTCATGGAGATATCTTCTATTTTGCTTAATTTATCAGCTCCTCCTATTGCTTCAACATAATTGTCAATAACTGTGCCTGCATCCATTCCCCCTTGCACCTCAGTCCCCGATTCTTCAATTCTGCGCCCGAACGCATCAAAAAATTCCACATCACCTGTATAACTGAATTTTTTCAGGGTCTCAGCAACCTCAGACCTGTTTCCCCCCACTATGATATAACTGTTTTCAGGCTTGATATATTTGTTGGCTACCTGCTGAACATCCCGGGCACTTACCATACTGAGCTTTTCCAGGTAAGTATCATAATAGTCCGCCGGCAATCCGTACCGTTCAGTATTAAGAGCAAAATTTGCAATGGTACGCGGGCTTTCCAGTGATCTTGCAAAACTGCCGTTTAGGAAATTTTTGACCAGCTCGAGGCTTTCATCATCAACCGGTTCATTCCGTATCCTTTTCATTTCATTAAGTATCTCGGTAACCGTGCTGTCGGTTACACTGTTGCGGACTTCGGTGCGGGCATTGAACCTGCCTACAATCCTGTCGGTTGAGAGACTGGAGCGGGCACCGTATGTATAACCTTTATCTTCTCTGAGGTTTTGCATTAACCTTCCGCTGAAAACACCACCCCCGAGTACGCTGTTCATTACACTTGCTTTTATTGCATCCGGATCTCCCGGCTTAAGGATCACAGGATAGGTTACTGATACAACAGACTGCACCGCGCCCGTCCGGTCAGCAATGGCAACCCGGTTCCCTTCAGGGGCAACCGGTGTTTCATAATTATGGGATGGAACCTCTCCCCGCTGCCAGCTGCCAAAATATCTATTCATCAACTTTTTTGCATCCCTGGTTTTTATATCGCCTACAATTACCATATATGCTACATTTGGCTTGAAATAGCTGTTGTAGTAATCAACCAGCATGCTCCTCTCTATGTTCTTAACACTCTCTTCCGTGGTAACTTCCCCGTAAGGGTGATTGTCTCCGTATACCATTACGCTGGAAACATTGTTTACCATAGCACCCGCATCAGTCTTTACTGTGGCAAGTCCTGTGATGGTCTGCGTTTTGTTTTTCTCCAGTTCATCTTCCGGAAAGGAGGGGTTCAGCAGTATATCTGACATCAGATCAAGAAGCTTTTCTTTATGCCTTGTGAGTGAAGATGCAAACATTCCTGTCGAAAATGTGTTCAGTGATGCTCCTATAAAATCAATTTCTTCATCTATTTCAGCCTTGGTCCTCTTCTCAGTACCCGATCTCATTAATGAACCGGCCATGCTGACATAACCTGCAGCTTCATTTTCCATTACCGGATCAATATCAAGAGTGAGCTGAAAAGAGACTACCGGTATTTTATCATTTTCCACAACAATAACCTTAATTCCGTTATCCATCGTGAAAGTCTGGTAATCGCCGATCTGTATCTGTGGAGCCGGTCCCGGCTCCGGGGGCGTGGTCCTGTCTATCTGTGCATTTAGCGGTAAAAGATAGCCTAACAGCAGGAAAATAAAAATAGATTGTTTCATCTGATAATGATTTAATTAATTATTTTGTATGATGGACCGGCTTCTGGCAATATTTTCATATTCCCTGTAAAAGGAACGGTATTGTAAAAAATGACCCATCTGTACAAAATTTGATTATTTTATTATATTTCAATTATTTAAAAACTATGGTGGATATATATGCCCTTTTGTTATTTACTATACCCTAATCTGCAGGTTCAGGCAGATAGTATAATACCACCCTGTTTTCTTTAGTGAAATAATGTTGTGCAGCCTCCAGGATGTCACGGCGGCTTACCGACATGTATCTTTCAATTTCTGTATTTATCCTTCCGGCGTCATCAAATAAGGTGTGGTAGTTTGCAAGGCTGCTTGCCCGGCTTGCCATTGTAGTGTTATTATTTACAAACTGGCTTTCGAACTGATTTCTGAGTTTTTCCATTTCTGCTTCACTTATCAGCTCATTTCTGACCTTTTCAAGCTCTGTATTGATGGCATCTTCCAGTTCTTTCGGGTCGGTTCCCATGTTAGGGAATGCATAAACAAGTGAAAGACCCGGATCTTCCAGGCCCAGTGGCATTGCCATTACCTGCAGGGCTACCTGCTGCTCATCTACCAGTTTCCGGTGCAGTCTGCTGCTTTGTCCTTGGGAAAGAAGCGCTCCAAGCATTTCGACAGCATAATAGTCTTCTGTCCCTCTTGCAGGTATATTGTAAGCCTGTATTACCAGTGGCAACTGTATATTATCATAAATGGTATCGCGTATCTCAGCATTACGTGCAGGTTCTTTTATATCCGGCCTGTAGATTTCCCGGGTTCCCCGGGGAATATCGCCAAAATATGCTTCAACGAGTTCTTTTGTTTCGTCAATATCGATATCGCCCGCAATTACCAGGGTGGCATTATTGGGGACATAGAACATTTCATGGAACTCTTTGAACTCATGGTCTTCGGCTTCCCTGATATGGTTTTCGTCTCCTATGACCACCCAACGATAGGGATGCTCTGAAAATGCGCGTCGTACAGTTTCGTAGAGAATAGTGCCGTAAGGCTGGTTATCCATGGTTTGCTTTTTCTCTTCGGTCACCACATCTTTCTGTGTCTGTATACCGACAGAGTCAACCCTGGCGTGCAGAAGTCTTTCCGATTCCAGCCAAAGACCCAGTTCCAGCTGGTTTGATGGAAGAAGAACATAATAGTTGGTCACATCGAAGCTTGTGTAGGCATTTAAAGATCCACCGGCGCGTTCAACATATTCCGAAAATTTTCCGCGGGGAATATTCTCCGAACCCTCGAACATCAGGTGCTCAAAAAAGTGAGCGAAGCCCGTCCGGTCCGGGTTTTCATTCTTTGAACCTACGTGGTACATAATATTGGTTACCACAACCGGAGTTGAATTATCCTGATGAAGGATAACATGAAGGCCGTTGTCGAGTTTGTATTCAACAAAATCAATCCTTACGGCCTGGCCAAAAAGTAGTGTTAATCCCATTAAGCCCAAAAGGCTGGCTAGTAAACGTTTCATTGTTTTATAATATTAATTTTAAGGTTAAAAAATGTTTGATTCAATAAATAAAAAATTAAAACTAAAACTAAAACACTATTAATATGTTATTGGTTTAAGAAAATTTAAATATTTTTCTTTTTTATCTTAAGGTATTTATTGAACTTAACGATGCCTCCCTTAACAGCAGGTAATTATGATTAGCATGTAAAGTTCCCATACTTTACTAAAGGTAATAAAAATGATTAAAACCAGACTGGAAAACTAAATTAAATTTTAAGTTTTTTAGCCTGGTTTTATAAGGCGCACAATATGTGGTGGTTAGGAATCAGTAATTTTTGTCGGGATACATGGCTTCCCACCACTGCTGTTGTCCTTTGAGCCATTTATCAAACCAGGCAAGTTTTGTATCGCTCCATTCAATGCGTTTGCTGTATGTAATTATATGATGGTCCTCACCCTCAATTTTTATAAGTTCAACCGGTCTCCCAAGCATTTTAAGTGCTGCATACATTTGTATACTCTCTCCCGGAGGGACATTGGTATCGGATGACCCGTGCAAAAGCAGAAGTGGGGTTTTGATTTTGTCTGCGTTGAAAAGCGGACTCCTGTCCACATATAGTTCACGGTTATTCCAGGGAAAGCTTCCTGCACTGGCTTCAGCGCTGTAGCCGTATCCCCAGTATCCTTCACCCCAGTAGCTTGATATTGAACTTATTCCCGCGTGGGATATTGCTGCTGCAAATATATCTGTCCGTGTCTGAAGCAACATTGTCATAAAGCCGCCATAGGAAGCTCCCATGCATCCTATCCTGTCCGGATCCACAAAAGGGTGGTCTTCAAGGAAAAGCCTGGTCCCCATTATTATCTCATCTGCAACCGTTTCTCCCCAGTTATTTACATGCCTGGCCGAGAACTCCTGGCCAAATCCGGTTGCTCCGGAAGGCTGAAGTACGTATACTACATAGCCTTTAGCCGCATACATATTAAAGGGGTACCGGCCGCCGAAACTTCTTGAAACCGGACTGGTCCCGCCGTAATAATAAACTATAAGAGGATATTTTTTTGTCTTATCAAAATCCAAAGGAAGATAGACTCTCCCCTTTATTTCTGTGCCTTCACTGTTCTTAAAATTCCATTCCCTGTTACCGCCGAAAACAACATTCCGGTAATTTTTCTTATCGGGATTCTCAAGTTCTGTGTAATTAAGATTACGAAGATCCATTAATGATACTTTCGGAGGTGATGACATTCCCGATCCGGAAAATACTGCAAACGGAGCATTATCAGCCATTCTGATCCAGCTTACCACATCTTCGCCGGTATTAACTTTTGAAAAATTTCTTTTCTCCCTGTCATACCGGAAAAGATGTACAAAATCCTCATCAGCTGCAACCAGGTAAATCCTGTTATCATATTCATTCCATATTGCCCGGGAAACTGACGGGGCAAATTCCCTGGTAAAGGGATCGGTAATTCCTGTTTCCAGATCATAAATATAGGCCTGGGTGTCGTAATTGTTCGCAATCATCCCGCCGGGAATATTTTCGCCTAAACCTCCAAAGGCCGATGGCCCTCCTGTAAAAAGAATTTTTTTCCCGTCTGGTGAAAACTGTCCGGATATACTCCACCTCATATCATGAAAAATTGTATCAACCTCCTTAGAATTTATATCCATCACAAAAACATCCTGTTTAGAGTATGGCCTTTCCTGATAGTCCGGACGGCTTTGACTGAAAAGTATTTTTTTGTTACCGGGACATATATCATGGAGGGAGGTTGTAAGATGTCCGTGGGTAAGCCTCGTCTTTATACCTGTTTTTACATCCGCCATATAAAGAAAATGTCTGGTTCTGTAACCGGGAAGCCTGTCCTGCATCCCCAGTAATCTTTTGAGGTCATCGTCCTCATCAGATACCTCCTCCTTTAAAGAATAAACAATAAATGTACCGTCAGGTGACCAGCTATATGAGCTGAAGTCCTCCATATTTTCCAAAAGAGAATGATAACGCCCTTTGTCGAGGTCATATATCCATATGGTGGTTTTGCCGTCACGCATGGTCCTGTATGAGAAAATGCTTCCCCTGGGTGCCCACGAGAAGGACTGGATCGATGAATGCCTGAATGACTGTACAAGTTTGCCGTCATCTACCTGTTTTATCTCCAGCCAGTTTTCTGATTCGTCAGTACCTGGCAGGTTCCGGCTGAACCTTATGGCATAATATCTGGCCTCGGGCGATAAACTGGCAGTTCCTGCTTTAATCCCATTCAGCAAGTGATTTATATTTTTTCCCTGCAGTGGATTAAGTTCAATCTCCACATCTGAGCTTTCGACGTAAGAGGGCAGGTTAACCCTGCCGCTTACCTGCCAGGAACTTTCTTCTTCTCCGATATGCAGCGTACGGACCATTATCAGATGTTTGCCGGCGGGAAGTTCAGCCTCATGGTTCCATGTGCCAGGTTCCTCGTCGGCTGCTTCGGTGGTGTTCTTTGAACCGAGCCTCTTACCGTTAAGGTAGACCTCTAACATCTGCCTGCTGTTAATATCAATTTCTGCCTTCATCCACCTGCTGGTTTTCATGTAAGTTGCCAGATAGGCTGTTTCATAGTCATGTTCGCCGCTTTTTTCCAGAGTTATAAAGCCGTTATCATCTGTTGTTGACCTGTTCCATGTTTCTCCGTTACCGTTTTCATTTAACAGTGCATCGTTTTCCCGGGGAAAGTGGTCTTTTAAATCCAGGGGATTTAGGCTGAAAAGGTCTTTTTGAGCATAAGGCTCACCATTTATATCTTCCGTTTCATGAAAGGCGGGCATTGTTAATTCCGGACCTTTGTGATGCAGCCAGTTTACTATTGTTAAGGTATCGGCAAAAAGACTTACCGGTAAAAAAGAAAGCATTAAATATAAAATGGATTTTTGGGTAAAGAGATTTGGAAAGCTCATAATAATCGGCTTTGATGGGTTAATGAATCGGTTTTGACAGATACGAAGGTAATATTTTTTTATATTTGAATTTTTAGATCTGCAATCGAAAGATTTGCAGTCATATTTTATTCGGGCTTTTACACAAATGCCGGGAGTAAACATTGCAAATCTAATATATCAGGTCAATCAAAACCAAAATCAGTAATTTAAAAGGAGTTTCTTTATGAGAGCAGTAGTCCAGCGGGTAAAAAATGCCAATGTTAAAACCGGCGGTGGCTTAAACTCAGCTATAAGTAATGGGTTGTTAATATTTGTCGGAGTGGGAGATACCGATACCGGTGAAGATGCCATATGGTTAAGCTCAAAAATTGCACGTCTCCGGATCTTTGATGATAATGATGGCGTAATGAACCTAAATGTTGTTCAGGCTAACGGAGATATTTTGGTAATAAGCCAGTTTACCTTACACGCAAAAACCAGAAAAGGGAATCGTCCCTCTTATGTTAAAGCGGCGGCTCCGGACGTTGCCATACCCCTGTACAATAAATTTGTTGAACAACTTTCCGTGAATACTGGAAAAAAAGTTCAAACCGGTGAATTTGGCGCAGAGATGGATGTGGAACTGATTAATCACGGGCCTGTTACCATTATTATCGATAGCAGGAACAAAGAATGAAAGCACACTTAAATAACGACTCAGCTAAAGGTTCTGTACTACTTGTTGCCGTTATATCTTCTTTCCTCACTCCCTTTATGGGATCTGCCATTAATCTTGCACTACCTGCAATTGGGAAGGAATATAATGCTGATGCGATTTTACTTGGCTGGATAGCAACTGCTTATTTGTTGTCAAGTGCAGTATTTCTTTTGCCATTTGGACGGCTTGCCGATATATATGGAAGGAAAAAAATATTTCTTGCCGGGATGATTATTTTTACCATTGCTTCCTTGTTTTCTTCTGTTGCACCAGATATTCGCATTTTGCTTGGCTTTCGTGTATTACAGGGTATGGGAAGCTCGATGATATTTGCCACCGGAATCGCAATTGTAACTTCAGTCTTCCCGCCTGAAGAAAGGGGCAAAGCAATTGGGTTTGCCATAGCATCGGTTTATGCCGGCTTATCGTTCGGGCCATTTGCCGGGGGATTGCTAACGGAATATCTTGGGTGGAGGAGCATATTTATTTTTACAGTCTTGTTGGGATGTATTGGTATTTATTTTGTTATCAGACGTATCAGGGGTGAATGGGCTGAAGCCGGGGGTGAGCCGTTTGATCTCCGTGGATCGTTTATTTATGGGATAAGCTTATTCCTGTTGATTTATGGACTTAGTCTTCTGCCGGATACCGGGGGGTTTTTACTGCTTGCTTTCGGTGCTGCCGGTATCCTGTTTTTCATTTGGTTCGAACTGCGGCATAAATACCCCGTTATGCAGCTTCGCCTTTTCAAAAATAACGCCGTTTTTGCATGGTCGAATATTGCTGCCCTTATTAATTACAGTGCAACTTTTGCGGTTACGTTTATTTTAAGCCTTTATTTGCAGTATACAAAAGATTTTTCTCCCCGGGATGCGGGACTTATTCTGGTATCTCAACCTGTTATCATGGCCCTGGTCTCACCGCTGGCGGGCCGGCTATCAGACAGGATCGAACCAAGACTGCTGGCCACAGCAGGAATGGCTGTCACATCACTGGGGTTGTTTTTTCTAGTTTTTGTGGATAATATGAATATCCCCCTGATCATTGCAACTCTTATTCTTCTTGGAACAGGCTTTGGATTGTTTTCATCACCAAACAGTAATGCAATTATGAGTTCCGTTAGCAGGAAATATTATGGCATTGCATCCGGAACCATGGGGACAATGAGATTACTTGGACAAATGTTTTCGATGGGTATAGTTATGCTTATTTTCTCCATGTTTCTGGGGAGGGTACCCGTCGATGAGCAAAATATACCGGAATTTCTTCAAGGTATAAAGGTTGCATTCAGCATGTTTTTCATATTTTGTTTTATCGGTATATTTGCATCTTATTCAAGGGGTAGAATTCATAAACATAAAGTCAGAAATTAGGTGTATTATTATAATAGACAAAAAAAGAAATATATATGAAATAATATAAAAAAATAAATAACGTTTAACACTCCATATTATTAACTGCAAAATATATATATAAAATAGCAGTAGATTAATACATTATTGCATGATATATAAAGTTATAATTTATCTATAAATATATCAGTCAATCAGTTCGGAAGTTATACTTGAAATCAGACTGTTTAAATCCACTGTTTTCAGGATTATAACCTCTCCATTAAAGATTTTCATCAGCCGGCCTTCTATATTGTTTATTGAAAAGTACTCGTGAGCAGGATATCCGGGATATTTAATTATTGCATTATCCAATATTTTATAATAGTATTAAACTATGGTATATCCATTATTATGGGTATTTGATTTGTTTTTATTAATTTTGCGGGAAACTTTAACTGCTGTATGTTCATGGTGAAACTGATCTGTACAGAAATGATTACTTTATCCCCGGCAGATCTTTCTTCCTCGCCGGTACATCTGAATTTTTCATTAATGGTACTACCTTCTCAGGATACTCTCCGGGCGCCTGTTGACGACACGCTCCGGGTTCCTGTTATTGATACACTTCAGTTGCCTGTTGAAGACACTCTTCAATTTCCTGTTGAAGACACTCTTCAATTTCCTGTTGAAGACACTCTTCAATTTCCTGTTGAAGACACGCTCCCTGTTGAAGAGTCCGGTTTTCTTGATGATTCAGTTGCCGGACCACCAACGAATGATAAACAGGATACATTACAGATATTACCTTCTGATTCATTGCCAGACACATCAGGAACGATATGGGAGCGGATTGATGCCACATTTTTTCTTGATACTTCAACTAATGTAATATTTCACCGGGAGCATGTTTTCCCTTCAAAAGAAGATCATAGGGATAATGCTGAAGATAAATTGCCGGTTTTTTTGGAGTCCGGCAGTTCCAGATTAAACAGTTCTTCCTCTGCCTATAAATCGTATATGGAATCAGGACAGGAAGAATATGTCCATGAAGATGCCCAGTATTCAACAACATGGATACCCGGAATGATTATCCTGTCTTTTTTGCTGCTTACCTGGATTAAGCTTGTTTACGTACAATTTCTTACGCCTGTTCTTCTATCTGCTTTCAACTACAAAGAAGCATTTAAATTGTACTGCAATAAGAATGCTCCTACTCAGAATACTTTTATTATCCTCCATTTTATATTTGCCATAAACGGAGGGTTATTTCTTTTTTTTGTCAGCAGGCATTTTGATTTTAAAATGCCCGATCTCAATCCCCCGCTTTTATTTCTGGCAGCATCCTCATCCCTTATCATTCTCTTTGCTGCCAAATCCGCCGCCATTAGTGTAATAAGCTTCCTGTTTGACAAAAGAAAATTATTTGCCGAGTATAAACATAACATATCACTTTATACAAAGATTTTTGGCATTTTATTGCTTCCGGTTATAATTGGTTTGCTTTATGCCGATCAAGGTGTTCATATTGCCCTGATTTATACTGGACTAGCGATGGGGGGTATTTTTTATCTTCTCCAGCTGGTCAGGGGACTGGAAATAATAGTTAAGAAAGAGTTTTCTCTTTTTTATTTGATTTTGTACCTTTGTGCCTTTGAAATTTTGCCAATATTTATACTTATCAGATTTATACAAACGTTTTTGATCTAAAGGAAAGAATTAATCATTAGCTTTCATTATAAAATCTTAAAGCCTTGAAAATTAAAAAGATATTGGTATCACAGCCCAAACCTGTGAATGACAAGTCTCCGTATGTGGAGCTGGCAGAAAGGAATAATCTTAAAATTGATTTTCGACCATTTATTAAAGTAGAAGGAATATCTGCCAAAGAATTCCGTCAGGAAAGAATTGATTTGCTTGAACATACTGCCGTTATTTTTACCAGCCGTACGGCAATTGACCACTTTTTCCGTATAGCAGAGGAGCTTCGTCTGACAATACCCGACGATATGAAATATTTCTGTATATCCGAATCGGTGGCATTATACCTTCAGAAATACATAGTTTACCGTAAACGCAAAATCTTTTATAGTAGTAATATTTTTAAAGAACTTGTCGAGCAGGTGATATCCCGGCATGCTTCAGAGAAATTCCTTGTCCCTCTGTCTGATATCCATAAGCCCGAGATTCCCAGGATTCTTGATAAAAATAAAATAAAATACACCAAAGCTATTTTATACCGCACAGTAAGCAGTGACTTATCAGATCTTTCTGATGTAAATTATGACATACTTGTATTTTACAGTCCTTCAGGCATCAAATCCCTCTATGATAACTTTCCGGATTTTGAACAAAGAGATACAAAAATAGCCTGTTTTGGTCCGCATACTGCCAAAGCCATTAAAAAAGCCGGCCTGAAACTTGACATTGAGGCCCCTTCGGTCAATGCTCCTTCAATGACCATGGCACTGGAAAAATTTATACGGGAGTATAACAAAAACGGTGTAGCGAAATAGGATAATTTGTCTATTATTTAGTTTAATGTACCTCTTTTGCTTGCGGCAAATTGCTGTCACCTTGAAAATATGACCGGCTGTTATTATAATTCCCGGGGGTTTTGATTTAAATTGCGGTTTAATTACCGAAATGGAAAAATTAAGAAAATCAGAACGGCTTTGCAGCCGGAAAGCCATAGACCGATTATTTTCAGATGGGAACAGTCTGTTCCATTATCCGTTCAGGCTGATATGGATGGAATCAGATACCCCGGGTTTTCCGCCAGTCAGGTTTGCGGTTAGCGTTCCCCGTAAAAGAATCAGAAAAGCAGTTACAAGGAACAGGATAAAAAGAATGATCAGGGAATCTTACCGGCTGAACAAGGAAATTGTTTATAGAGGCAGGGAGACGGGGAATAAAATTATTTTTATGATGGTGATTTACGTTTCTTCGGATGTTTGTGAATATGATACAATAAACCTGAAGTTTCAGGAACTTCTCCAGAAATTTAAAGGTGAATATGA
>CAZFOO010000036.1:0-34014 GCA_964520585.1 uncultured Bacteroidales bacterium
ATAAGAGTTCCATATACAGAAATGACGACAACCGGGAATTTGGTTTTTCAGTCCGGTGCATAAAGGACTAGAAAAATTTTATCACCAAATCAATTACGTTTATAAACCTTATTGTCATGAGAAAAAACAAAATCATTATTTATACTTATTTTTATCCTGTTGATTAATGCGGCAATTAATGCTCAGGAAATAATATCCTATGACAGAGATGAATGGCACAGAAAAGAAAACCGTGAGGAGGTTGCCCGAATATTTTACGGAGAAGTCGATCTGGATATTAAGCTATGTTCGGGTATAATCAAAAGAACGGGTTTGCCAAATTAATATTTAATACCGGCTGAGTAGCTTTATATGATTTATAAAATTTATTCTATTGATAACGAATTAATCAAAAGATCAGGTTTTTTTACATAAGTTAATTTAGTCTAAAACCTAAACAAACAAAGCTATTATGTATAATACAGCATCAAGAAATTTACCTGCTATTTTTCTTATCTTCATTAATATCTCCCTGGCCAGCGCTCAGCACGATGCTCACCGTGAAGCGGTGATTGAAATTGCCAGCGGGCAACAAGGCGAGGCTCTTGAGCGAATAGAACATGTTTCGCAAAATCCGTCAGCCTTGTGGCGCAGTCTTACTAACGCTTATACCCGTGCCGGACAAACCATTACTAATGAAGGCGCGGAGTACAGGCGATTTGTTATCCCTGAAAATAATTTTGTAATGTCACTGCTCTACTCTATAAAAGGTGATCCTGACAAAACCCTGGAACATGCAAAAGCAGCAGTTGAAGCAGGTATGCCTTTTGAGAGGCTCCTGTCAGGGCCGCGATATGCATTTCAAACACTTTACAAAACCAGTGAATTCCAGGATTGGGCGGATAATGAGTCAAAAGTATTATTGCACGGACCAATGCTTGGTAATGTAACCCATGATGGAGCTTCATTCTGGGTAAGAACGGTAGATGAGTCCCTGGTCGAAATAACTGTAACCCCAGAAACAGGGATTACACAGCAGTCAAAAACCGCCAGCGGGAGAACTCACAGCGAATCTGACTATACCACGGTTGTCCGCGTTGAAGGATTAAACCCAAACACTTTGTATTCATACAGCCTCTCTATTGACGGCAGACCGGTTCCTGTCAAGGATCCATCTTTTAAGACATATCCCCGGAAGGGTGATACCGGGAAATTCCGGGTGGCTTACGGCGGCGGTGCAGGATATGTGCCGGAACATGAGAGGATGTGGCTTACAATTAAAGAAAGGGATCCTCTTGCAATGTTATTCCTGGGAGATAATGTCTATATTGATGATCCGGAACATACCCTGACCCAGCACTATTGTTACTACAGGCGTCACAGCAGACCGGAATGGCAACAACTCGTTTCGGGCCGGGGCATTTACGCCATCTGGGACGATCATGATTTCGGACTGGATGATTCGCATGGCGGACCGGAGATTGATGACCCGCCATGGAAACCGGACGTATGGAAGGTTTTTACCCAGAACTGGAACAATCCCTACTACGGCGGAGGAACTGAAAATCATGGCGTCTGGTTTGATTTTCACATTGGAGATGTACATTTCATTATGCTGGACGGGCGATATTACCGGGAATCATCGGGCAGGCGTGCTCCCAGGGTGGACAACCCTTCGATGCTCGGCCCGGTTCAGCTGGCCTGGCTGAAAAAAACACTAAAAGGTTCGGAAGGAACATTTAAAATCCTGATATCTTCTGTTCCCTGGGCCGAAGGGACTAAGGGAGGTCCTCCCGGTGGCCTTGATACATGGGATGGTTTTAGCGAAGAACGTGACCATATTTACGACTACCTTCATGATAATAACATAGAAGGGGTCGTTTTACTTTCGGCCGACAGGCACCGCACTGATGCCCGTCGTATCAAAAGGAATAGCGGATATGATCTTTATGATTTCATGAGCTCGGTACTGACTAACTATCACACACATCCAATAGTAGAAACACCCGGACTGCTTTTCGGGTATAATGAAAAAAATACTTTTGGCTTGCTGCACTTCGATACCAAACTGGCTGATCCGAAATTAACCTTTGAAATAGTAACCATAGATAACGAATCCATATGGTCAATGGATTTGAAATTAAGCCAGTTGAGATATTAAAAAGTATGAATCGCTAACTAAGGGATCATTTATAAAAAACAAATGCACCTATTATAAAAGCATGCCAATCAGTCATAAAATAATTCTTTCCGGCCTGCTGCCTGCTGCTTTTCTAACCGGCACGTATGCCCCGAGACACGGAGTTTATGTACCCCAGGGCTTATCAAGAGGTGGTGATGTAAATAGTATGCGCTGGAAAGTTCCTACTCCGAAAGAACATTGTTCTTCCACTTTCCTCTTTATCTTGGGGGAGAGGAGTCATCACTTCCTGTTTACGACAACGGTGAAGAAAATTACTGGAGAGCTGTGCCCAGCACCACTATTATGGAGGGGGACTGGAAACTCATCTATTATTACGAGTATGATAGTTTTGAACTGTTCAACCTGGATAATGATATTTCCGAAGAGAATGATCTTTCTGCAAAAGAGCCTGCAGTGGCAAACAGGTTACTTAAAAAACTGAATGAATGGACCAAAGAGGTGAATGCACCTGTCCCAAATGTTCCTAACGAAAAGTTCAGTGTGAAGCATCACTAATTCAATCCGCGGGCTTCGCGGACTGCCTCAAAGTACCATCGTATACCCGGATCTTCTTCCGTTCCGTATCCGGCAAGATCGTATCTTAAAGGATGGCCTTCCCCCGGACCCTGCATCCATGAATTATTGTGCATGAAGACCGATAAACCAGGTTCAGAGGCAGCATCCTCAATTTCCCGGTAATAACTGGCCTTGACACTATCAGGAAATTCACCCGGGGGCCAGTTGGCTGTCCATCCGCCGAAAGTTTCAACATTTACAATTGGTTTATTGGTTACCCCGTCTGCACGAAAACGCTGATATAGCTCACCAGAACTCAGGCGGTCGGTGGAAGTATCAAAAAGCAGCACATCCATATGGGGAGAAAGACCGAGGGTGACATTATTATCATGATCATAGCCACCTGCACCGACAAGACGATCCGGATCAACCTCATGAACTATTGCGCACAGCTCCAGAACACGTTCAGGATCATGCATATTAAAGATGTCATTAAATCCGGTACTTTCGTACCAGTGGGAATTATGTTCATTGGCAATATTTATGATAACGTTCCGATATGGAAGAAGTTCCCGGGTAACAGTACGAACTGCCTGACGAACCGCTTCAGCGTCCTGGAGGGCCGGTTCAACTCGTTGATAAAAAATGCCAACTATCACAACCATGTCACGTTTTGCAGCCTCTTCAATGATCCGCACCATACGCCGGTGATGATCCTGATCCAATACGGTACCGTCAGGAGATGGAAATGAATTTGCATATCCTGCGTGGGTTCCCATGTAATATACTGCCAGGCTATTCACACCATGTGCCATATATTCATCTAGCTGATCTATGAGATGGCTGGTGTATTCTTCTTCAATTGCTGCACTGCCAACCCTGATTCCCCACATATCGAAGGGTTGGTCATCCAGGGTAAATCTTATTCCGTCAGCTTTTAATTCGTGCAAAGATTCTGCATGTCCTGTTTTCCGGCATCCATACATAATAAAAGTTAAAATAAGTATATGGAACGATACTTTGACAAGGTTATTGAAATTCATATCAATCAATTATTTTATTCATAAACAAAGATATAAAAAAAATTCAGGTTTGTGGTGTTACTATTTTGTGTATTGAATGATAAAGTGAATCTGCAACTCATGCAACCCTGAAATAAGATGATCCGCGATCTTAAAAACCGCGGATCATTATTAATCTGGTAGTTCTTCTGTTTTAAAAAAACAGGTAAAAATTACTATTCGTTTGAAGGCTTGCCAATGGTTGCAAGAATCCCGCCATCAACATACAATACATGTCCGTTCACGAAATCGGATGCTGCTGATGCAAGAAATATGGCTGCCCCTTGTAATTCATCGGGTTCACCCCAACGGCCTGCAGGAGTGCGGCTGATTATGAATTCATTTAAAGGATTCCCGGCAACTCTTATCGGTTCTGTCTGTGAGGTAGCGTAATAGCCGGGGCCAATGGCGTTTGCCTGAATATTATATTTTGCCCATTCAGTTGCCATATTACGTGTCAGCATTTTTAGTCCGCCTTTAGCCGCTGCATAGGCAGAAACCGTATCACGGCCAAGCTCGCTCATCATGGAGCACATATTAATGATCTTTCCACCCGATTTACGCTCAACCATGCTTGCGGCAACTTGCTGTGCAACAATAAAAGGTCCAACCAGATTAATATCTATCACCTGCCGGTAAGCCTCCACCTCCATTTCCAGTATTGGGACCCGCTTTATGATACCAGCATTGTTAACGAGAATATCTATTGGGGCAACTTCCGACTCGATCAGTTTAATATTTTTCCTGACAGCCTCTTTATCGGTAACGTCAAAAATATACCCGTGAGCCGTAACTCCTTGTGATTTATACTGTTTTATAGCTTCGGCCACCTTCTCCCCGGAGATATCATTGAATACAATCTTTGCACCGGCATTTGCAAGTCCCATAGCTATCGCCATTCCCAGACCATGTGTACCACCTGTAACCAGGGCCGTTTTCCCGTTGAGATCAAATAATTTTAATGACATGATTTTTAGTTTTTTATGTTATACAACTTATGAATAATGGACTTATACATTACGGAATAAGCCATACCAGAATCTCATGGAGCTTTTTTAACTCTTTTCATTCCGGTTAAATTAATTTGGAGAGAATTCCCATGATAAGGCATATCAAAAAAAAATGCATAATCTTATATCTGATTAATATTGCATAATTGTTATATCAGTTGCATGTATAAAATATGCCGTGTATCAATATAACAAGGGAATCCTTTCGTTTTATCAGCTGCTATGATATATATGCAAAATATAATATAGTTAAGTGGTTACAATTCTCCCTGCTCCTGAAGCTTTTTCTCCCTGAGAAGAGCTTCGATATAATAATAATCTGCATATATAATTGGAACATCCACTTCCGAATCACCGGGCTTGGAACCTACTGAATGCCATAGTACAGCTACATTTGAACCATCAGAGCGATAGTTACGGGACAGGGATCTCAGCATATCGGTGGCCTTACTCCTGTAATAAACACTTTCTTCATCATTGTCAACCAGTGTGGAAAGTTCAAGTAAGGCCGAAGCGGTAATTGCCGCTGCCGATGCATCCCTTTCCTCCTCAGGAATGTTCGGGGCATCAAAATCCCAGTAGGGAACGTGGTCTTCAGGCAGCCTGTCCAAATAAACGGATGCCATGTTTTTTGCTGTTTCCAGAAATTCCGGCATGCCTGTCTCCCGGTATGTCATGGTGAAGCCATATATCCCCCATGCCTGACCCCTTGCCCACATTGACTCGTCGGCATATCCCTGATGTGTAACCTTCTGGTCAACATCTCCTGTCAGACTGTCGAAAACCACAACATGATAGCTGGAATAATCAGGCCGCAGGTGTTCCCTGGCGGTCACCTGAGCATGTTCAACGGCAATATCATACAAATTCTGATCTCCTCCATTTTTAGAAGCCCAAAAAAGCAACTCCAGGTTCATCATATTATCAACGATAGTATTATGACTCCAACCCCTGGTCCTTGCTCCGGGCCATGAAAGAATGGTACCCACATTAGGATTAAACAGTGCGGCAAGAGAATCAGCGGTTTCCAATACTATCTCCCTGTATTTGGGATTATCTGTAAGGCGGTATCCATTCCCGAGTGAGGAATATACCATAAAACCCAAATCATGATGCTTATTCTCATTATCTTTACATACTTCCAGGGGCATCGATCTTCTGTGAGCTTCCTCACGCAATTCAACATCACCTGAATATTCATACATATACCAGAGAATACCGGGAAAAAATCCTGAAGTCCAGCCATTAACACCGGTCGTCCCCCAATGCTTTTCTCCTGGCGGAATATTCCTTGCAAACCGGTTAATATCAGGTTGTCCTTTTAGTGCTTCCTCCACCTGCTCCATAGCGAAATCGAGGTATACGTCCGGTTCGAAAGAATCATCCGTCCGGCATGAAAATAGAATCATGGTTGATGCAAAAGCTGCTATTAATAATGTCTTTTTCATTGTTACTTAATCTTAGAAATTTATATGGCACCAGATTATCTGATGATTGTAAAATTAATTAAACGAGCATACTGAGGGGAAATATCAGAGATATTCAGTTTGATATTGCTAGACCTTAATCAGAAACAAATGTACATAAAATTTTTTTCATCTAAAATTACATGCAGTCAGTTGAAAAATATTTTATAGAAAAGCGCAGCAGTTTCTCCTGTAAATCAAAATCTTTATTTTTGACTATTGATGCATACTTGTTATATTTGTTGTTTTCCCTGTTCAGTAAAGATTTGATTATATTCCGGTATTTCTGTAAATGCAGGTTAAGGGAAAGAGTATCCGGATACGGAGTGAAAAAAATATTAATCTTAATAAATATATTACCATGCCAACTCTATTATTTGACAATGTTCCATATGAAAATGTCCGGGAGGGACTTAAACGGAAAATCATACATACCGATAATCTTATGAATGTCCTGATAGACTTTTCTGACGGACCATGGGATGAACCGGAGCCTCCGCATTCGCACCCCCATGAGCAGACATCCTATGTAGCTTCTGGTGAGATCATTTTCTATTGTGAGGGCGAAAAAGAACAGCACCTGAAAGCAGGTGATATGTTTGCAGTACCTTCCGGACTAAAACATACCGTAAGGCTTCTTACCAAAGAGGTCCGGCTTGTTGATTCCTTCACCCCGCTAAGGGAAGATTTTATAAAAAAATAGCTGAGCCAGGCCATTTCTATTTTGAATGCATGATTGTTCGGGATATGAAAGAGTGTGTCAACAAAGGCCACGCTCTTTTTCTTATTGTGTCTGCATGGTACTCCGGTAGATGAAACTGCCGCAGAGACCTATTTTAACTGTTGACCTGTTCCCCAGGACTTATTTGGTTCCGGCCCCATTTTAAGTTTTAAAACACTACCTTCCACTACTTCGCTATGGAGTATCCGGGGATTGTGCAAATCAACACCGTTCAGTTCGGCGGACCGGATATAATAATTTTCAGGACCATTTCCCTCTGTTTCGATCACAAAGGTATTTCCATTATAGTATTCCGGGTTTAAATGAATGGTGATCCTGTCGAAAACGGGACTCGCAATTTCATAAAAAGGTTCGGTGCTGGTTCCCCCGTCAGTAGAAAATAGTCCCATTTTCATTAATACAGCAAGAGAACCCATTAATCCCTGATCTTCATCTCCATTATACCCCGCTTCAGGAGAGAGACCCGAATAGACTTTTTCGGTTACTTTGCGGGTCCAGTACTGGGTAAGCCAGGGAGCTCCGGTATGGTTAAAAAGAAATGCCATCTGCATACAGGGCTGATTACCATAATTTACATACACCTCCCGGTTTTGTCTGAGAGTTTCCTGACTATGTGAGTCCCCCGATGTGAAATTGTGCTTTTGAGCTGATTCAAATGATTTATTAAGCTTTGCATTAAAAACATCCTCTCCTCCCATAAGCTCTGCGAGTCCCCCGACATCATGCGGCACCCACCAGGTATACTGAGCAGCATTGCTTTCTACCCAGGCATTGCCATAATCCAGGATATCAAAGGGCTCTCTCCAACTGCCATCCTGCTGGCGCACCCACATCCATCCCGAATCTGAATGCCATATATTCTGATAGTTTAATGCCCGCTCGCTGAACATCTCATAATCAGCATCATGACCAAGCGCTTTGGCCATTTGTGCAAGAGTCCAGTCCTGGTAAGCATATTCAAGAGTCTGCCCTGAGCCGGCCTGATGAAATCCATAATTTCTTTCAGCCAGGGGGTATGGGATATACCCCTTTTCAATGTATTCTTCAATACCTCCGCCAATACTGGTATTATGCTCATAACCTGCCTTTGACATCAATCCCCCTGGCAGATGGTTCTTCTTCATCCCCTCATAAGCCTTTCCAATATCAAATCCATCTATTCCTTTCATGTAAGCGCTCACTATAAATGGTGTAGAAGTGGCTCCTATCATAACAAATGTATAATTGCCACCTGAAGGACCCCTGGGAATCAGTCCCCCATCATCATACATCAGCAGAAAGGAATTGATAAAGGACTCTGAAACTTCAGGATATACAAGGTGCCAGAGAGTGTTAAGCGACCATTGTGCCCCCCAGAAAGAATCGGAATTATGATGATTAAACAGCGGTTTACCATTGTCATCAAGGGGTATTTGCCCGGTACGGGGTTCACTACCTGTCATATCACAATACTTTCCATTTATATCGCTAATGATACGCCGGCCCTGCAAGGCCTTCCAAAGATCAGTATAAAAACGTCTCTGCTCTGTTTCTGTTCCCCCTTCTATTTCGATGCGGCTGAGCCAGTTGTTCCATTCATCCCTGGATTCAGCTACTACAAGATCGAAATCCCAGTGTGGCAACTCAGTCTCCATATTTAATCTCGCCTGTTCACTGCTGACATATGAAATTCCCACTTTCATCATCCTGACTTCGTTATCCCCTGTACCAAAACTGACATAAGCCCCCGTTTCAGGACCTTCTATCAGGTCAACACCCTGTGTTAGCTGGCCGTCTCTCCAGCCGGCGAATCTGTCAAATGGTTTATCAAACCGTGCTACAAAATAAATGCGGACCGGCTTTGGCCTTCTTCGTGTTGCATCCATAACAGCATATCCCTCCAGTTCGGTATCGCTGATTTTTCTGATATACCCGCTGTTGGTACCCGAAGGTCCCAGATTGGTAGTGAAATCAAACAAAATATGGCTGCTGTCTGATGCACTAAATGTGTAACGGTGAAACCCCACTCTTGTGGTAGAAGTAAGCTCAGCATTTATATCGTAATCATCAAGCCGTACCTTATGATAACCTGGTTTTACTGTTTCAGAACTGTGACTGTAACTGGAACCGTAAAAATTGGGGCCCAGGTGGCCTTTAAAGGCGCCGGTAACCGGCAGGACCGGGATACCGGAAAGTTGCCAGGCATGAATATGGCTGAAAGCCTTAATGGTATCATCGTTGTATCTGTAACCGGCACCCCAGGCTCCTTCCAGTTGAGTGTCGGGACTAAGGTTTACCATTCCAAATGGGCGGCTGGCAGAACTGAAAAAAAACCAGCGTGAATTGGCTGCATCAATATAGGGATAGACCATATCTACGGGTTCTGCAGATTGTTTATCAGGACCTGTCTGACTGTTACAGGAAATAAATACAGTTAAAATGATCAGAAGCAATATACTTCCTTTTTGTTTTGGGATTTTCTCGTACTTCAATATCATGGTTTTACAGTTTAAATACCTAACCTACCTTATACATAAACTTGAAAATATGGTTGATTAATCGATTTTTTGTAAAAAAATATTTTTGTAGCATAGATAACAGGATGCTTAATTTCAAAATGAACTAATATTTATGAATTATTAAGGCTAATATGTCATTAAAAGCCAAAAAACAAAAAAATAAAACCCGGAGTTTGAGCAGATAAGTTAACCCGGAAGCAATGCAGAATATCCTTAATACAAAGCTAATACGGCATTAATAAACACAGCTCACAAAGTCATCTTCCTGTTTCAATATCTCTTTTCCGTTTCAGGGCTTCAAGGAAATAATAATCAGCATAACTGAGAGGGACGTCAATTTCCTGGTTATGAGGGATACTGCCAACAGAATGCTTCAGAATAAAATTACCATTTTCGCCAGGATTAGCGCGATATTCAGGGCTCCCCAGGCTATACATTATTTTATCTGCCCATCCCTTATAATATTCAGCCTTTACATAGCCCGACAATTCATAAAGTGCGGAAGCAATGATGGCCGCAGATGAGGCATCCCTATAGGCATCAGGAATATCAGGTGCATCCAGGTCCCAGTAAGGTATACCATCAGAAGGCAGGTCCGGGTGACTTGCCACAAACTCAAAAGCCTTCTCAGCATGATTAAGATATTTTTCATCACCTGTTTCCCGATATGTCATTACAAAGCCATAAATTCCCCATGCCAGTCCACGCGACCATGCAGATTCATGAGAATAGCCCTGTGCTGTATGCCTGTTTCGGACAGAACCGTCGGCCAGACTGTAATCAATGACATGCCAGCAACTGTAATCAGGACGGTACTGATGTTCCATCGTTTTGTCTGCGTGACTTACTGCTATATTATAAAATGCAGAGTCCCCCGAATACCTGGTTGCATTAAAAAGCAACTCAAGGTTCATCATATTATCTACAATAACAGGGCATTCCCAGCCCCTTTCACCCTGCCAGCCACGATCGGCATCCCATGACTGGATTACTCCGGCTCCTGGCCTGTAGCGTGTGGACAAAGATTTAGCTGCCTGAACAATAACGTCCTTCCATGATTCATTTCCGGTCAATCGCAAACCATTACCAAAGCTACTGCCAATCATAAATCCGACATCATGGTGACTGGTAAGATATTTTACCGAATCAAGCGCCAAAGTATATTTTTCTGCCAGATCCTTCCATTGCTCATCCCCTGTAAGCTCATAAATATACCAGATGCTGCCCGGAAAAAATCCGCTTGCCCATCCTTCCCTGGGGGTATATCTTATTTCTCCGTCTATATATGTCTTGGGGAAAAGAACAGTTCCGGCTTCCTTTTCAATAATGTCGGTTTGCAGCTTTGTCTGTTGTGCGGCAAAATCAATATTTTCTGAAATAAAATCCCCATTCTCCGGATTTGTTTCATTATTGCATGAGGAAGTTAACAATGTAAATGCCAGAACCGGAATCAATAAAAATGTCTGTTTCATTATCAAAAATGTCTGTCTCATCTGTATAAAATAGGTTAATAAATTAATATTCTGTTATTTATGTTTATCTGGTATTTCATATTCAGTGTTTCAATTCCAATGGAACCCTCATGTTTATAGATCTTATTTTGTGTAACGAAGTAGCATGAGTGCTTATTTGTAATGTTTTTTTATAAAAATCAAAGCACCGGAGTTTATTCACTTATTTTTTAGCTACAGAAAAACTGTATTCCCCTTTAAGCTGTTTGTTTTTGGCATTAAGCGACAACCGGTAAACGGCATCGCCCCATACATTTTTCAATCGTTGATCGGTAAGTTCCACTGTTTCCACAACCGCATCGAATTGCCGGGAATCATATGATAATTCAATTGGATCATCGTTTACAACAATGATTACTGATCCGGGTAATGAGATATCCGGTTTCTTCCAGGTAACGAAGTTAAGCTGGTTGGGCTCTCCGGCTTCTTCCAATGAGAAATCATCCTCTATGAGCAACTCCCCGGTATTCCTGAGCGTATAAGTCCGCACCCATGAATCCACAGCTGCATCCTCTCCGTAAGCACCTGCAATATCAACAGAGAAATGTGATCTCCGCGGATTAAATCCGGTGTCTTTCGCCCTGTATTCCCTGCCCGGTAACTGGGAAGCACCGTTTATCACCGGCAGGTTATGGTAATCACTTTGCATTGTCCATATAGTATAGCGCTCGCTGCTGAATGTCTGCCGGGTATATGTCCCCACCCCAACATCGATGATCACAGGTTGGGCATCATAATAAAGCAGAAATGAACCTGCATCGTTATGATTGTGACTTTCGGCGTTATAACCTCCTTTACCTGCGAAGAAAAATCCGCTCTTGCTCCTCATATAGCAAAACTCCGTTTCCGGATACCATGTATAAGGATCTGTAACTTTAGAAGGAGTGATGCCGTTTAATTCATCATACGAGTTAAAGTTTTCAATTGTCCTGAAAAAATCCCTGCTTCCTCCGCTGTAGGCATACCCGCCATTACGCTGATGTAAATAAGCAGCAAATTGCTTCATTTTGTCACTGTCAACTGCCTCTCCGTACCGGAAGATCAGTCCGCTATTACCTCCTCCCCGGGCAGTCGCATCTGCAAAGTTAACCACCCAGCCATCTCCGATATAAGAATTTGCAATATATTCACCCATATTTTTAATCATCGGCTCATCAAAAATTGATACTTTACCACCGGTTGCCATATAAAGAATCTGAAGATAATCATACATCTTTCCTGCTGCATGTCCCCAATAAGAAGGTCCCTCTTCACATGCCCCGTCTGCATGGTTAAAATTGGTAAATTTATCGGCTGAGATCATAGTACGGTAAACCCCTTCCGCCAGTTTATCCGGATCGTTTTCAAGGAGCAGAAATGATGAAAGAACATTGAAGTTACACCAGGGATTCCAATTGTTTACGGTAGTAACAGGGGTGGCATTAAAAGCCTGCCACCAGAAATCATCACGATTCATATAAGGATCAAGAACACGTACCTGCAGTTCATGACGCAACCGCTCTGGTATGAGAGGATTGACTCCGGCAAGTTCATCCTTTAAAAAATAGTAGGTCCATGATAAAAAGGATCCCATATCTCCCACAGTGAGATCAATAATATGTTCTTTATAAGAAGGCAACGCAGTATTATCGGTTTTCTCCGCGCTTGCAACATGTGCTGATAATGACCAGGTGGTCATTTCGCAAAGCAGCCATATCCCGTTGGAGATCTGATCCAGGAACCTTCCCTTGCCCTCAGCAAGTTCGGCCATCACGAGATTTGACAGGGCCCTGTTATTATTCCCAAAAGGTTCCTGCATGATCACCCGGGAACCGCTTCTGTCATATTCAATATAATCGGTGGCTTTAATAACCTTCCATTCATAATCCAGAGCTTCTTCTCCAAGACGGATTATATCATCCCTGAATTCTGAGGTTAATTTATCCCAACCCTCACGATCAGAATAATCAGGATAAGGAACCCATTCCTGATTAAGTATCAGGCTGGATCTGACCTGGTCAATATTATAGGCGTTCTGAAGGAAATCCCTGTATTCATGAGAATTGGCTGCAAATGAAAGACAAGAAATTACCAGGAATAGAATAAGCTTTTTCATAACAGATAACCTTTAAGTATAAATATTTGAATTGCTGATACCGGAATATATTAAAAAAGTGTCTGACCAAAAACTTCTGTGATCGCGGAAATGCAGAAATCCCCTTGAGCCCTTTATAACTAAAGCACCCGCTAAAATAAGTATTCCCCTATTCAAATGCCTAAAATAAACGAAATTTTTTATCTGTTCAAATATTACAACGGTTCAATATAAATCGTAGAATGAAACGGCTGCAATTCAATTATTTCTATGTGAAATTTTGGACCGTTCACTTTAAGGAGGCCCAAAAAAACAAACAACCCCCGTTTTAAAAATATTTGAGTATATTACGCGTTTTAGATTTTACGAACTCAAATACTAAATCATCTTAATTTATACATTAAACAAAACACATATGAAGTTTAGGGCATTTCTTTTCAGTACATTGATATTTATTACCTTCTCCGGATGCTCGGAAAGCTACAATGATCCAAATTATGAAAAAATTATTGAGGATATAAAGCAGCCTGCAATTGACAAAGCCGAACTATACTTAACTGAAGATCCGGTTACTGTTACGGCTGCCTACAGCGAACGAAGTACCGGAGGAATTCATGACTTTTATTCTGAAGGCGACTACTGGTGGCCGGACCCTGAAAATCCGGATGGACCATATATTCAAAAGGACGGACTGAGTAATCCGGATGTATTTTCGGATCACCGCCATGCTATGGTACGTTTAAGTGAACATACGGCAGCGCTGACTTCGGCATATATCCTGACAGGTGAACAGAAATATGCTGATAAGGCACTTGAGCATTTCAATGCCTGGTTCACGAATTCAGAAACAATGATGAATCCTCATATGCTCTATGCCCAGGCAATAAGCGGTCGTGTTACAGGAAGAGGAATCGGACTTATAGATGCATATCACCTGGTGGAAGTTGCCCGGTCCGTCGATGTGTTGGCCAGTAAAAATGCCATCCCGGCAGACCAGGCCGGTGAAATAAAAGAATGGTTCAGCAGGTTTTTGACCTGGATGACAACACATCAGTACGGTATAGATGAAATGAATACAAGTAACAATCATGCGGTTTGCTGGCTTGCCACAGCAGGCGCAATGGCAAAATTGACAGAAAATCAGGATGTTATCGACTTATGTGTCTATCGTTTCAAAAACATCGCATTACCTGATCAGATGGGCGAAGATGGAAGCTTTCCACGTGAACTTGGACGAACCAAGCCATATGGATATGCCCTTTTCAATATAGATGCTTTTGCCAATGTAGCAGAAATATTATCAACTCCGGAAGACAACCTTTGGGAATATGAAACTCCGGATGGTAAATCCTTAGAGCTTGGAATGGAATTCATTTACCGGTATATTGAAGATAAACCCTCATGGCCGTATGAAAAGGATGTATATATATGGGATGAATGGCCTGTCCGTCAGTCAAGTCTGCTTTTTGCCGGACTCGCCTATAATAATTCTGAATACATAGATACTTATCTGGAATTAGATCCGGATCCGACTCATCCGGAAGTTCTTAGAAATCTTCCCGTAAGGCATCCGGCAATATGGATGGATCTCTGAAAATACAAATCACGGGTATTTGATAATTATCGGTTAACTTTGCAAACAAATTACCTCCGTATTGGGTGGTAATTTTCTAATATAGGAAAATAGCATAATATCTGATTAATAATATTTTGTATGGATTTTATTTTCCCGGTTAAACGTTCTGCCTTTCAGGTTATGTTAAAGCCTGTGGGACCGGTATGTAACCTGGATTGCACTTACTGTTACTATCTGGAAAAAAAGAATCTTTATCCTTATGCAAAAGGGTTCCGGCTTAATGATGATTTGCTGGAACAGTTCATCAAGGAATATATCGAAGCCCAGGATGTTCCTGTGGTGAGCTTCGTATGGCAGGGCGGAGAACCCACCCTTCTGGGAGTGGATTATTTCAGAAAGGCAGTAGAGCTTCAGAAAAAATATTCCGGGGGTAAAAGGATAGATAATGCGCTGCAAACCAATGGCACGCTTCTAACAGATGAATTTTGTGAGTTCCTTAAAAAAGAAAATTTCCTTGTGGGATTATCTATTGACGGACCAAAGGATGTACATGATCATTACCGTCTTACAGTGAAAGGAGAACCATCATGGGACCGGGTTATGGATGGATTGAAGCTCCTTAAAAAGCATGGCGTTGAATTCAATACTCTTTCGGTAGTAAACAGAAAAACATCCGAAAAGCCACTTGAGGTCTACCGTTTTCTTAAACAGATCGGCAGCGGCTTCATACAGTTCATCCCTATAGTGGAACGCCATACCTCCGATCCTGGAGAGGATGACGTTCATCTTGTCCACCACCAGTATAAAGGTGATGCCTGGGTAACGGATTGGTCGGTTGTTCCCCTGCAGTATGGTAAATTCATGAGTGCCATTTTCGATGAGTGGGTCAGAAATGATGTAGGCAGATACTATGTACAGCTATTTGATGTGACCCTGGCCAACTGGGTGGGAGAAAAAAACCCCGGACTGTGTGTTTTTTCAGAGACATGTGGTGATGCGACTGTTATGGAGCATAACGGGGACCTGTATTCGTGTGATCATTTTGTTTATCATGACTACTATCTGGGTAACCTGAAAGAAAAGCCGCTTCTTGATATGATGCAGCAGGAGAGTCAGGCCAGGTTTGGGCTGGAAAAAAGGACCAGACTCCCGAAATACTGCCGTGACTGTCAGTTCCTGTTTGCATGCCATGGTGAATGCCCGAAGCACAGGTTCAATAAAACGGCTGACGGAGAAGAGGGGCTGAATTATCTTTGTGAGGGATATAAATTATTCTTCGGACATGTGAAACCATATATGGATTACATGGTAAAACAGCTTCAGGCCAAAAAACCACCGTCGAGGGTGATGCAATGGATAAAACAAAAGGAGCAGCCCGTTATGGCTTCACGTCCCACTGCCGGACGCAACGATCCATGCCCATGCGGCAGTGGTAAAAAATACAAGCAATGCTGCCTTAAATTTTTCAAGTAAACCCTGTCTTAAAAAAGGTTGTTTCTATTTAAACCCTTAAGAGGAGCTCAGGGCTGGCACTATTTCAAACATTAAGCAGGGTTGTCGATATTTCATACCCCAGACGGGGTACACCACACCAGGATTAGCACTGTTTCAAGCCTTAGGCAGGCCCAGCACTATCTCATCCCTTGCTTTTACGTTTCCTTTCGTTCTCATCAAGGAGTATCTTCCTCAGGCGGATAGACTTAGGGGTAACTTCAACATATTCATCCTCCCGGATATATTCCATCGCCTCCTCTAGTGAAAATTTTATAGCCGGCGTGATAGATGCTTTATCATCAGAACCGGATGCCCGGATATTGGTAAGTTTCTTGGTCTTGGTCACATTAACGACAAGGTCATCCTGGCGGTTATTTTCACCGATAACCTGTCCGGCATATATTGGCTCACCCGGGTCCACGAAGAATTTTCCCCTGTCCTGCAGCTTATCAATAGAGTATGCTATGGCGGTCCCCGTCTCCATGGCAATGAGTGCACCGTTCCGGCGATTA
This sequence comes from uncultured Bacteroidales bacterium, assembly GCA_964520585.1. Lineage (GTDB taxonomy): Bacteria > Bacteroidota > Bacteroidia > Bacteroidales > PUMT01 > PXAP01. Next base: position 16,622 of record CAZFOO010000036.1, read on the forward strand.
GCAATTTCCCCTTTCCATGGTTCCCATGACTTGAACCGGTGTGCCATGATCGCCTCCCCTTCTGTAAGAGTCAGCACAGCATTAGTCAATCCAATCAGTCCCCGTGCCGGAATATCAAACTCAAGAACAGTGCGGTCATTTTTAGGCTGAATATTTACAATTTCTCCCTTTCTCCGGGTAACGATCTCAATAACTTTTCCCTGGGACTCTTCAGGAACAAGAACTGTAAGATACTCGACCGGTTCATGAGTAATACCTTCTATCTCTTTAAGGATAACTTTTGGCTGTCCCAGCTGAAATTCATATCCTTCCCTTCTCATTGTCTCTATCAAAATAGAAAGATGAAGTATACCCCTTCCATAAACATTTAGTTTTTCAGGCGATTCGGTCTCCTCAACCTTCATTGCCAGATTTTTCTCTGTTTCCAGATAAAGCCTCTCGCGTAAATGCCTTGATGTTACATAAATCCCTTCTTTACCATAAAAAGGTGAATTATTTATGGTAAAAACCATACTCATGGTAGGTTTGTCTATATTGATCACCGGCAATCCTTCCGGTACTTCAATGTCGCATATAGTATCGCCAATATCAATGTTCTCAACACCAAGCACAGCACATATTTCTCCCGAGCCGACTTCATGCTTTATCTTTTCTTTGGAAAGACCTTCGAAAAGATAAAGTTCCTTGATAACCGATTTGTTAATTGTTCCGTCAACTTTTACGACTGAAACCTGCATTCCTGCACTTATCTTGCCCTGGGTGACCCTGCCTACCGCAATTCGTCCGAGATACGATGAATAATCGATTGAACTGACCTGCATCTGAAGCGGACCGGTCCTGACTTCAGGAGGCTTGACATAATCGAGGATGGTGTCAAGAAGATAAATAATATCATTTCCCGGCATCCGCCAGTCCGCCGACATCCAGCCATCTTTTGAAGAACCAAAAACAGCAGGAAACTCAAGCTGCTCCTCGGTGGCATCAAGGCTGAACATCAGCTCGTATACAGACTCCAGCACATCATCGGGATGACAATTAGGCTTATCAACCTTGTTTACCACCACTATCGGCTTAAGATTAAGCTCCAGGGCTTTCTGCAGTACAAAACGGGTTTGCGGCATAGGACCCTCAAAGGCATCTACAAGAAGCAATACAGCATCGGCCATGTTCAGAACCCTTTCCACCTCACCCCCGAAGTCCGAGTGACCGGGGGTATCTATAATATTGATCTTTGTGCCTTTATAGCGGACCGATACGTTCTTTGAGAGTATGGTTATTCCCCTTTCCCGTTCAAGATCGTTTGAATCGAGTATCAATTCACCCATATCCTGGTTTTCCCTGAAAAGCTTCACCTGGTGAAGTATCCTGTCAACAAGCGTGGTTTTACCATGGTCAACATGGGCTATAATAGCTATATTCCTAATATCGTGCATCTTATAATTGTCTCCCTTCCTTTTAAAATAAATGCAAAGGTAATCTTAATTCCTGTCTTTTTTATACAACATATCTATATATGTTTACCATTTTGAATATATTTGCATATAATTATTACTGGTAAATTTTCTTAACTCATTAGATATGAATGTTCATCCATCAATTTTCCGTATACCACTTCTGATTTGTTGTATTTTCATTTTCCACTCCTGCATACAAAAAACTGACAATAGTTCAGGCTCAGGTGCGCAATCCGCCGCAGAAGAACATCCTGTTGCATCCTGCTGTGTTGAAACTCCTGCCAGGTTTACTGACGATATACCTCATTCTGACAGCATCCCGGCTGGTATGGTTTGGGTTCCCGGAGGAACTTTCATGATGGGAGGAGACAATGAACAAGCTGATCCTGATGAATTCCCTAAACATAAGGTTACGGTTGACGGATTCTGGATGGATGAGACTGTGGTAACCAACGCACAATTTAATACTTTCGTTGAAAACACAGGCTACATAACCACTGCGGAGCAATCTCCGGACTGGGAAGAACTGAAAACCCAGCTTCCCCCCGGCACTCCAAAACCTCCGGATGAAGTGCTGGTGCCTGCATCACTGGTTTTTGTCCCCACTGAACAACAGGTAAGTCTCAATAATCACCACCAGTGGTGGTCCTGGATCCCCGGGGCAAACTGGCGGCATCCGGAAGGTCCGGCAAGCAGCATAGAGGATAAGGATGATTATCCGGTTGTGCATATTTCATGGTTCGATGCAATGGCTTATGCAGAATGGGCCGGTAAACGCCTCCCTACGGAGGCAGAATGGGAATGGGCAGCCCGGGGTGGACGTGACGGTGAAATTTACCCCTGGGGAAATGAACACATCGAAGAGGGACTGCCCAAGGCAAATGCATGGCAGGGAAGCTTCCCCCGTCATAACACGGGATGGGACGGGCATAGTGGACTGGCGCCTGTGAGGAGCTTCGATCCCAATGGTTTTGGCCTTTATGATATGGCCGGCAATGTATGGGAGTGGTGCGCGGACTGGTACCATTATGATGCTTATAAGATGGCCAGCAGTCCGCAAGGCGTGGTTAATCCCACCGGACCGGACCATAGTTACGACCCGCAGGAACCGGAAGCTGCCAAGAGGGTTATTAGAGGAGGCTCGTTTTTATGTAATGACAGTTACTGCTCCGGCTACCGGGTGGCACGTCGTATGAAGAGTACACCTGACTCAGGTGCCAGTCATACCGGGTTCAGATTAGTCAGTGACCACCGGTAAGGGAGAAATAATTCGCTAAGACCGCACTATCCGCCGCCTTTAAACCACAGATTTATTCCGGGCAAAACCTGCCAGCGCATCTACACACCCCAGGAACAGGGCAAGGGTAGACAGGTTAAAATTATATTTGCAGGAATGGAGTTGGTTCTACGTAAAAAAAAATGACGGTCAGGCATTTCTGCCCCCTCCGTCACTTTTTTCAAATATTTATACCTGGTTCAGATAACGTATGTAAATCATACCATCATCCAGTTTCCCGGCGAAACAATTACAATCTGTCAACACAGTTCAGGTCATCAAAAGCAACTTTCAGCCTTTCAACCATTGCCTTTTCTCCTTCACGAAGCCATACCCGGGGATCGTATTTCTTTTTATTGGGTTTGTCTTCGCCTTCCGGATTACCGATCTGCCCCTGCAGGTAGTCGCGGTTTTTAGCTTCATATTTACGAATACCATCCCAGAAAGCCCACTGGGTATCAGTGTCAATATTCATTTTTATAACCCCGTATCCTATCGCCTCGCGAATCTCTTCCTGGGTCGATCCCGATCCGCCATGGAAAACAAAATCAACCGGATTAGGTCCGGTGCCATGCTTATCCTGTATATATTTCTGGGAATTAAGAAGTATCTTGGGAGTAAGCCTTACATTACCGGGCTTGTATACTCCGTGAACATTGCCGAATGAAGCGGCAATAGTAAAGTTCTCACTTATTTTGATAAGTTCGGCGTAAGCAAACTCAACTTCCTCCGGCTGGGTGTAAAGCAGGGCATTATCAATTTCTGTATTATCAACACCATCTTCTTCTCCTCCGGTAACACCAAGTTCAATCTCAAGGGTCATTCCCATCTTGCTCATCCGCTCAAGATACTTTTTACAGGTATCAATATTCTCCTCAAGAGGTTCCTCTGAAAGGTCCAGCATATGAGAGCTGTACAAAGGCTTGCCATATCTCTCATAATGCTTCTCACCATAATCGAGAAGTCCGTCGATCCATGGCAAAAGTTTTTTTGCTGCGTGGTCGGTATGAAGAATTACGGGTACACCGTAAAGTTCCGACATGTGGTGAATATGCTTGGCACCAGAAATGGCTCCGGCAATTGCTGCGCGATTCTCCTCGTTTGACAGGCCTTTACCTGCATAGAAAGCTGCTCCCCCTGCTGAAAACTGAATTATTACTGGAGAATTAACTTCGCTGGCCGATTCCAGGACTGCATTTACGGAATTGGTACTTACCACATTAACAGCAGGCATTGCAAAATGATTTGCCTTTGCGATGCTGAAAATGGTTTTTACATCATCACCGGTTGCGACACCGGCTTTTACTTTGCTTAGAATTTTATCAGACATGACTAATTTATATTAGTTATTAAAAAAACTTTTCCCGGACCGCCGTAAAATTATAATAATTTATGAAATTGATGACAATTATGGGCCGGCTAATTTTTCTATTTATGAACCATTACCATTTTAGCGATAATAATCGCAAAAAATGGTATTTGGCACATTTAAACATTGTAGGTGGAAGAAGCTGTAGTACCTCCCCTTCCTGTCCAGTTTGTATGGAAGAATTCCCCTCTGGCTTTATCAATCCGCTCATATGTATGAGCACCAAAATAATCTCTTTGAGCCTGAAGCAGGTTGGCAGGAAGCCTTTCTGTCCTGTAACCGTCATAATAACATAGTGCTGAGCTCAGGGCAGGAATAGGAATTCCGTTACTTGCTGCGAGTCCGACAACTTTTCTCCAGCTTTCCTGGGCCTTATGAACGGTCTCCTGGAAAAATGGATCAAGCAGCAGGTTCTTAAGATCGGGGTTTTTATCGAAAGCATCCTTTATCTTGCTAAGGAAGGCAGAACGGATTATGCAACCTCCCCTCCACATCAGGGCAATACCGCCGTAATTAAGGTCCCATCCATATTCTTTTGCAGCCTCGCGCATAAGAACGTATCCCTGAGCATAGGAAACCATCTTGGAAGCATAAAGTGCCTGCCTCAGATCTTCAACAAACTCTACCTTGTCACCTGAAAACTGAGGTTCCGGACCTTTAAGGATCTTTGATGCTTCCACCCTCTCATTCTTCTGGGCTGACAGGCATCTGGCAAAAACGGACTCCCCTATCAAAGTCAGAGGTATTCCCAGGTCAAGCGCAGAAACGGCAGTCCACTTGCCCGTTCCCTTCTGTCCGGCTGTATCGAGAATTTTATCCACCATAGGTGTTCCGTCCTCATCCTTATAGGCAAGGATATCTCTTGTTATCTCAATTAAATAGCTGTCAAGCTCACTCTCATTCCATGCTTTGAACACCTCATGCATCTGATCTGCAGTCATACCTAGCAAATCCTTCATGATCTGATATGCCTCGCATATAAGTTGCATATCTCCATACTCAATGCCATTGTGCACCATTTTAACAAAATGGCCCGCTCCATCCTCACCGACCCAGTCACAGCAAGGTGTTCCATCATCCACCTTAGCAGCAATTTTCAGGAATATATCTTTCACCAACGGCCATGCAGCCTTGGATCCACCGGGCATTATTGATGGTCCTTTCAGCGCACCTTCCTCCCCGCCGGAAACACCGGTGCCGATATACAAAAATCCCTGGTTCTCAAGATATGCCGTACGCCTGTTAGTATCGGGGAAATGAGTATTACCTCCATCTATAAGCACATCACCCTTATCCAGGTAAGGAATTATCTGGTCAATAAAATCATCAACCGGTTTACCGGCTTTGACCATGATCATAATTTTCCGGGGCTTCTCAAGTGAATCAACCAGCTCTTGCAGATTACGGGTGCCGATAATGTTTTTATCTTTCCCCCTTCCATTCACAAAGTTATCAACCTTTGCGGTGGTCCGGTTATAAACGGCAACAGTAAAGCCTTTGCTTTCCATGTTTAATACGAGATTTTCTCCCATGACGGCCAGACCTACAAGTCCGATATCAGCTTTTTTCTTCATAATGTTGGTTTTTTATATGTTATTTGTGGTTTTAAATCCGAGTTTTTGCAATATTTCAATATTTCTGTCCGCAGGATCTGCAAATTTAACACTGTAAGCCCCAAATTCCCTGCGCTGAGGATAATTATCACGAAGCTTTTCAAAATGCTCCGGTCCGCCATTCAACCTGTAGCTGTCGGCCATTATGTCGTAGGTGTGATTAAAAACAATCTTGACAAGCTGTTCAAGAGATAGCAGACTATTTTCGACCTGTATTATGCTGTCCGGGGGTGAAGGTATGGAACCGGGATACCAATCATCCATCCCAAGACTGAAAAACCTGCTTACAGCCCTGACGCTCTGCGAGGTACCATTTGCTTTTCCATCGAGAGAATAACCTGCTATATGCGGTGTTCCAATATCTGAAAGCTCAAGTAACATCCTGTCAATGTCAGGTTCGTTTTCCCATACATCAAGTATTGCCCCTGCTATATTTCGGTTAACCAATGTCTCACGCAATGCAGCGGTATTTACCACTTCACCCCTTGATGTATTAATCAGCCACGATGCTTTCTTCATTTTACCGAGAAAATCATGGTCCGCAATGTGAAAAGTCTTATCCCGGCCTGTTCTGTTCAACGGGACATGAATAGTCACTACATCAGACTCCCTGAGAAGCGTTTCCAGATCTGTAAAAGAGTCCGGTCCCTCCTCCCTTTCCCGTGGGGGGTCATTTAACAAAACACCCATGCCTGTGAGAAGCGCAAGCTTTTCAACTTTTTTACCAACATGTCCCACTCCTATTATTCCCAGAGTCAGGTCATGGAAGGGCCTCCCGGTTTTATCAACTATATATGAGAGGGATGAAGCAATATACTGCATCACTGAACCGGAATTGCATCCCGGAGCATTGCTCCATCTTATCCCCCTGGATTCAAGGAAATCCAGATCCAGGTGATCATATCCTATGGTTGCCGTGGCTATGTACTTAACCTGTGAATTACCCAGAAGTTTTTCATCGCATCTAGTTCTTGTCCGCAGGATAAGTGCATCGGCTTCCCTGACGTGTCGGGGACCAATATCCCTTCCGGGAAGATATTCAATATTGGCAACCCTTTCCAGTGCTCCTTTTAAAAATGGGATCTTATTATCAGCAACAATACTTATCATATAAAGATCCCGGGTTAATTACTTGTCTCAAACCTGTCACGTGACGACCATAGTCCGAGAGCCGGATTTGATATGTAGAATATCTCTTCGCCTTGTGCCGTAACGTTAAATCCGTTCTTCAGAGTTTTAAGATCATATTTGGTTAACATTTCATCAAGATCCCCATATGAATAGTTCACCGAAAGGATCTCTTCCCGGCTCAGGTGTCCGGGACAATAAGTAACCTTGAACCTGTTTTCCGAAGAGCCATGTATAAGATGGGCTGCTGCACTGAGGTTGTTCCTTAAATCTTCATTTTCATCAACTAAGCGCAATATTTCAGGGGTAGTAAGATATCCGTATTTCCTGATAAGATGGTCAATTTCCGGGTCCTCACCAAATTGCTTCAGACCGGGGGCGAGGACTATCAGTTCACCTCCGTCCGCAATAGCCATTCGTGTCCGGTAAATGCTTTTATTTCCCAGCCAGGTGCTTTTAAATTCACCGGGGTCAAGATAAACCAGAACTTTTTGCAGCGGTTTCTCAAGCATGGTAAAATTAACTTTCAAGGAAAGTTCCGCTGCCTTGTTATAACATTCCTGGTCATCTCCTATAAACAACCCCCTCAGTTTAAGTTTTCCGTCATCTCCTGTTCCCAGAACTGTCAGAACATAGATTATGGGAAGATGATTTGCAAAATTATCAGATGCATAGTTAAGTACCTTGCGGACAGGTGTTTCGGCCCTACCCATCATTCTTTCCATGCCATAAGCGGCGCCAAGATAATGGCTTTTATTAATTCCTTCAGATCCGCCCGTACCAACAAAAACATTCTTATTGTAATTGGCCATGCCGACCACCTCATGGGGAACTACCTGTCCCGGTGAAATTATAAGGTCATGGCCTCCATCGACAAGCAGTTTATTTACCTGGGCAGGCCAGGGATAGTCCACCCGGTTCTCCGACACCTTACGCACAAATTCTGCAGGTACTTCGCCGAGAGTCACTATATCAGATCTCCACCTGTGCACCCTGAAAAGAGATTGAGGTACCCCGGGAAACATCATATCAATCTCCTTTTCCGTCATCGGAGAATGCGTTCCCAGCGCCGGAAGAATATCGGTAAGTGCATTCCCATAGTACTGATGGAGATAAGAAGTGATCTCTCCTGCCCGGGAATGGAACCTGGTAAAGTCAGGAGGCAGGGCAAGCACCTTCTTTTTACTTCCAAGTTTGTCCAGCGCCTCATTCAATCCATTCTGAAGATCCTGTGAAGAGAGATCATCATGTTCGGAGCCACGTTCAAAATAAAGCATATATTAAAATTTTAATAAATAATCATACCAACATAAATAAAAACACTAATTATATAAACAGATTCCCGAAACCAATACAAATATAACTACCAGTTTGGTTTTTCCGGCAGGTAAGAGTTAAACTCTTCAATGAGCCTGTTTTCATAATCACCCTGATAGGTCCCGTTAAAGAATCTGTCAAGAGCCTCATCATTAAAGCGTTTCCAGGAATCTTCTTCATGACCGGGAACTACAGGAAAAAACAGCACTCCATTGGAAGCTGCTGCTGCATAATCACCGGGAGCATCACCCACCATAAGAATTTTATTGTCCGGGTACTTTCCTTTGGCTGACAGGGCAAGGTGCTCTGCTTTAGTGCCGTATTCCTGTCCCGCGATAAGATGCACATACCTGTCAATACTGTTTTCTTCCCATTCCCGTTTCAGGGCTTCCACCGGGGTTTGTGAAACCACAATAGAATCGGCTTTAGCGGTAAGTTTATCCAGAGATTCTTCCACAAGCGGGAAAGGGTTGATACCAAATACCATTTCAGAAATATCCTTATTTACCGTCTTTGACCAGTCAAGCGCCAGATCAATGCGGGGGTCATTTACTTCGGCAGCATATTTCTCAAGGGCAGGATTACCAAGTTTGGTCTCTTTGGAAACCCATTCGGAAAGAGCAGTCATATCCGGCATAGCTGCGCCCCGGGTCTGCACCTCCTTTCTTCCGGAAAGAAGCCGGACTGTTTCAATAACTGCCTTGAACCTGTTAAGTCCCCTTGTTTTTGAATAAAGATTAACAAACTCCCAGGTTTCCCGCGCATATTTCGATACCCTTTGAAGGTTATAGAATTTAATGAAATTGGGACAAAAGCATTCTTTCTGCTTTATCTCCATGGTATCAAATACACATCCATCAGAATCAATTCCGACAAAAAACTCCTTTTTGGGCTTCAGATTTTTCAGTTCCACCTGGAGATTATGTGATTGAGCCATAATCATATTTTTTTTAAATTAACAATCTTTTATATTGATTTGTCATCCTTACAGTCAGGTAAAAACCCGGCTACTTATAAACTACGCCGCTTTTCTCGATACCCATTTCCAGTCCCCTTAACTCAGCCATACCCCTGAGCAGGCCAATGGCTGAATAGCCGGGATTGGTCTGTTTTTCAAGGTCATCTAGTATGGTGTGTCCGTGGTCGGCACGCATGGGAATTGAAAAATCAGGTCTGTAAACTGCCTGCCTGCGCTTTTGCTCTTTCAATATTGCGACTATAACATTGTACATATCAACGTCTCCACGCAGGTGTCCGGCTTCATGAAAACTACCATCCTTGTCTCTTTGAGTACTTCTTAAATGAGCAAAATTAATTTTTGCACCAAGTCTCTCAATTATACCGACAAGATCGTTATCGGCTCTTACAGCCAGTGAACCTGTGCATAAAGTTAATCCATTACTAACAGAATCAACAATTTTCAGAATATATTTGAGATCATCCTCTGTGCTTACAATTCGTGGAAGCCCGAATAAAGGTTTAGGCGGGTCATCGGGATGAATTGCCATTTTCACTCCTGCTTCTTCAGCCACAGGAATAACTTCCCTGAGGAAGTAAGCAAGATTTTCCCTGTATTTATCCGAATCGATGTCATTATATTCATCAAGTTTTGCCTGGAACTGTTCAAGAGTATAACCCTCCTGCGCCCCGGGAAGCCCTGAAATAATATTATTCTGCAGCACCTTCTTTTCCTGATCGCTCATTTTATCAAACTTCTTCCGGGCCTTTTTAATCTGCTGTTCTGTATATTCATTTTCTGCTCCGGGGCGCTTAAGCATAAATAGTTCGAATGCTGCAAATTCACTCACGTCAAATGCCAGGGCCCTGGCACCGTCATCCAGCTCATACTCAAGGTCTGTCCTGGTCCAGTCCACTACAGGCATAAAATTGTAACAAACTGTTTTTATACCAACTTCACCAACATTCCTCAGGCTCTCCTTATATTTCTCAATATAAGAATCACGCCCGGGTTTACCAAGTTTGATATCATCGTGCACAGGTATACTCTCAATAACGGTCCATTCTAGTCCGGTAGGCCTTGCCGGTTTTTTACTGTCATCCCATTCGATCATTCTTTTTCTTTCCCGCAACTTGTCCGCTTCCCAAACTTCTCCAATAGGTACTTCGTGCAGAGCAGTTACTATGCCGGTCGCACCGGCTTGCCTGATATCCCAAAGACTGACAGGGTCATCGGGCCCATACCATCTCCATGTCTGTTCCATACTCATAAATCACTCTCCTTTTTTATTTATCATCAGATTTAAATATAACCAGATCTTTGCGCCGGTATAAACCGGTCATCGCTGAACTGTTTAATGAACCAGGCATCACTGACCTGTTCACAAATATGATTATCTGCATCTATTTACTTAACAGCTTGCAATATCTTACCCTAAACTCCTCCATATGCACTGTAACCCCCATCAACAGGAAGAACCACACCGTTAACAAAAGCAGATACATCTGATAGAAGGAATAATAATGATCCCTGCAGATCCTGAGGTTCGCCGAATTTACCCACCGGTGTACTAGAAATAATTTTTTCTCCCCTTGGTGTCAGGTCCCCGGTTTTTTCATCCGTTAGTAAAAATCTGTTCTGGTTAGTAAGGAAGAAGCCCGGAGCAATAGCATTGACCCGTACGCCAGTCTTGCCAAAATGTACTGCTAACCACTGGGTAAAGTTATTAATTGATGCTTTTGCAGCAGAATATGCAGGTATTTTTGTAAGAGGTCTGAAGGCATTCATTGAAGATATATTTAAAACAACTCCGCTGCCCCTCTCTACCATGACATCGGCAAAGATCATTGTAGGAATTAAGGTGCCGATGAAATTCAGGTCAAACACTTTACGGAAGCTCTCAATATCCAGTCCGAAAAATCCTTCTGAAAATTCATCGGACTTACCTGATTCAATTTGTTCAATTTTGGTCGTTGCACCCGGGGCATTTCCTCCTGCCGCATTTATGAGAATATCAATCTTACTGAATTTATCAATAATTATTTCCCTCGCTTCAAGCAGCGATGATTTATCAAGGACATTGGCTCCAAGCCCAAGGCTCTCAACACCATATTCTTTCTCAATCTTATCTGCTACAATTACGGCAGCTTCTTTATTAAGATCAATCACAACAACCTTAACGCCTGCAGAGGCCAGTGCTTCTGCCATAGATGCACCTAATACTCCCCCTCCACCGGTGAGAATACATACCTTGTTTTTTAAATCACTAAAATCCAGTTTCATAGTAAATTTTTAATTTAGTTAATATTATAAACTATCGATAAATCTTTATATCAGCATGATAATCCTGCTTAAGCTTTTACTTTCTATTTATAAATATAATGCCCCAGATTCTCCCTGGTAATGATATCTATTGGCAAATATTGATTTCTATCCACCTCTTTTTTAAGTACCAGATGGTGAAACAATGCCATTACACTTCTGAAGCCCTGCTCATGAGGCCTTTGACTGATAATAAAATCAATACCGCCTTTTCTGAGATAAGCCATATTTTCATCGAGCAAATCATATCCTATTAAAACTATATCATTAAGACCTTTTTTTTCAAGGAACCTCGCCACATGAAAAACCATTGAATTTGTTACAAAAATTCCTTTTAACGGGTCCGAAACCCGGTATATCGCATCTTCAAGAACCGTTTCCATATGTTTCTGTGAAACATCGGTAATATTCAGATAACTGAACGATTTATTACTGCATTTCGAACTATTCTCATAAAAGCTCCTGAAGCCTTCTTCTCTCTTTACAATATGCGCCTGGCGACCGACTTCTTCTTTTATGAAGTTTACAATAAGAATACCGTCATTATCTTTTAATCCGTAGTGCATGATCTTTGCAGCCACCATTCCGCTCTGAAAAGAATCCTGACCGACAAAAGCGATACAGTCTTCCATGCAGACATTTGCATTTACCAGTACCACGGGTATTTTAATTTCTTTACATCTTTTAACGAGGTTTGAGGCTTCTTCAGCAAAAACAGGAGCGAGTATAAGCCCATGAGGCTTATTTTCCATCATCTCGGCAGATTTGTCAACAAAACTCTTGCGGTCAAAATAATCAAAAAAGTATCTGTCAATTGAAATACCAAAATGCATGATTTCCCGAAACCCGTCATCGATACCTTCCAGGGGATACTTCCAGAAAGTACTTCTTTCATTAACTCCGGGAATAAGCACTGCGATCCTGAAATTACGCTTGGCAGCCAATATACTGGCAAGGATATCCGGCTGATAGTCCAGTTCCCGGATAATCTCAAGAACCTTCTTCCTGGTTTTTTCAGAAACTTCACCTCTGTTATGCAGAACCCTGTCCACCGTTCCTGCCGACACTCCTGCAAGTCCAGCAATATCTTTTATCCTGATCTTAGAAACATTGTTGTTATTCACCTGACTGAAAACAATTCATCCTGATTTTAATAATAAATCCTCATTTTGACACAAAGTTAAAAAAAAATTTGTATTTTCGTGTACGCAAACGGAATAAATTTATCTTATCGTAATTAATGAATAGCAAGCATTAAACCAACCCAGTATTAATTAAACAATATTCAGTATGCAAATTGAAAAATTCTCTTTTGGTATCGGCGATCGTTTCGCTCATCAGGGTGAGGCCCAGCTTCAGGCATTTATTATGGCCAGGCAAAAGGGACTTGATATAACCCCTGTATGGAACAAATCAAATCGTGAGCATACAACTGTAAACTCACAACCTGGTGAGACGAGAACAGAAGCAGATAATGCTGTCAGGAATCTGAAGTGGGACGGTTCCTGGCATGTTGATGCCGACCATATCAATATGGGTAATGTGGACCGGTATATTGAGAGCTCGGACTTTTTCACTATAGATGTAGCTGATTATATTGGTCATAAAGCTTCTGTTGAGGACCTGGAGAGCTTCATTGAAAACAATACAGGTTTTACCGGTGACTTCAGTATACCAGGCATTGAAGGTTCTTTTAAGGTTTCAGGGGAGACGCTTCGTATTATTGGCGAAAAATTCCTTTCAGCCATAAAGGAGGCGGCAAAAATATACCGCCATATTGAATCGGCAAAGGGAAAGGGTAACTTTATTACCGAGATATCAATGGATGAAGTAAGCCAGTCGCAATCTCCTCTGGAATTATTTTTCATACTAAGCGCCATTGCTGCTGAAAATATACCTGTGCAGACCATAGCCCCCAAATTCAGTGGCAGATTCAATAAGGGAGTCGATTACGAGGGGGATACAGATCAATTTGCTGAAGAATTTGAACAGGATCTGATGGTGATTGATTTTGCAGTAAGTAAATTCAACTTACCTGAAAATTTAAAGTTAAGCGTACACAGCGGCAGCGATAAATTCAGCATATATCCGGCTATCGGAAAGCTTATCAGAAAATATGACAAAGGCATACATATCAAAACCGCCGGCACAACATGGCTGGAAGAAATGACAGGACTGGCCCTGGCCGGAGGGGATGCCCTGGATCTGGCCAGGAGAATCTACAGTGAGGCTCTCATGCAATTTAATGAATTATGCAAGCCCTATTCATCTGTTATAGATATAAACAAAAGCAATCTGCCCTCTGCAGAAGAAGTGTCATCATGGGACGGAACCCGTTTTGCCGATGCATTGAGACATGATCAGAGCAATCCGTCATACAATCCCGATATGAGGCAACTGGTCCATGTAGCATACAAGATAGCTGCCGGAATGGGAAATACCTATACTGACATGTTGAAAACACATAAAGAGATAATCGCTAAACAGGTGACCGATAATATTTATCACAGACATTTCTCAAAAATTTTCAAACTTTAACCCGGGTTATCATCAACAGGGATAAAAAATATCCTGCCTGGCAGGATATTACATTACAATTAACTAAAAAATATGCATTTATGAAGACTTTTATGGATGATAGTTTTATGCTTCAAAACAAAACTGCTGAAAAGCTGTATCATGACTATGCAAAGGATATGCCGATCATAGATTACCATTGTCATCTCCCTCCTCAGGAAATCGCAGATGACAGAATATTTCCAAATATGTCAAAGATATGGCTTGAGGGTGATCATTATAAATGGCGTGCAATGCGCGCAAATGGAGTCGCTGAAAAGTACTGTACAGGTGACGCACCCGACGAGGATAAATTCTTGAAATGGGCGGAAACAGTACCACATACTCTTAGAAATCCGCTTTATCACTGGGCTCACATGGAGCTTCGCAGGCCTTTTGGCATTTCCAGTTTACTAAACCCTTCCACGGCAAAAGAAATTTATGACCAAACCGGCCGGATGCTCCAAACACCTGAATTCAGTGCAAGGAACCTAATGCGTAAAATGAACGTTGAGCTTGTCTGTACAACAGACGATCCGGCAGACGATCTGAAACATCACATCAAGGCAAAGCTGGATGGATTTGAGATAAAAGTCCTTCCAACATGGAGGCCGGATAAAGCAATGGCAGTTGAAGATCCGGAGACATATAATGATTACCTTGCTAAACTTGAGCAGGTTTCCGGTATATCAATCAGCAACTTTGATGACCTGCTCACTGCGCTTAAAAACAGGCATGATTTCTTTCATGAACAGGGATGCCGGCTTTCTGATCACGGACTGGAAACTTTCTATGCAGAGGACTTTAAAGAGGGGGAAATAAAAAATATATTCGATACAGTGCGATCCGGTAAGCGTGTAGATCAGGACATGGTCAATAAATTCAAGTCGGCAATGTTGATCTATTTCGGGATTATGGATTATGAAAAGGGATGGACCCAGCAATTTCATGTAGGGGCTTTGAGAAACAACTCGAGCCGTATGTACAATAAAATTGGTGCGGACAAGGGTTTTGATTCAATAGGTGATTTTGAGTTGGCCCGCCCCATGTCAGGATTCTTCGACCGGCTGGACAGCGAGGGAAAACTTGCAAAAACCATTTTATACAACCTTAATCCCCGCGATAATGCCGTAATGGCTACAATGGCTGGAAACTACAATGACGGCTCGGTTCCCGGAAAAATGCAGTATGGAAGCGGATGGTGGTTCCTTGACCAGAAAGATGGGATGGAAGATCAGATCAATACCTTGTCCAATATGGGACTATTAAGCAGGTTTGTAGGTATGCTGACCGATTCCCGCAGCTTTTTGTCTTATCCCCGGCATGACTATTTCAGAAGGATACTTTGCAATCTGATAGGAACAGATATTGAAAACGGAGAGATCCCGGCTGATATGGAACTGACAGGGAATATGGTGAAAAATATTTGCTATTACAATGCCAAAAATTATCTTGGCTTATAATTTCAGGTTTCTGATTGCTGTCCATCACACTCTGGTTAATTATAATATACCTGATTGATTCCAAAGCAGCAGAGACGTTCTTTGATTCATTAGGCAGAAGACATGATTTTTGATTGACTACATTGGCAGTATATAGGATTGCATTAATATTAAAGGCCGTAACGGTATCCCAAACCGTTACGGCCTTTAATATTTTATACCGTTATTATAACATGCACAGGAGCAGGCACAAATTTCGCCGGATTTGTAATAGCAGGCAATATGCTCTTAACTCTCTGTCGTCCGCCGCATAACAGTCGCAAATTTTCGCCTATTCCACCGGATTTATCACTATGGGATGATCCATCCTGAAAGCGTCTGATCTCAGTAAATCGAGGAAGTAATCCCTGTTGCGTAAATTCTCGTCAGACAATTCCCAGCATGAATAGAACCTGTATGTGGAAGGAAGATCATTTTTTAACGGCATCTCTACATAATAGGATTGAACCACGTCGGCGCCTTCTTCGGGAGCTTTGTCATATCCGCTGTAATGATCTTTATTTACCATAATGGCCATTCCAAGATATTCTCCCATATACCCCTGTGTATCATGGGTGGCAATAAAAACATGGTCCTGAAAAGACTCATCCACATGCAGACTGTCTTCCTGCAAATCCAGGGTGGTAATACCTGCTGCCATGGTTTTTTCTTCCTCAATGCCCGAAAGTATTATGTCAGCCTCGTAAAACCAGGCTCCGCCCCAGATGGAAATTTCATGTACCAGATCATAAGTCTCTCCACCAACCTGCCAGTCCTCGAACACTAAACGGAATATCGACCGGAGAGGCCCCTCAACAACTTCTTTAAAATAACTGTTCGATGGAAAAGCAGCCCTGATCAGGGTATCGTTCTCTATCAGTGCAATGTTACCGGCACCCAGGGTTGAACCGACTTTCAGAATATCCATCCCCCAGTCCTGCAATTCATGATAATCTTCATCGATGCCTACATCCTGAAGTACCATTTCGGAAGTTGTCTTCCCAAAAATATCAAAGCCATTACGCTCATCAAAATAATTTCTGAATCCAACCACATCATTCTCCCAGCCCGGACCTTCATACTGAAAGAATTCGCGGGTCCTGATTGCATCTTCGGGAGCTATTGAAGGACGGTCCATATAGGTGACTTCCTCATATTCATCCTGATCAGTAATACGGGCAAAGTGAATATTGCTTCTTCTCTCAAAAGAAGGTACATCTTCAGGAAGAACGAATTCTAAAGTAACTTCAACTTCTTCCAGAGGATCGAATGAATAAAGAAAAAACAGTTCATCCCATACATCATTTCCCATAAGATCATCAGCCTGGGAAGGAATGGTGTCGCCGTCGCTGTTTATCAAAACAGGAGTCAGGTCTGCCGGCAGATCTCCGAACCATCTTTCCATATCAACCCTTGTTATGGTAAGTGCCTCATCAGTCCGCGATACTTCAGTATTATTCTCCAAAATAAGCACTCTTTGCCAGGGTTGTTCGCATCCGGATGCTGAAATAAGAACAACAGCAATAAACAGGAAAAACATTTTTTTAATCATGATATTTGTTTATTAGTAATAATGATCTATAATGGAATTATTCATAACTGGTTATTCCGGCACCTCTTCTATTTGTTATTTTAAGGGTCAACTGGGACTGATCTTCCCGTTCCGGAAAACTAATATTTGATATCTATTTCAGATCATGGACTTTAAGATGGTCCATATCGCCAAAATCCAGGTTTTCACCGGCCATTCCCCATATAAAAATGTAGTTGGATGTACCTGATGCAGAATGAATAGACCATGAAGGGGATAAAACAGCCTCCTCATTTTTCATCCAGATGTGGCGTGTCTCATCCGGTTCTCCCATAAAATGGCAAATCCCCTGTTCTTCAGGAACCTCAAAATAAAAATAGGCCTCCAT
>CAZFOO010000037.1:0-33393 GCA_964520585.1 uncultured Bacteroidales bacterium
GTTCAGGAGGAAGCGGTTTGTGGCTGTATAAATGGCTCGAGCCTCAGACGCGTGATAGTTACTGGCAGCATGGCTCAATATGTGAGGATTACGGCGCGGTCAGGTGCCCTGTCCTGGCTGTGAGAGGCTGCGCAGACGGCTATTCAAATACTGTGTTCCGGATCCTGGAACACCTGGAGGTGCCACGAAAGGGTATAGTTGGAGCCTACGGCCATAAATATCCACATATGGGTGGACCCGGCCCGGCAATGGATTTTCTCAATGAAGCAGTCCGCTGGTGGGATCAATGGCTCAAAGGCATTGACAATGGAGTTAAGGATGAGCCTATGTTATATACATATATGCTGGACACGGTATCACCCCTGTCATCTGACCGGCCCGGCAGATGGATAGATGAAAATTCATGGCCGTCTGTAAATATAGAAGAAGACGAATACCGTCTGGATAGCCTTAATATCGGTTTCAGAAACCACAGGTCCACCGGCGAAGAAGGCACCGTCAGCATCCAGAGTCCGCTGAATGTGGGACTGTTTGCCGGGAAATGGTGTTCCTATTCAGAATCAACTGATCTGCCCAGCGACCAGCGGGAGGAGGACGGCGGAGCCCTAATATTTGACAGTCCGGTTCTGGAAAAAGAATATGAAATACTGGGAAAGCCCTACCTGAAACTAAAAATAAAATCAAACAAGAGATTGGCTATGGTAGCCGCCAGAATTTCAGATATCGGTCCGGATGGAAGAGCTACAAGAGTTACTTTCGGATTGCTCAACCTTACTCACAGGAATAGTAATGAAGAGCCTGAAGAACTTATACCCGGAGAGATATATGATGTAACGGTTCCCATGAATTATATAGCACAGCATTTCCCTGCCGGGAACCAGCTCAGAATATCCATATCAACTTCTTATTGGCCCCTGGCATGGCCCTCGCCAGAGCCGTCACGACTCACCATATACCCGTCTGAAAGCTACCTGGTTCTGCCAAAAAGAACAGTCGGGAAAAGAGATGTCTCAAAAAAGGCTCTCAGAAAGCCCGGAGAACTGGAAGAACTTGAAACGACGCTGCTGGTTCCCCACAAAAGAGAATGGATAGTTGAACGTAACCTTGCAACGAATGAGGTAACCCTGAAAATTGAAAATGATGATCCCCAGTACCTGTTACATCATATTAATACTGAGCTGAGAAAAGATGCCACCGAGAAATATTACTACAGCAATAACAAATATGATACCGTGAGGGGAGAAGTGAAAAGCGTCAGGGAGTTCAGGCGGGAGGATTGGAAAATAAAGACCATCACCAGAACTATCCTCACTTCCACCCGCACACATTTTATTATAAGGGCCACTCTTGATGCCTATGAAGGAGATGTAAGGGTTTATAACAGGGCTTTTGATGAGAAGGTTTCCCGGGATATGGTTTAAAAAATCATTAATAGTGTTTTAGGTTAAATATAACTAACTGAAGATTAACTTGATTAACCTGATTTGTACATATGAAAAAATTGAATGTTTTTGTTGTCGGTCTGGATGAGTTTAATCTTAAAAAGCTCAGGCATTTACCGGAAGCAGATGAGTGTAATTTTCTGCCGGCCATTAAACTTGAAGAAATGCGTGATGTGGAGGAATTTTCTATTCCCGGATTGCTCGAAACGGCTGACAGGAGAATAGATGAAGCAGGAAGAATAGATGCTGTGGTAACCTGGTTTGACTTTCCGGGCTCAGTACTGGTCCCCATAATTGCAGAAAAGTATAATGTCACCGGTCCCTCTCTGAACAATGTAATGAAATGCGAACATAAGTATTACAGCCGCATCGAACAAAGCAAGGCTATACCCGGGAACATACCAAAATTCAAGGCATTTGATATTTACGATGACAATGCCTATGAGGAGATTGGATTTGATCCTCCATACTGGATTAAGCCAATCAAATCTTACGGGTCTTTCCTTGCATATAAAATCGAGAATAAGGAGCAGTTCAGGGAATGCATTGAAGAGGCAAGAGAGCACATTGACCTGATGGTCGAACCATTCACATCCATTTTTGATAAATATAAAGTATCACCGGAAATTTCAAAAATGGAAGAAAAGATGTTTGCGGAAACCGTGATAAAAGGTCATCAATGCACTGCCGAGGGATATTCGGTTAATAATGAGGTGGAAGTGTACGGGATTATTGATTCGATCCTTGAAGGTGATACTTCTTCATTTGGACGGTATGAATATCCGAGCAAGCTGGACCCTGAAACAAAGAACAGGATTGCCGCGATATCAAAAAAGGCTATCAAACAAATCGGGCTGAAAAATTCTGCCTTTAATATTGAATATTTTTATGATGAAAATACCGGGGAAATAAACCTGCTTGAAATAAATCCCAGGATGTCACAGTCACATGGAGATATGTTTGAAAAGGTCCATGGCATCTCTCATCACGAAATCATGCTCAACATTGCCCTGGGCAGAAAACCGGAGAAACTTCACAAAAAAGGTGAATTCGAAGTTGCCTCCCATTTTATGTTAAGATCGTTTAAACCGGGAATAGTCAGTAATGCTCCCGGTGAGAAAACGATCAGTGAGCTGAAACAGAAGTACCCGGACTTTGACATCATACTCAATGTTGAAGAAGGCATGGATCTGGATGACATGGCCGAACATCATATTGACAGTTATAGTTACGTAATGGCAAATATTTTCCTTGGAGCCCGGAGCAGAAAAGAGCTGCTTGAAAAATACAATGAAGTGGTCAAAACTCTTTCCATTGAAGTAGATCCCAAAGAAGATTGATTTATTTCAGCAAACATAATTCAACGCTTCCCTGCCATATACTCTCTGACTGGCAACCTTTTCTTTCGTGATGATATTTGCCTGGATATTTCAAAACACAACAATCTTCCGGGCACAGCCTATTCAGAAAACTATTCGTATGATTTACTTTAAATGTTAAAATAAACCACACTTTGATCTGTTCTGAATGTTTCTAATAACGGTATATTATCTCTTTAAGAAAGGATTCTATGGCAATGCGGACTTCATCACTGGCTTTATTATGATTATTAACAAGTATTGAAAAAATAAGTTTTCTGCCACCTGAAGTAACAATATACCCGCTGAGTGCAACTGCATTACCCTCAAGAGTCCCCGTTTTGGCATATATCTTACCCTTCACATCCAGATAATAGTCCCCTAGCGTTCCTTCACCACCCGTTGGCAACAATTGATTCAATCTCTTTGACCCAAATTCGGCATGCATTTTTTCCAGAAGCCGCACCAATGATTCAGGAGTAAACAGATTATACCTGCTCAATCCGCTGCCGTCCACCCACCTTGGATTCTGAGGCAGGTCCGCGAGATCATTTTCCAAAAGATACTCAATCAGCATCCCTTCATCCATCACCCCAAAGAGCTTCTGGCTGATCATTAAAAGGGTCTGTTCCGCAAAAAAATTGTCACTGAAAAGCATCATGGGCCGGAAAAGTGAATCTGCGGGCCGGGAATAAACTATCCCGCTATAATCGGGGTTGCCAGATATTCCTGAATGATTACCTGCATCCCGGAAGCCGGATATGCCCGAACCAGGCAGAAGCAAGCCCTTTTTTAAATAAGCAGGAGCGGCAGTTTCTATCCCGACATCTTTTTTAAGGGTGTCATTCAGCAATTCATGAGCTGCCTGCATGCCATTGGTGACAAAAGGCACAAACAGCTCTCTGTCATCATCGAGTCCGGGATAAACAACGTAATCATTTAAATTAAAAGGCCTCCTGACTTCAAATTTCATTTCATTGCCATCTCTGATCTCCACCGGCCATGGGTGGCGTGGATACGAGGAAACATAGGTAACATAAACATCGTCATCAAGACCGGCCATATTGTTCTGTGCCCAAATAATCACATTTCCGTATATGGGAAAAGGGCTCCGCTCAGGCATGTAATAATCAAGGTAAAAATTCCAGGGCCAACCGTATCCGAGTGCAGCCGTTTTGTGTTCTGGTTCAATCATAACAAGAGGCTTTTCAGCACCCCTCAAAAAATCAAGAACCGGCTGCCCTGAAAAATCCAGAAGCATGAAAGTAGGATCTCCGGTAGGAAAAAGATAGATTGTATCGTTATGCATGCTATACTGAATACCCGGAATGCTGTCACCGAGATATTTCAGTCCCGCATAGAGGGTTGCCAGTTTAGTATTACTGGCCGGCACAAAAAATTTATCACTGTTATGTGTATAAATATACTTTTTCATGCCGGAATCATACAGGGCTATCCCCACATGAGTATCAACAACCGCAGGATCATCCAGAAACCTGTCCGCTATCCTAGTGCCCGCAAAATACCGGGGAGAAGAACATGACCCAAATAATATTGCAAAGAATATAATCAGTCCGGCAAATTCCTTAAAATGTCCACAAAGTATGCCAAAGCTTGAATACTCTATGCCATGGCAACCTGTGAAAAAACAAATTCCCTTTTCCGGTTGTTTATTCAATTTACATACAGGCATGGAGATTAAGTATAAGAGATAATTCCACATAGTATTATATATCCTTTTAGCTGTAGTTTTGATGATCACTTTATCATGGACTAAATAAACTTTTATTACTGCTTTAAGATTGTTCCATACAGAAAAGCAATCTCCTCTTCCCACTTTTCAGGATCGGGGGTTTCGAGGATAACAGGAATATTATCAAACCGGGAGTCGTTCATCATCCGCATAAATACATGTTCACCAAGAGTACCCTTGCCAATGAGGTCATGCCGGTCCACCCTGGAACCAAGTGTTTTTTTTGAATCGTTTAAATGCATCCCCTTAAGGTAACTGAAGCCAATGATCCGGTCAAATTCCCCAAAAGCTTCTTCATACCCTGCAGCAGATTTAATATCATAACCAGCCGAATAGGCATGGGCGGTATCTATACATACACCTACTCTGTTTTTATCTTCTACATTTTCAATGATAAACTTGATTTGCTCAAAGGTATGTCCCATATTGGTACCCTGACCGGCAGTATTCTCAATAACTGCGGTTACCCCCATAGTTTTACCAAGGGTAATATTTATTGATTCCGCTATGGTCCTGAGGCAGGTCTCTTCATCAACAAGATTGAGGTGACTTCCCGGATGGAAGTTAAGACGGTCAAGTCCAAGAGCTTCACACCTTTGCATCTCATCCAGAAAGGCTGATCTGGATTTATCAAGAGCCTGTTTGGAGGGATGCCCCAGGTTTATTAGATAGCTGTCGTGCGGCAGGATCTGAAAAGGCATGTAGCCAAATTTCTCGCAATTGTTTCTGAAAGCCATGATAGTTTTATTATCAAGTGGTTTTGAAACCCATTGCCTTTGATTTTTAGTAAAAAGTCCGAAAGCCCTTGCTCCTATTTTATTTGCATTTACCGGAGCATTCTCAACACCTCCTGCCGCACTTACATGAGCACCTATGTATTTCATCGATTCTCTTTTATGGTTTTTTGCATCTGTTTAAATCCGCAGCAAGTTACAAAAATCCGGAAATAACAAGGAATTTACTAATAGATGTAGCTACCGTTTAAATAAAAACACATTTTCTTTATCTTTATCAATCATTATAAAGTATGTTGTGAAGTTGACATTTTAATTTTTTATGTATGGCAATAGTAGTAGTTTGTGATTTTGATAATCTAGATCCGTGGATCAATGCATTGAAAAAAGTTGATCCCTCGACAGAAATTATTAGGATTGAAGAAGTTGAAGATAAATCTTCTGTGGAATTCGTCCTTGCCTGGAATTACCCTCATGGTCTGTTCCGGGATTATCCCGGAGTAAAAACCATCTCTTCTATGGGTGCAGGTGTTGATCATCTTATTAATGACCCTTTTTTACCCAAACACATAAACATTGTCCGCATTGTTGATCCCAGGCTGTCCCAGGACATGTATGAATTTGCTCTTGCTGTAATAATGAACAGGTTAAGACAGCTGACAAATTTTAGGGAGAACCAGATGAAAGGCATCTGGAAAAAGAAACGGTACCTTCGTATTTCCGACATAAGAGTTGGCATAATGGGCACCGGGGCAATTGGAAATCATCTTGCAATACAATTGAATAAATCAGGATTTAAGGTTGCCGGCTGGGGAAGAACCGCCGGCAAGCCTGCACCCTATAAAAAATACCATGGTCAGGAGCAATTATCTGAACTGCTTGAAAGTTCAGATATATTAATATGCCTGTTACCACTTACTGCCGCCACAAAAGATATCCTTAATAAGGAGAATCTGCAGATTCTGCCCAAAAATGCATGGCTGGTCAATCTTGGAAGAGGAGAACATGTAGTGGATGGAGATCTTATTGAAATGCTTGACTCAGGTCACCTGGATGGTGCTAACCTGGATGTATTCAGGGAAGAACCGTTGCCGGCCCGTCATCCTTTCTGGAAACACCCGAAGATATTTATTACACCTCACCTGGCAAGCCTGCCATTTCCTGAATCTGTTGCCCCACAGATAATAGAAAATTACCGGCGGACAAAAGAAGACCGACCGTTGTTGAATATAGTGGACCGGGAGCTGGGGTATTAACGAAGTTGTTCTTCTGCTATTGTTTTTCCTCTGATCTGTCTTTCCAGCTCAAGAACATAAGATCTGGCCTTCCTGATTCCAGAGTCCGTATATGAATATTGTGCCCACTCCCTTGCTACATCGAGTTCTCCTAATATCTCATACATAAGAGCAAGGTTAAATGCCGAACGTCCGGCAACTTTTCTACGACGGGAATTAACGGATTCATGCCAGGCTTGCCTTGCCCCTTCCCAGTCATTCACCGTCGCACGCCTTACCCCTGTTTTGAAATCGCGGTTACCCCTGCCTTTTGTGAAGAATTCACGGTTGAGACGAAGCCAGCGTGGACTGATACGTTCTGCATATATAATGCCGGATTGAAGACCTGCCTCATTTACAGCCTGTCTATAATCTATCATGCCGCCGACTACCATTTGAATGGCATTGCCTTCTGCTTCCCATCTGGATTTATGGTCGAACATAAATTCATCGGCAATCGCCTTATATTGCGGATCATACAAGCGAAAACCAAGTTTTATCCCGGCAACACCGCCTACCATAAATCTCCTTCCCAGTATCTCTCCCATGCCTGGTACAGGAGCGGCAGTTGCCCCATCTGTAGGAATAAACTGATAATCAAATGATTCCAACACAAGCACAGCATCACTATCGTAATTTGCAGCAAGGGTTTCGATTTCCTCCCAGCTCAAAGGAGGGGGCCAGTTACCGCGGGTGGCAGAGGTAGTCATCCGTTCTGCGGTACGAATAACTTCGTACCTGTTTGAACTTTCTAACGTCCTTACCAATCCATCAATAGCTCTCTGCGCAGATTCACGGTTTAATTCCGGTTTGACCCGGGTCAATACTGACTCCGTATCTTTCTCTTCAGTTATTTCGGGCACTGACCGGTCCACTATAGCAACTTTCTGGATATGAGACCCTACATCTACTGGGGCTGGCTGCATAACAGGAACATAAACAGTTCGTGTACAGGAACTGAAAACTATAATGACAATCAACAGCAAGCCATTGACAGGAAAGTCACTTCTTTTCTTCAATGAACTAACTAATTCACAATTCATTTACTTTAACTTTTAGAGACCGATCAATTATATTTAGCTTTGCAAGTTAACAATATTCCGTATAACAAAACAGAGGCCATCAGCCCGGCAATATAAAAAGTATTTTATGATGCATGGCACACGGTATCTGATTCATTAAGCTATCTTATTGGAATTATAGGTGCAAAGCTCGCTGCAGGAAAACCTGATCAAAAACATCCCTTCGGACAAGGACAATGTTAAGCCCTATAACTTCTTAATCCACAACTACATTAATCATATAGAACTGACTTTCCACATCAGACTTGACGAAAATATGGATATTCGATCCGGACACCGGATTGCAACCGACATTGAGAACAGGATCTCTGATGAATTCAACATTTCTGCAACTATCCACATTGAACCAATGAACCGTCAATGAGAATAAATTTTTACTCTTTCACATCAAATCTTTTTTGCGCTTCTCGAATTCATCCTTGTCTATTTCACCCCGGGCATATCTTTCCTTAAGAATATCCAGCGCCGGTTTATTCTCTGGGACAGTTTTTGTATTGGACTTACTTACCGCCCTGACAACGACCCAAACAATTAATATGATAATGATAAGGCCTATAATCCAACCCCATCCCATTCCCCAGTAATGTGGTCCGAAATCATGCATAATAATACCTCCTGTATTTTCATGGTTTATAATTTGTTATATAAAAAAGCAATACTATATCCGACCATAAGCATTCGACACGGATATCATCCTTCCGGAATCCGGCCTTTAAAAGATTATCGTAAGTCCTCCTGTTTATATTGGCTCCGTATATGTGCAGAGGTATTGTATTAATAACATCCATCATCTTTCCCACTATCTTTTTATCACTCCTTACATGCTCAAGCATCAATATTTTTCCTCCGCTTTTGCAAACCCGCCGGATTTCTTCAAGTCCCCGTACAGGATCAGGAACAGAACAAAACACACAGGAAGTGATGACAGTATCAAAAAGATTATCCTCAAACAGCATTTTTTCAGCATCCATCAACAATACTTTTACATTATCTCTTTCGTTTGATTTCTTTTTTGCTTTTTCGATCATTTTTTCACTGAAGTCAATACCGGTTACATCTGCATCATCCGGATAATAGGGAATATTCTTTCCTGTACCGACACCAACTTCCAAAACTTTCCCCTGCGCTCCACTCATCAACCTCTCCCGCCATCCTGAAACCATCATTTCCATGGGCCATTCCAGAATATCGTACACCTGTGCAATCCTGTTATACCGGTTTTTTATTTTATTTTCCATTTCATGATTTATTATTTACAATCAAAACCGTATGCTTAGAGCTAGAGCCAGGGTTACCGAAAATGCTACCATCATCCATATTAAAGGTTTTATCATAAAAATCACATCCTTTCCGGTTTTATCAGGGGAATCTACAACAAGAGAAGACCACAGATAAATATACAACTATATAAATTTTAATAGCAATATCCGTACCTTTATTTTGTTCTGTTCAGGCAATCAGGGCTACCATTTTCAAATTGACACTTATCCAGCCAACTTTATTAATGTAAGGAAGTCACCGTAAGTTTTGTAACCGGTGCCATCATCCAAATTTTTGATAGTACAGACCTGTAGAAGTTTTTTCGAATGTGAAATTTAATTCCCATCTTTACATGAAGGCAAAATTTTTCGACAAAACAGCCAGCTGGAAAACCGGAGTTATAAAAACCAACCAGATGCAGGACTCAAACAAGATATTGATCACCGGAGGATCAGGATTAATCGGACAGGAGCTTAGCAAAAAACTCTTGCAGAAAGGTTATGAAGTGGCTGTTTTAAGCCGGAACAAAAAAACAGATGCCGGCATAAAAACCTACCAGTGGGATCCTTTAAATAACGAAATTGAAAAGGAAGCAATCGAAACTGCCGGCTATATCATTCATCTGGCAGGAGCGAATCTTTCGGATAAAAGATGGACCGGAAAAAGGAAACAAATTATTGTTGACAGCAGGGTTAAATCGGCAGATCTGCTTTTTGACAAGGTAATGGAATCCAATAATACTATTAAAGCATTTATATCTGCATCGGCAATAAATTATTATGGAACGGTTACTTCAGATAAGATCTTCAGTGAGAACGACACTCCAGGCGATGATTTCCTCGGAGAGACCTGCCGCAAATGGGAAAAGTCGGCTAACAGGTTCAGTGACCAGGGAATAAGAACGGTGATTATCAGAACGGGAGTAGTACTTTCGGGAAGAGGTGGAGCGCTGAAAAAAATGGAGACACCCGTTAAACTGGGAATCGGATCACCGATAGGAAGCGGCAGACAATATTTGCCATGGATACACCTGGACGATATTTGCAATATTTACATTAAGGCAATTGAAGACAAGAACATGCATGGAGCTTTCAATGCGGTAGCTCCTGATATTCCCACCAACGGGGAATTCATGAAAACACTGGCCCGGGCTTATAAAAAACCTTTCTGGGCACCTGCAGTTCCGGCACCTGTAATGAAACTATTGTTTGGCGAAATGTCGTCGGTCCTTCTTGAAGGAAGCAGGGTATCTACGGAAAAAATTAGTGAATCAGGTTTTGAATTCCGCTTCCCTGAATTGGAAAATGCACTGTCTGACCTTATATCCAAATAAATAAACTTATAATAAGATTGGCAAAGCAGCCGTTTTCCAAAACAGATGATTAATCAGAATAAAAACAGCATATGCATATATTAACCGGTTTGATATTAGCAAAGCTCTTCGCAGGCAGCAAAAGAACAAAAGCATTCAGGGGATTCAGGAATATCATTGAGATAAAACACAGCATACCACAATAGCATTTACCTTTTTGATTATGATGAACTATTTTATAAAAAGCTTTTTGCTAGGACTTTCCCGGGTAAAAGTGGTATACAGTATTCCCGGAAGGATAAGTCTGAAAATAGACGGCCTCGAGAATGCAAGATATTTTTTTAAAAAAGATGAGCCTATACCGGTAAATTTTAATTTCTACAGGCTTTACGGAATTAAAAACATTGAAATCAGTCCCCACTCATCCAGAGTACTTATTGAATACGACCCCTCAATATTAAGAGAAAATCAAATCCTGAACTGGGTAAAGCGCCTGAAAGAGATTATGATAAGGAAATTCTCTTCCGGAGAAAATGATCTCAATCAGGATACCATAGATGAAATCAGGTCAGAATTAATAAATGAAGGATATGATATGGAATAATTCAGGATCAGGAATGCCATATCTAAGTAGTATATACTGAATTAAACAGCACATAATCAGTTGTCAGATCTGTTCCCCATCCTTTCGCTCCGGCTTTTCCGTTGTTCAGGTCAAGTTTGATATTAAGATGAGACTCTCTTAATAATTTCTTTAGATGATTACGGTCATATGTTTCCGGAACTCCTCTCTTAAGAACCTGGATAGATTTGCCATCGGCACCAAGGTACAGATCGGTATCCTGGTAATTATATGGAAGCCCCGCATTTCCAGCGGCACTGATGATCCTTCCCCAATTCGGGTCCCTACCGTACATTGCTGTTTTCACAAGTGTTGAATCTGAAATTTTCCTGATCATAGTTCTTGCATATTGTTCGCTGGGTGCATTGACAATTTCATATTCTATATATTTTGATGCCCCTTCACCATCAAGAACAATTTGCTGGGCAAGGTGAGACATCATCAATTCCAGATTCTCCTTAAAAACCTTATAATCCGGATCCTTTTTTGATTTCAGAATTTCGTTCTGCGCCAAACCATTAGCCAGTACAACGACCATGTCATTAGTTGATGTATCACCATCAACCGTTATCATATTGAATGACTTGTCAACAGCCTCATTCAACATCTCTTTTAACAGTGCGGGCTCAATTGCAACGTCTGTTACTATAAAGGCCAGCATAGTTGCCAGGTTGGGATGTATCATCCCCGAACCTTTGGCTATCCCTGCCATATTTATTTCGCGACCATCGATTTGAAACTCTACAAATCCTTCTTTGGCAAAAGTATCGGTAGTAAGAATGGCATTTGCAGCAAAGGTGCCTGCACTAGATTTATTGGTAAGTTTCTTTACATTTTCCCTTATGCCAGAAACAATATCATCGGTGGGAAAAGGCTCACCAATTATTCCTGTAGATGCAACCAATACAAGTTCCTTGTCAATACCCAGTTCTTCAGCCAGCGATTGGGCCATAGCCTCGGCACCTTTCTTCCCTTGTTCTCCGGTTGCAGCATTGGCATTGCCAGCGTTGATCACAATTGCCTGGGCTTTCCCATCGGCAATATGTTGTTTTGATAATATAACCGGTGCAGCAACAACCTGGTTTTGAGTGAATGCAGCTGCTGCACTGGCAGGGACTTTTGAATAAATAATTGCAAGATCCCTGCGCATGGATTTAACTCCTGTATGTGCACCCCAGCAGGTAATACCTCTGACGTTTGTAATGTTTTTAATCATGTCCATAAAATGATGTCAATAAGTTAATTTGATTTGTCGATTATGATCAGGGATTTAAGGGCACCTGACGAAGACCTTCCTTTTCATCCAGACCAAACATGATATTCATATTCTGAACTGCCACACCAGCAGCTCCTTTGATCAGGTTGTCAATCACACTTATCACTATGATCATATTTGTGCGCTCATCATAGGTTGGATAAATATCGCAAAAATTTGTGCCCCTGACATCCTTAATGGCCGGAGCCTGTTTGCGCAACCTTACGAAAGGGGCACTCGAATAAAATTCCTTATAAGATTTTATTAATGAATCCCCATTAATATTATTTGCCGGCCTGGCATAGATTGTTGAAAGGATACCACGGTCAACAGGCAATAAGTGAGGCGTAAACTGAATTATGGTTTCCCTGCCTGAAACACGGTTCAATATTTCCTGCATTTCTATGGTATGACGATGTCTCTTCAGGCCATAAGCCTTAAAATTATCATTCACATTGGAATAAAGATTAACTGCTTTTGCTGTTATACCGGCTCCGGTAACACCGGTTTTCGAATCCACTATAACCGGGGCATCATCAATCAATCCCCCGGACAACATAGGTGCTATTCCCAGAATAGCGCTCATTGGGAAACAACCGGGATTTGCCACCAGCGTTGCATCTCTGATCTCATCAAGGAATAATTCCGGGCATCCAAAAACAGCTTTTTTTATTCCCTCAGGAAAAATATGCTCCATTTTATACCATTCCTCGTAAACCCCTGCTGAACTCAAACGAAAATCTCCAGAAAGATCGATAATCTTAAAAGACCTGTCATTAAACCGTTTCACAAAATCCATGGAAACACCGTGAGGCAATGCAAGAAAAACGAGGTCCAGATCATAATCATCAATCTGATCGAGAGACACCAGTTTCTGATCAGCAATCCCCTCCAGAAATGGATGTACATCTGAAAGCAATTCACCGGCCCGGCTTTCAGAGGTGATAACAGAAATATCAGCATGCCGGTGATTGGTCAGAATACGGACCAGTTCCGATCCGGTATAACCGGTAGCACCTATAATCCCTATTTTCTTTTTCATTATTGTGTAATTAAAAAAATAAATTTCGTAGCTATAAATTTATCTCAGGTTATGTTTATCAGTCTCTTATACGGATCATATCTCCTCTAATGATTTTCGGAGGATATCCAGGGCTTTGTCAAGATCTTCATAACTTATATTCAGAGGTGGAAGCAACCGTAAAACATTTCCGGCAGTAGCATTGGCGAGGACTCCGTTCTCCATCATTTTTTGTACAAGTGTCCTGGTTTCAAATTCAAACTCCACGCCAATCATGAGTCCCTTACCCCTGATCTCTTTCACGGAATTAATATTCATTGCCTCTATCCGTGATCTTATCCATTCGCCTTTTTCTGTGGACTGCCGAAGCAGGTTTTCTTCTTCTATAACCTCTATGGTTGCCAGGGAAGCTACACAAACCAGAGGATTTCCCCCGAAAGTGGTTCCATGATCGCCAAATTCTATGGCTGAGCTAACCTTTTCATTTGACAAAATAGCTCCTACAGGAACACCTCCGCCCAATGCCTTGGCCAGGGTAATAATATCAGGCTTTACACCATAATGTTCCCAGGCAAACATTTTGCCGGTCCTTCCCATACCACACTGAATCTCATCGAAAATCAAAACTATATCCTGCTCGGTGCAGAATGTCCGCAAATCGCCAAGAAATTCCTTTCCGGCAACATTTATTCCTCCCTCTCCCTGAATTGGCTCAATTATAATGGCTGCAGTATCTTTACCGGCGGTTTTCCTGACTGCCTCCATATCATTAAAGGGGAGCTGGATAAATCCGCCAGGAATAGGTTCGAACCCCTTTTGCATTTGTTTTTTCCCTGTTGCTATGGTGGCCAGTGTACGTCCGTGAAAAGAATTTTGAAAAGATATAATATCTCCGCCCTTACCCTTGCTATGTGCATACTTTCTTGCGATTTTCATGGCACCTTCAACAGATTCGGCTCCACTATTTGCAAAAAACACACGGTCAAGGCCTGACAGCTGCACCAGCTTTCCGGATAACTTGACCTGTGGTTCGCTGAGATAAAAATTAGAAATATGGATCAGATTCTCAGCCTGTTTTTGAATAGCACTAACCACTTTTGGATGACAGTGCCCGACACAATTAACGGCTATGCCACCAATTACATCAATGTACTCATTCCCCTCCACATCCCATACATGAGCCCCACTGCCCCGGGAAAGAGTCAGCGGATAACGCTTAAATGTCTGTAAGTAATATTTTGTATCAAGTTCCTGATAATACTTATTAAGTTCTTGTTTCATGGTTTTTTGCATTTATTGGACTATTTTCTGATCACAGTCCCCACTGCCATATCTGCAAAGAGTTGTGATATCTGCTCAGGCACGGTTCCGTTAATGATCCTGGCAAACCCGGCACCAGCATTTAAAGCAATTTCACAGGATTCAACTTTGGGTATCATTCCTCCCTGGATAATCCCCTTATCTTTCAGATTAATTAATTCACTGAGACTGACCTCACGTATAATGGAGCCGGGATCATCCTTATCACGTAATAAGCCGTCAACATCAGTTAACACAATATAATGCTCCGCCGAAATAGCACCTGCTATATGACCGGCGAACATGTCGCCATTAATATTGTAATCATTTCCGCTCTCGTCTGATGCCAGGCAGGTAATTACCGGGATAAAATCATTTTCCAATAAAAGACTGATCAGTTTTGGATTAACCCTGACAACATCACCAACCTGCCCCAGATCAACCATTTCGGTTTTCCCATTTACCATACGCCGATGCATCCGTTTTCCGGCCATCACCAATTGACAGTCCTTTCCGGAAATCCCAACAGCTTTAAACCCCATTGCATTAATTATCGATACGAGGCTTCCGTTAACTTTTCCTTTTAAAGCCAACTCAACATATTCCATGGCCCCCGGGGTGGTTTTCCGCTGTCCGTCAATGAACTCAGACTCAATATTTGCTTCTTCGAGAGCAATTTTAATAAACGGTCCTCCTCCATGTACTATAACCACATTGTGTCCTTCCTTTTTCAGGTGACATATGCTATCCAGTATCCTGGTTTTCAGATCATGATCAGTCATGGCATTACCGCCATATTTAAATAATAATGTATTCTTTACATTCATACTATTCTCAATAAATTTAAACCATAATTCAAACCGGCACTGAATTCAATTAATGAATCCGGTTATTTCACGGGGCATAATGGTTCATAATAAATACTCATGATTAAGGCAGGAAGAAAAACATTATCTAAAGAAGAGTATTATAATGATCCATATTATAAAATTCCGGGGTCGAATTGAGACACAATTCAAAAATAAAACAGCATAAATATAAAGAAGTGCAGATAAGAATCCAAATCAAATTAATGAACACGGAAAGCTCACAACACGTTAAGATGCTGATAAATTGACTGATAGTCCCAGATGCAGTTTTTTAAAACTGATCCCGGATGAATGTAAATATTGAACCGCGATTGTTGCTTGGCGGGGATGGAGACTGTTAAATGGTAATGGGGACCAGTTAATCGATATTGGGGACCAGTTAATCGATATTGGGGACCAGTTAATCGATATTGGGGACTTCAATCAGTTTTTGTTGGTGAAAATCCAGTGCAAACAAGTTTCCCATTCCATAAAGGTTCTTATATACGCAGCCTCCATCAATATTAAAGGAGCTCTTAAAATCCTGGGATATAATATAATCCCTTTCTCTGGGAGTATGGCCGTGAATTAAAAGTCGCCCGTCCAGGAATGATTTATCAACATGAAAATCTCTCGTCCATATCATCGAATATTTATCCTCAAGAGGATCGGGCTTATCAAAATTCAATCCTGCATGAACAGCAATAAAGCCATCCTCCAGAATATAGTGACTGGTTTCCCGGAAAAATTCGTAATAGACAGGGTTAAGTTCA
Source organism: uncultured Bacteroidales bacterium (assembly GCA_964520585.1). GTDB lineage: Bacteria > Bacteroidota > Bacteroidia > Bacteroidales > PUMT01 > PXAP01. The sequence continues at coordinate 16,034 of CAZFOO010000037.1, forward strand.
TCTATCGAGTCAACTTTGAAATCCCTCAATGTAGTATCACCGCCATTCATTAACCAAAGAGAAAACTCTTCTTTCCCTCTGGTTGAATCAAGGAGCATCTGTTCATGATTGCCCCGGAGCGTATATACCTGGTAATTATCCTCTCTCAACTCCAGGATAAAATCAACTACATCTTTACTATCGTTTCCACGATCGATATAATCACCCACACAATAGAGCCGGTCAGATTTTTTGATAGCTATCCTCTCTTTTACAAGTTTCCTGAATGTCTTACTGCATCCGTGGATATCTCCGATAAAAAAAATCCGTTCCATAATACATGCTGTTTTATTATAAATTACTCATAACTTAACCAATCCGGGATTAAATATCATGGTATATTATAATTTTGATACAGGCTTATTAAAAATTAATATGCTGATCATATAATTCATTAACCCGGTTTAAGGCTATTTTGTTGTCAAAAATTTAATCTGTCAGCCATGAGACGAAATATTCAGGATCAAAACAGGTAATAAATCATTCGTATAAATTAGGTTAATAAAATTAATAATCAGTTATTTATGTTATGAAGGTAAATAATCTTCAGTCTTTCAAACCCGATGGACCCCTCATGTTAATGCATCTTATTTTGTGTTAAAAAAATAGATATTTAACCGGAGAGCATCTTTTCCCGCGATTATATTTAACCCCTCTGTCAAAACAAGTAATTGTTAATGATTGAAATATTTTAATTGAATAATTATTTATAGTTTTGCGACCTACTTACCTGTATAAAATTAAAACATTCTTATGAGCGGCTTTTTTGGAGCTATTTCAAAAAACAATTGTGTTGCACAAGTATTTTACGGAACTGATTATCATTCACATTTAGGGACAAAAAGGGGTGGACTGGTTTTTTACAACCCCAAAGACGGGTTCCGGAGGTCAATACACAATCTGGAAAACTCTTACTTCAGGACAAAGTTTGAGCCGAAGCTCAAGGATTTTGAAGGAAATTCAGGTTTGGGTATAATAAGTGACACCGACCCCCAGCCCATGCTATTAAATTCACATCTGGGCAGGTTTGCCATCGTCACAGTCAGTCGTATTGTAAATCTTGACGATCTTGAAAAAAAATTCCTGGGCAAGAAAAAACATTTCACCGGAAATTTTGAAGGCAATGTAAACCCTACCGAGGTAGTGGCAAATCTGATCTGCGAAGAAGAAGACTTCGTTTCAGGAATAAAAAATGTTTATGAAAAAATCAAGGGTTCATGTTCACTCCTGATCCTTACACCTGACAGGATAATCGCAGCAAGAGACAAACTGGGAAGGACACCAGTGATAGTAGGCAAAAATCAGAATTCACATGCAGTTGCTTCGGAAACCACCGCTTTTCCCAATACAGGTTATGAAACAGAATACTATATTGGTCCGGGTGAGATTGTGGAAATAACAAGCGAAGGCTACAGAACGTTGAAACAGCAGGGAGAAAAGTTGCAGGTATGCGCCTTTTTATGGGTATATTACGGCTATCCCACCTCCTATTATGAAGGAATAAATGTCGAAGAAAGCCGGTACCATTGCGGTGCGGCTCTTGCAAAGAATGACAATGTAAGGGCTGATTTCATATCGGGGATTCCGGATTCAGGAATTGCTCATGCCATTGGTTACAGCAACAAAAGATGCATCCCTTACAAAAGGGCCTATACCAAATATACACCCACCTGGCCCAGGAGTTTCATGCCTTACAAACAGGAAACCCGCGAGCTGGTAGCCAAGATGAAACTCATTCCCAACAAATCGATCATCAGGGGAAAAAGCATCCTTTTCTGTGACGACTCCATAGTCAGGGGAACGCAGTTAAAAGACACTGCAAGTGATCTCAGGTTGGCCGGAGCAAGGGAGCTTCATATGCGTATCGCCTGTCCGCCTTTGAGTTATGCATGTGATTTCCTGAATTTCTCCCAATCCCGTTCCTCCCTTGAACTGGCTACGCGAAAGGCAGTTAAACAACTTGAAGGGAGAGTTACAGATATGGACAAGTATTCGCGTCCCAACAGCCAGCACTATAATGCCATGGTAGACCAGATCACACAAAATATGGGAGTGGACACCCTCAAATTCCAGGATATCAATGATCTGGTCTCGTCAATCGGTCTGCCTAAAGAAAAACTCTGTACTCATTGCTGGGACAATTCAAGCCATTATTAAAACTTGCTTAAGGAAAAAAATGATATCCCCGTGATAATCTGGTTTAAGACATCAGAATTCCGGCCTGTGTTCCATGCTATGAGCAAAAAGATACTGGACGTACATCTTGAGAAACCTAACTGAAAATAAGTAAAGTTTTAATCTCTGCCGGTTTTTTCTTAACTTCGTTAAAATGGGTTGTAATAATTCCGCTTAAAAATTCTTCAACTAAAATACTGCAGATATGAAGGCATTAATAATAAATCAATTTGGCGGACCAGAACAATTAAGGATACAGGAAACATCAATTCCTTCTGTCCGGTCCGGAGAGGTACTGGTAAGAATCCACGCTGCAGGTGTAAACCCCGTGGATTATAAGATACGTAACGGTTCAGTGAAATTCATAAGCGGCAAAAAATTCCCTCGCATTCTGGGTGGTGATATTGCAGGGACAGTAGAACAGGCAGATAAAAAATCTAAATTCAGACCCGGGGATAAAGTTTATGCAATGCTATCCTCTAAGGGAGGTGGATATGCCGAGTTTGTTGCTGTTGATGAAAAGCAGCTGTGCCACATACCCGAAAACCTGGACATGACAGCAGCTGCAGGAGTCCCCCTTGCATCCCTTACCGCCCTTCAGGCTTTTCTCAAGAAAGGCAGTAACCTGACCGGCGACAGGGTGCTGATTAATGGCGCCTCGGGAGGAGTGGGCTCATTTGCGGTACAGATTGCCAGGGCCATGGGCGCATATGTGACAGGTGTTTGCAGTTCCCGTAATACCGAATTTGTCAAAAACCTGGGAGCCGATCAGGTAATAGACTATACCAAAGATGATTTCACCAAGTTAAAAGCAGAACATCAATTGATATTTGATGCAGTAGCCAAAAGTTCTTTCCCCCGGTGCAGGAAAGTTTTATCAAAAAACGGGATGTATATTACCACCATCCCGAATAACGGATTGTTAATGTATAAGGCTTTTAATTTCACTAGATCCAAAAAAGCCACCTATATAATGGCTAAGCCTTCCGGCCAGGATCTTATGATTATTTCCGATTACATTCGGGATGAACTTGTCCGCCCTTACATAGAAAAGGAATTCCCTTTGGAAGAAGGTGCTAAGGCCCATGAAATGATTGAGACAGGAAGGGTGAGAGGCAAAATTGTCCTCAGGGTAATTTAGCTTTAGTTAATCCTTATAGCCTTTCACATCGATTGATGCAGGGATATGACCTTGCATCTGCACCATTTTTGCAACTGCACCATATTATAATTGAAAATAAAACCAACCGGTTTCTTATAACGGACCGGAGAACCGTTTCATAACAGATCACCGTTTCAAGCCGGAAAGCCATTTCATATAGAAACACCTTCCATTTCTGCCATGCCGGCAGGGAGGCCTATGAATTTATCACCTATTCATATGATCGTTTATAATTAACCATGGTGTGTTGTCTACAAAAACAGTGGATTTTAAGCTCATATCCCATGATAAAAATGGTGCATGTATAAATTTTTCCCCATACATTCACAACTGCTTATCGCTGATAATCAATAACAAAACCTCCCGGAATGGTTTTTGCAATTAAAAAAATAATTAAATAAAACTGTAGAGCTATGAGTGACAAAGAAAATATGATCGAACAACAATTAAAAGGACGGGATATTTACGATGAAAAAGTCCTCCAGGCCATGAGAGCAGTTGACCGGAAGATCTTTGTTCCTTCTGATGTAAAGGATATGGCTTATGATGACACCCCCCTGCCTATCGGAAGAGGACAAACAATCAGTCAACCCTATATTGTCGCTTATATGGCACAGGTACTGGATTTAAGCCCTGAAGACAAGGTTCTGGAAGTAGGCAGCGGGTGTGGTTACAATGCAGCAGTGGTTTCAAGAATGGTTTCCCATGTTTACAGCGTGGAAATTATTGAATGGCTGGCAGAGCTGGCACAAGAAAACATAAAAAAAGCAGATATCCCCAATGTCAGTGTGCGTTTTGGCGATGGATTCGAGGGATGGCCGGAGAAAGGGCCTTTTGATAAAATAATGCTGACCGCGGCAACATCGGTTATACCGTCTCCCCTCAAGAAACAGCTTAAAACCGGCGGAAAAATCCTGGCACCGGTAACCGACACATTTCAAAAATTAACATTACTAAAAAAGAAGGCAGAGGATAATTTCACCGAACATGACCTTATTCATGTGCGTTTTGTTCCAATGACCGGAAAAACCAACAAATGAACTGGTCAACAAATCTTGAATATATATGGCTGAACCAAAAGATAAAAATTACCAGACAGCTAAAGAACTAATTGACAAATTTCTTAGCCGCACCGGGATCATTGATCACGGAGGCAACCCTGGTCGAAGGTATCTGTGGACAGATGCATTTGCTGTACAATGCTGTTATGCCCTTTCCCGGGAACCCTCTTCTGAAGATTATGGTGCACATGCAACCAGACTCATAGAATTGGTTCATTCCGTACTTGGCAGATACCGTGATGATGATCCGAGAAGGGGCTGGATAAGTGGCATGGATGAAGAAGAAGGAAAAAAGCATCCTACGGCAGGTGGTTTAAGAATTGGAAAAAAGCTTCCTGAGCGGATGAACGGAGAACCGCTAGACCGAAGCCTGGAATGGGAACGTGACGGCCAGTATTTCCATTACCTTACCAGGTGGTTTAACGCTCTTTTACAGGCATTCAAAGAAACCGGCGATAAGAAATACGCATTTTATGCTGCTGAACTTATAAAAGCGGGGGAAAAATTTATCAGCCGCGACCGGGGGAAAATCGGGATGTTCTGGAAAATGAATTCAGATCTTACCAAACCGGTCATTGAAAGCATGGGAGCACATGATCCACTGGAAGGGCTGGTTTGCGTAATAAGCGCAATGGATTCAGTTCCGGAGGCCCGTCTCACTCTCGAACCCTTCGAAGACTATTTGAAAACTTTGTGCCAGGATATGAGCTGGTTTACTACTGATTCACTGGGTATTGGAGGTTTACTTCTAAATACCGCAAGGAGTTCCGAGCTCAGCACCAACAAAAAAGTACTTCCTCCCTCCATCAGACCTGGATACTTGTTTGCCGATAGTGTTGCAGGACTACAGGCATTCTCAAAGCAGATATACAACGGACTTCAGTCTGCTGAAAGCAGGCTCCCGTTCAGGGAATGCGGGTTATCCCTCGGGGTGCGCGTATTATATGGGTTAAGGAATCAACATCAAAGCAATAATGTTAATAATGACATTGACTTTAATGAACTGGGTAAATACCTGTACCTGGTTGAAGATATTGAAGAATTCTGGTCCCAGCCCTCCAACCAGCAGTCATCAACCTGGACCTCACATCAGGATATAAATTCAGTAACATTGGCTTCAAGCCTTCTTGCGGCCAAATATCCGCAGGTTTTCTGTGCTGGGGACAGGGTCTGAATATTGGTGATTTTCACAGGGTTAACAGTTAATATCATATTCCCCATGGATAAGTTTCGGGAGTAAGTTGCTCCTCAGCTCTTACATCCAGAGGATGAAGGGCTCGGGTTTCATCAATGAATAAAAAGGCATCATAACGTTCGGTAATACGGCTGGGCACATAATTACCATAATGCTCTGCCGACGGATCATAGACCACTCCAATGGCGCGGTGGTTAAGCTGACGTGACATCAGGGGCAGATCCTTAATATCTTTGGTGACAATAAGCTTATTGGCGGGAAGGGTATTATGGAGGACAGCCTCCCAACTATCTTCCTTTGCTTCGGGTACCTCCATCTCCTGCATTTTCCCTCCCCACATTCTGCCTGCAATTACCGATCCTTTATATGACCCAAATCCAACAAGCACCGTAGAGGATTTTCCCCATCTTTCCCTGGCCAGCTGTCCCACATTTACCAGTCCGGAATGATGCATATCTGTTGCCCTGGCGTCGCCCACGTGAGTGTTGTGTTCCCAGACCACAGCTTTTGATCCGGCCCCGTGAAAATCCAAAAGCCTCTCCAGGGTATCAGTCATATGAACATCACGTATATTCCATGATCCCGGGCCACCCTTAATCATCTCCCGGTAATAACGTTCTGCATTGACTGCAGTGAGTGCGTTTTGTTCGGTATTGAAAGGACCCTCCGGATCCGTATTATACAAAGGGGAACGTGCCCTGACTTTTTTGAGCAGATCAAGGACCTCATTTTCACAAGATTCAGGTGTGAATCTTGTAGAAGAAGCATAATCCGCCCCTTCACCACCATAAGGTTCAAAACACTGAACTGCTTTTTCAGCAGCAACCAGAGCATCGGGATCATGTTCCTGGAGGTAATCCCTGATCGTCTCGAGCGATTCCCACAGACTGTAAACATCCAGACCATAAAAACCTGCTTGTTTATCAAAAGACCTGCCTGTGTTATACTCCTTAAGCCATTCCATCAATGCAGAAATTTCCCAGTTGGCCCACATCCAGGTTGGCCACCTGTGGAATTTCCTCAACACATCAACAGCTTTTTCTCCAATATTTGCATAATTTCTTATATAACGGTTGATCCGGTAGCAATCCGGCCAGTCGCCTTCCACACCAATAATGGTAAAACCTTTCTCTTCAACCAGATAACGAGTAATAATTGCCCTCCACAAATAATATTCATGGGTGCCATGAGAAGCCTCTCCAAGTAAGACAATCCTTGCATCGCCAATCCTTTCAAACAATGGATCCAGTCCCCGTTCCAGTTCATGTGAATTGCTTCTAAGAATAGTATCAACATCATTTTTATCAATCATGGTAGTTTCTTTACCAAAATGTCCCATAATGTTTTTTACATAAAGCAGTACAAAAATAAAACCAAACTACTCAGAGTTGTTTTTCTATGTCTTCCAAAGGAACACCTTTTGTTTCCGGAACAAAAAATCTTACCCAGAGTAATTGTAAAACCATCATCCCGCAGAAAAGTCCAAAAATAATCTCGGGGGCCAGGTTTTCGGCCATAAAAGGAAAGACCAGGGTAAGCGATGCGGCAAAAAACCAGTGAGTAAAACTTCCCAGTGCCTGTCCAAAAGCCCTCTGCCTGTTAGGAAAAATCTCGCTTATAAACACCCAGATAACTGCACCCTGCCCAATTGCATGTGCAGCGATAAAGGCAAAAATACAAAACGGGACAATCCCGAGGTGTCCATAGGAAAATGCCCAGGAAGTGAGTCCAAGTGATGCAATATATCCAAAAGACCCAATATACAGCAAAGTCCGCCGGCCCAAACGGTCTATCAGCCACAAACCGACGAAGGTAAAAATAAGATTGGTCACACCAATTCCGACGGATTGCAGCAAAGCTGCCTGAGTCTCCAGTCCGGTCATCTCAAAAATACGAGGTGAAAAATAGAGGATGGCATTGATGCCCGAAAGCTGGTTGAAGAATGCAATAAAAAAAGCAAGAAGTATAGGCTTCAGCAAGCGCTTTGAAAAAAAATTGCCGGTTTGCTTTTTCCTGTGGCCAGATGCTTCTATTTCATCAATAAGGGAGTTTAAATCTTCCTCCTTATAACCTGGGTCTATCTTTTTAAAAACTGCCCTTCCTCCTTCCCTGTCATTTTTCCGTGTTATCAGCCAGCGTGGACTTTCTGGAATGCCTATGCAGAAAAGAGCAAAGATCAGGGCAGGAACAGCCTCTACACCAAGCATCCATCGCCATGCATCCTCGCCGATCCCGGCGAGCAGGGTATTTGAAAGAAAAGCAACCAGAATACCAAAAACAATATTAAATTGAAACATCCCTGCAAGCCTTCCCCGATATTTAGGAGGCGCTATTTCCGATATAAATAACGGGGCCGCCACAGTAGATATCCCAATACCTAATCCCCCGATAAACCTTGAAATCATGAACGAATATACCTCAGGAGCAAGAGCAGAGCCAAAAGCAGAAGCCAGGTATAAAACACCTATCCCCAACAGGGTGGACCTGCGTCCGAAATATTCGGTTGGCCACCCTCCAATCATTGAACCAACTACCGTACCCCATAATGCCATACTTATGGCCAGTCCGTGCAAAGTACTATCAAGTTCCCATAAAGTCTGTATTGTCTGCTCTGCTCCGGAAATCACAACTGTATCAAAACCAAACAAAAAGCCGGCAAGTGAAGCAACAACGGCACTTTTTATTAAAAAAAATTTATCTCCCATAATTCACTTTGTTTTTTCCTGGAAATGAAATTCTATTATTAAAACATTATGTCTCCATCAAACATTTTCGCCTGACAGGGTTAGCTGCAAAAAATTATAAAAATAACGGTTTTTCTCATTTCTCCGCTATATTGAGGCAAACTGTATGGAAAATGAAGAAAATTATTTTGTTTCCATGAATGATTAGAATATGATTATTTATAAGTTTATGAATTAATGAGGTTAGACACTAAAGCCGACTTTGTATTTTTGTGTTCACAGGTATATCCTTAATTTTATAATGCAACAATCCACTAATAAAATAAACATGGATAATCATATTTTAATTCCTCAAAACGAAATGCGGGCAACGCTTTTATCCGTCCTGCACTCCAATGGTTTTAAAGGGCAACGGGCAGAAACATGTGCTCATATATTTACAAGCAACAGTCTGGATGGTATTTATACCCATGGCATAAACAGGTTCCCGCGTTTTATAAGCTATATACAAAAAGGATATGTAAAAACTGATAAAAAGCCCGAACTTATGCACAGCTCAGGGAGTATCGAACAATGGAACGGCCGGCTGGGGCCCGGGCCAAATAATGCGCATGACTCGACTCACAGGGCAATGGAACTTGCGAAATCCAACGGGATTGGTTGTGTGGGTCTTTCAAATACCAATCACTGGATGCGCGGCGGATATTATGGCTGGGAAGCGGCAAAGTCGGGGTTTATTTTCATGGGATGGTCCAATACCATAGCCAATATGCCAGCCTGGGGGGCAAAAAACAGCAAATTGGGAAATAACCCGATGGTGCTTGCAGTTCCTTATCATGCCGAAGCCATTGTCCTCGACATGGCAATGTCACAGTTTTCATACGGCACTATGGAAGCTCATCAAATGAAAAAGCAGAAGTTGCCTATGGCAGGCGGATTTGACAAGGAAGGGTATATGACCACAGATCCTGACGCCATACTGGATTCCGGAAGATCAATGCCTGCCGGATACTGGAAAGGAGCCGGACTGTCTTTACTGCTCGACATTATCGGAGCAATACTATCAGGGGGAGACACAACTTTTCAGATCAGTCGCCGTGAAGACGAATATGGTGTTTGCCAGGTTTTTATAGCAATCGATATTTCCCGGCTTGATCAATTCAGATCGATTGAACATCTTGTTAAGGATGTAATAGACGATCTGCATAAATCAGTCCCGGCTTCTGCAAAAGAACAGGTATATTATCCCGGTGAAAGAGTATTGACAAGAAGAAAAGAAAACATTGAAAAAGGCATACCAGTGGAGAAAACAATATGGGAGGAGGTATTAAAACTAAATAAATAGAAAACTGGCAATCCTGGCATAACCTCAGGATCTAAACTGATAAGCCGGAAAGGAATGAAAATATTTTCAAATGTTTTTTGGTTCCTAAACAATTTCTCTGATAGTTTTCCATATTCTGGCAAGCTCTTGGGCTGCAGTCCCATGAGGTTTAAACTCATTGATCGTTTTTCCTTTAAGCAGGGCGCAGATCATATCTTCATCATATGCAATTTTCCCGACAACCTTAATTCCTTTGTCTTCCAGACTGTTTTCAATGGTAATGGCAATATCCTCATTCAGATCATACTTATTTATAATAACAAGCAATGGGGTTTTAAACCTTCCAACTACTTCAATAAGTCTTTGAAGATCATGCCAGCCCGATTGAGTGGGTTCTGTTACAGCAATCACAAGGTCAGACCCTGTAACAGATGAGATAACCGGACAGCCAATACCGGGGGGTCCATCAGTCAAAATATACCGGACACCTGTATTTACGGCTGTTTCCTTTGCATACTGACGTATCCTGGAAACCAGTTTGCCAGAATTTTCTTCGGCAATACCCAGTTTCCCATAAATCATCCGGCCAAAACGACTATCGGAAAAATAGATCAGGTTATTCTTATAGTGATCAATATTCACCGCACCGGCAGAACAGGCTTCCATGCACAGTCCGCATCCCTCACATGCATATTCATCGATGAAAAATTCATTTTTTCTATATTCAATAGCGCCAAAACGGCATAATTCCATACAAAGTCCGCATTCTGTGCACTTCTCCCTGTCGATCACAGCTTTGGAGCCACTATCAAAATTTTCACTTTTATATAGTTCTGGAGATAAAATAAGATGCAGGTCGGAAGCATCTACATCACAATCCGTAATAACAGCATTTTCACTTAATGAAGCAAAAGCCGCAGCAATAATGGTTTTTCCAGTACCACCCTTCCCGCTTAAGAAAACTATTTCATAGGGTCTGTCCATCCAATATTGAATTAATGATTCCAATATATGTATCTTTCAGCCCCTTATCATACTCCGGGAGAACCTCTCCTCTTGAATATGCCATTGCATATTCCTTTTTGAAAGGAATTTCACCAAGCAATGGGATTTTGTTTTGACTTATAAACTCATATAGTGGTTTATAATTTAAGCCGGACTTATTTATTACAATTCCGTGTTTTTTCCCAAGTTGTTTTACTGTTTCTGTCATAAGTCTCAGATCATACAGTCCAAAAGGTGTAGGTTCGGTTACCATTAACACATAATCAGATTGGGAAGCGGCAGCTATAACCGGACAAGAAGTTCCCGGAGGTGAATCAAACAAAACAACACCGTCTTTTCTTGCATGTTTAATAGTTTCTCTTATAACGCGGGTTTGCAACACGTTACCCACATTCATCCGCCCTTCTATAAAATCATTCTTCCCCTGAGAATCGCAGCAGGACACCCTGCCAATAATCTTATTATCTTCAGTTATGGCCCCTTCAGGACATACATAAGAACAGGCTCCGCAACCATGGCACATATCTTCATTAACTTCTATAAACTTTATGGCTGGAAGCATAACGATTGCATTGAAAGAACAGACTCTTTTGCATTTACCACAGAAAGTGCATTTACCTGGATCTATATTAGTCATAGAATTAATCACGGTATAACTGGCAGTAATATTGGAATTGATACATATATGACAAACCGGCTCTTCAACATCGCAAACCACGAGCTGAACATCATAATTCGAATACATGGTAAAAACATGAAGAAGGCCGGTGCTTACCGTAGTCTTTCCTGTTCCACCTTTACCACTGGTAATGGCAATTCTCATTTTACGCTTATATTACATTAAAAAAACAAGTTGAAGCACACGGCACGGGGAAACTCAATTAAAAAGATCTTTACAGTATAGTTCATCAAAGTTGGTGAAATTTCAAAATATGGGCCATAAATAACCAAGGAAAAACATCACAAACCTTCTTTCTCAAGTTCACCCAATCTTTTTTCAATATCTTGTTGTGAACGTTTCATGAACTCGGACTGGGATTTAAGCATATTTATCTCATCCTCTCTGGACATGGAATGCCTCCGGGTAAAGCCAGAAAAAAAGCCGGCAAAGCCACCTCCAAAATTCTTGCCCCTGCCGCGTCCATGTCCTCTGCCTCTTCCAAAACTACCCCCCCTACCCATTCCAGCTCTAAATCCTTTTAGATAGCCCGGTCCTTCATTTCCCGAGCAAAAACCTGATGATCTTCCGGTCATGGGACCTTGTCCCACTGGTCCGGTATGGTCTCCTGATGGCATAATACTTAATTTTTATGGTTTAACATATTCATTACTGTTTTTCTACTTTTCATAAATGATTATCAAATAATTATTATAATAATTAGAATTTTGCCTTATATCAGATTCAACTTTTCAAATATAAAATCATGGTTTTCAAATAACTTTTTGAGAGTAACGGTTAATAATGCTCTCAACTGTTTGTCCGGCCTCAATGGAATTTATTTTAATATTTAATCTCTTCAGCACCCCCTCCGCTTTCGGACCGACCTCCACGGCACATACCTGATCAACCCAGTTATTAGCAATGAACTCCGCTGCCTGTAACCCCACTCCAGCAGACGCATCTTTAATGTCATTTCTTTTAAAAATATGGTTTCCTGTTTGTGTATTGTATAAACAAAAAAAGGGACAACGCCCAAAACGTTCATCAATTAATGCATCTATATTATCTGCTGATGAGGGGATCGCTACTATCATACTATTAATTATTTTGATTATTAATACAAATATACAAATTTAAATGAACAAATGTTCATTTAAGTTAAATATTATAGATTTTTTAAAATTTATTGGAGAATAGAGAATCAGAAATTAATTCCTTACTAAAAACTCAAATACTTTACCCTTAACAACCTGCCCCATTGCTTATGGTTTCTAAAAATATGTAAATCATATTTAATAATTCGTGAAAAACATAATCTCATTTAATAACTTCACTTATAACAGATCTTCCAATTATTATAAACTATCATATACATATAAGCATGATATATTACTGGCAGCCTTTAATAATAAAAAAATAATTTTATTGTGATCTTATGTTCACTTATTTTTGCCTTGTCTCTTGCAAAATCAAATAATTTTACAACATGACAAGACACCTAATTTAATATGTGATAAGATCAGCACACACCACTTATTAATGTCTTATCCGGTAAATAATCCAATAATAAGGGCTGCAGAGGGGATAATCCATAAAATCATGCACGATCATAACGCCATGAGGCATTAAAACAAATCTAACCAGCTTGCAAATAAGGCCCGTATGTTTTAATTATTACTTCTCGTCATCTGATTTTTTCAAATACAATTTGTGATGATAAGAACCTTCCTTGAACATTATTCTCCCGCATTCGGGACATTTTTTCTCCCTGCAGGGAACACCACGCTCATGAGGTATTCTGATATTGCATTTCACACAAATACAGAATTCGTTTTCTTTATATTTATTCTGCATTATCCGGTGTATTTAATTGTGTTATATCATCCGAATCACATTTCCTGCAGTGTTTTGCAGGTTTCATAGTTATCATGGTTTCATGGCAGTTATAGCACCTGTACCAAAAATCATCAGTTATATAAGTACCTCCCTGTATAATGACAGCTTTACCTTCAACAAAAGCTTTTGCAATATTTTTTCGTGCTTTGTCATATACCCGTGTAAAAGTGGGTCGGGAAATATCCATTTTTTTTGCAGCTTCCTCATGTGTGAGGTTTTCGTAATCTGCCAGCCGGATAGCCTCATATTCTTCAAAAAGCAAAACCACAGGTTCAAGCTCCCTCATGGGTATTCCGAAAGGTTTAAAGCCTTCCATTACCGGAGGCATTTTTATTCTTCTGTGTCTTCTGCGATTCGGCATTATTTTGTGAAGTAATTTAAATATAATATCTTAACTTCATGTTAAACAAAAATAACAATTTTATGGCAAATTGTGCTGGCTGCAAAAACCCTGGTTGTTATACAGGAAATGATTGCACAAAAGGTCTGGACTTCAGTCACTATGTTGACACTTCAAAAAAGGAGTATGACAAAGCAGTAAATAAAAATATCCTTGAAGTTTCTGCACGAATTGAAGGAGAGCATTATATGGAATGGACCAGGCTTGAGGAGATTATCAGCTTTGCTGAACAAATGTGCTACACCAGGATCGGTATAAGCCATTGCATAGGATTAACAACTGAAGCTAAATTCCTGGTAGAAGCACTTAACAGAAAATTCACCGTTCATTCCATATGCTGTAAATTTTCCGGAATTGATAAAAAAGACTTTAATCTAAAGCAAATAAATTGTAAAAGATATGAGGCAATATGCAATCCGATTGGGCAGGCGATGGTACTTAATGATTTAAAAACTGATCTGAATATTATAGTGGGACTGTGTATGGGGCACGATATATTGTTTACCAAATATTCTGATGCACCGGTAACAACATTTATTGTGAAAGACAGGGTTACCGGGCATAATCCTGCAGCCACTCTTTATGCAAGTTATTATCATAAGAAATTTATTAACAAATAACACTGACACTGCCTTTAAAGGCTTTTATCATCCGGATGGCTCACAATACTTTTCGCTTGACGGGAGCTCCTTAGAAGATTATTTATTCAGGATATTCAGCAACAGTGAAACTATCCATACCAAACTCCCATGCTTTAACCGGTTCCAGTGTAGTACCGTTATGCCTCTTCAGAACAAAACGATTGTATCTCTGCCAGAGCGCACCTGCTTTACCCGGAGGTATATTAATTCCTGTGAGGATTGTTTTCTGCTCAAATTCTGAGATCGACGTCATCGTTGAATATCCAAAGGATCTTGAAACAGTTGCCGAAATATTCCCCCCAACACCCTTAAAACTGATTCCGGCTTCTGCAGAAATAGAGATTCCAGTTTCTTCCCAGAATGTATTGCTCTCTGCTGTAGCTACTCCTGTTGTTATGGACCAACTATTTTCCTGCACAAGAGAACTCTGATTATGATTATGGTACAACAGTTTATAAAAGACCTGTCTTTCCAGCAGGTAAAACGGGGAGTTGGTAAGTTTTCCCTTTTCGTTATCATAATAATAAGGGTCGCTGATAATGGTGCAGGGTACAAGCATTTCACGGCCGAGAACAGGAACGGTTTCATCAGGAGGAGGGTCGAAGCCTGTTAGGCTTGGAACATATTGCTGGTATGGCACTTCAGACAAAACCGGTAAATTTACATTCAGAACATTCATTACTGAATGAACTGAAGGTTTTACAGGATCATTCAAATGGGCCATGGCAGACACAAATGTGCCGGGTGAAAGATATGCATTCTCATGAGGTCCCGAGACAAGCGGTTCAATTTTCCAGGAAGCCAAATCAGAATAAGTCATGAACATTCCACTAATACAGTGCTGTATGAGATCATCTGCCAAGCCGGCAATGGCAAGATCTTCACGGACACAAACAACGGCATCAAGATCTGGCATTTCCTCTCCACCGGTTGCTGTATGAGCAACAATTCCCATTGCTTTATATCCGGGAGGAGGTACAGGTATCCAGAGTGACCAGGTATAATGAACCTGAAAATCAGGCTTTATTCCAAATAATTGAATGTAATCAACCGGTGAGGCTAATGCATCTGATCCATTCCTGGCCTTTACCATTATAACTCCTTGTTTTCCTGAGGGATCGTCATAGTCACTAAATGCAAAAGAGCCAAGTGGTTTAAAGTCATCATCTGTCAGAGGGTGCCAGAATGATCCATTTTTCTTACTCTGAAGAACCCAAGAAGAAGATACATAGTCACTCCAGGAAAATTCAAAGTCTTGCGAAAAGGTTATCAGTAATTCATCAGTTTCCAAAACTTGCGGATCATATACTTTAACAGGTATTGTCCGGTTTTTGCCTGAGGCACTATTAATAGTTATTTCAGTGGTACCATAATCCACCCCTGTCACTGTGAATGAGGCATCTGAAATTGTCACAATTGCAATTCCCTCATCTCCACTTGTTGCTGTGAAATCTTCAGGATTGGCATCATCATCAGAAGCGGTAACATTTATTTCCTGAACACCTTCCTTCACCAGGGCAATACTTAACCTGCTGACAAGCAGTTCCGGGTCAAAATTTACTACAGGATCAGGTTCAGAATCAGGATCAGCGGATTCTTTGTTACATCCGGAGATAATTGACAAAAGAGTTAAAAACAAAGGATAAAAAAGGGTCAGATCAAAACATTTTTTCATCATGATTTTTTTTAAAAGGAAAGTGATGAGTGAATCTTAATCTGGTAATTAATCTTAAAATATTATCGGGAAGGCGAATCAGTTTGTTTTAAAATCACTGTGTTAATTTAAACCATATTCAAATCAATAACAAATATTTTTGATAAACGCAAGCTCATAAAACCTTGCTGGAATTCATGGAGCGTTACTGGCGGATAGGTTAACTATCTTAATTTTTTAAAACAATTAATGAGTTTATGAAAATAAATAGTAGTTTTATAAACTCAGCTTAGCTAAGCGACCATATTAAAGGGGTAGGTCCATAAGGATGGGATGGTTGGATGGGTCCAAAACATTGGTGATTCACCAAAGCCGGCTGATAAAGACAGTTGGCAGAAATACGGAACCTGCGCATTCTTACTGGCGGATAGTGAAATTATTAACCTGCCAGGCAATTAATGATTTATTTTAAAATAAATCATATTTCATGGTGAGCAAGATATAAAGTTAATTTAAGCCTTGGGCCTGTAAAATCGTATTTTTTGTTTGTAAGTTATAAATCTAAATTTGGCAATACACTTAAATTTATTGAAAACGCTGATTTCTAAAAATCTTATTATGAGAACAACATTTATCCCATTATTCGCTATTAGTTTCTTTTTCTCAATCGCCCAGGCGCAAAATATAATTTATGAAGAAAACTCAAGGGTTATTGTTGAAATAGAATCCGTTCCGCATACCGGATGGACTAAAGGATCAACGACCATTGGCAGCAATACAATAACCTATCTTTATGCCACATCGGAGTTTCTAAACACTCCCGGAAGAAACCTCCTGAGCTATAAAATAAAAATCAATAATCCGGGCACCTATCGGTTTGTATGGCATAGCAAAGTTGGTAAAGGAACATCGCCAACTGACCATAACGATAGCTGGTTGCGAATACCTGATGCTGCAGCTTTTTATGCGAAGAAGGATGAGGCATCAATTATTCGCCCCAAAGGGGTTTGTACCAACGATTGCCCTAATGGGACCGGATCTGACGGATGGTTTAAGGTATACAGCAATAGTACTCTTGACTGGACATTTAACAGATCATGGACAAGCGATCATGATCCGCATGCTATTTATGCCAGATTTGAAGAGGCAGGTATCTATACCGTTGAAATATCCATACGGTCTGATTATCATTATTTAGACAGGTTTGTCATGTTTGATGAAACAAAACATACACTTTCTCAATCCACTAACTTGTCCCTTTCACCCAGCTCTTCTGAAGATAAAAGTTCTATTTCAGGCAAGGTCAGTGAATTTTGACAATTTAATTCCTGGCAGCACATGGAAAGGTAAACCGGCACTGAAGATCATGGAAGAAGGTGGTATGGCAACTCCATATGTTTACGTCTGGTATACGAAGTTCGCAAAGACTCTTTTTAAGAATTCATCGTTCCTTTATCATTAAT
>CAZFOO010000038.1:0-33356 GCA_964520585.1 uncultured Bacteroidales bacterium
TTTAACAATGCGTTACTGACTCATGGCTCATCTGCGATTAATGGCTTCAATTAATTGTTATCTCTGAATATGTTTATCCTGGTCAGCCACCTGTTCTTTCGATCGAGAATAAAAAAATCTGCAAGTAACAAAAACAATGCAATTGCTGCCATATATTGAAAACGCTCCTCAAATTCAGTATATTCCATTTTTTCAAATTCTTCTTTTTCCATCTTGTCTATTTCGTCCATAATAATATCCAGACCGGCAGAAGATGCGGCAGCCCGGATAAATAATCCGTTACCTGCTGAAGCAATCCCTTTGAGCATGGCTTCGTCCAGTCTTGTGATAACAGTGGTTCCGTCAGGACCGGTCAAAAATCCGGTATTCCCCTCTTCTGTGGGAATTGGGGCACCTTCCGGCCTTCCCATTCCTATGGTGTGAATGGTAATTCCCATTTCCTGTGCAGTTGCAGCTGCCCCAATAGGATCGTCTTCATGATCCTCACCGTCAGAGATTATTATCAAAACTTTACCGGCTGCCGATTCAGGAGAAAATGAACGCGTGGCAAGTTCTATGGCATAACCAATGGCAGTACCCTGAACAGGCACAAAGCCGGGAGTAACATTATTGAGCATCATCCTTACTGCAGCATAATCACTGGTAATGGGTACCTGCACATATGCATCACCTGCAAAAACAATCAATCCTATCCTGTCGTTCCTCATGTTGCGCGTTAGTCCTGATATAGCCATTTTTGCACGGTCGAGCCGGTTTGGACGGATATCTTCGGCAAGCATACTGTTTGAGACATCAAGTGCTATAATGATCTCCACACCTTCTCTGCGGACCTCTTCAAGTCTTGATCCAAATCTGGGACCGGCAAGAGCTAAAACAACAAATACTATCGCAAAAAGCAATAAAACAAACTTAAGTACAGGCCGTCGCGAAGAATAGAGGGGCATAAGAGATTCCAGCAGATCAGGTTCTCCAAATTTGCGGATTGCCGACTTCCGTTTATACCTGGCAAATAAAAATATTACCAGCATAACAGGAATCAACCACATTAACCATATATATTCACTATGAGCAAATTCAAACATTGCCTTTATAATTGAGTTTTATGGAATATTTCTTAACCAGAAGATTCTTATAAGCCACTCCAGAACCAGTAAAATACCTGCAAGCATTGCAAAAAACCGGTATTCCTCACGACTGGTGCTGAAGCTAAGTGTTTCCAGCCTGGATCTCTCAAGTTGTTCGATCTCTGCATATATCTCAGATAGTTTATTCTCATCGGTTGCCCTGAAATAACTGCCACCGGTCATTGTCGCAATTTCCTGCAAAACCTCCTCATCTATATCAGCCTCAATATCCTGATACCTTATACCCATTGGAGTCTGCACCGGATAGGGTGCAGCCCCCCTGCTGCCCACTCCAACTGTATATACCCTTATACCAAATGTTTCAGCAATATTAGCGGCAGTTAAAGGATCAATAGATCCCCGGTTATTTACACCATCAGTCAGAAGTATTATTATTTTACTCTGCGACTCGCTTTCCCGTATACGGTTAACCGCAGTGGCTAGTCCCATTCCTATGGCAGTTCCGTCTTCAATCATCCCAATTTCAATTTCCTGCAGCAGGTTGATCAAAACATTATGATCGGTGGTTAGCGGACACTGTGTAAAGCTTTCTCCACTGAAAATAACAAGTCCTATCCGGTCATCCCTTCTGCCACCAATAAATTCAGATGCAATTTCTTTGGCTGCCTTCATTCTGTTTGGCTTAAAATCCTCTGCCAGCATACTGCTTGAAATATCAAGTGTCATCATAATATCAATGCCTTCGGTAATGATCTCCTCCCACTGATCATGGGATTGTGGTCTGGCTAGTACTATTATCAGGAAAGCAATTGCCAGCATGCGAAAAGCAAAAAGTATATGCTGAAGGTAATGCCGAATAGTAATGCCGGAATCTTTCAGCCACTGCATGCCGGGAACCTGCAGTGCAGGGTACCGGGAATGCTGCTTAAATACATACCACGTAACTATGGCAGGAACTAAAAGCAACAGCCATAAAAACTCCGGATATGCAAAACTGTATTCACTCATGCCTGTTCATATTTTTTCTTTCTCCTCATTTGCAGTAGAACTATCTTCCTGCCGGGACTGCTCATTAAGCTGATCCGGCTTAAAAGTTGCCTTGACAAAGCGAAAGGCTGTATTCAGGCATTTATCATGCTCACCTTCTTCCGGCTGAGCTTTAGCAAACTTAACAAGATCTGCAAGTGAAAAGCATTCATTTAGTAAGCCGGTAACTTCATTCGCGGGAACTCCATTCTGTTTCAGTTCATTAATAATCTCGCTGCTTGTCCGTTCCATAGCTAAAATAGCAAATCGTTTTTCTATATACCTGCGTAAAATTTCAGTAAGCCTTGTATAGTATTCTTTTATCAGTCCTTTTTGCCATAATGAATCAGATCTTAATTGTTTAAGCTCCCTCATTGCAACCAAATGTGCAGGTTCGGCAGGTGGTGTAGTTACAAATATTGAATCGCCGGACCTCTTATTTTTAAAATATCTGAAAAGAAACCAGACTGATGCTGCGGCTGCCAATGCCAATAGTATCCAGGGTAATATCTCAAGAAAACTTACAGGAATCTCAAAAGGTGCTTTTATATCATAAATACCGGATTCATCATCGATTTCCGGGACCAAAACTTCCAGGCCGGCCTGCCTGGTATATAATACATTCTCATTATTATCATTAAAAACCATTAACGGAATGTCCTCAACATAATATTGTCCTTCTTCAAATGATGTTACCCGCCATGATTTGTTTATGATCAACCTGTTTTCATCTGTAATTAAAGTATCGGACCGGGATGCAGACAGGATCTCTATATTCTCTATAAGAGTATCTTTAAATTCGGGAAATTCAATATATAATTCTGAGGGATGTTCTACTGTAATGGTAAAATCAGTCTGTTCCCCGATCATTATACTTGTAGTGTCAAACTTTGCAGAGATACTGATTTCCTGGCTAAAAATAGCAGCACTTCCAGATATAACAAATAATAGATTGATTAACAAAAGCTTAAGGGCAAATCCTATGCCATCAATCTTTCCTTTAATTCTCTCAAAAACTGATCCGTAGTATATTAATAACATTGACCGTTATCTCCTTTTAAACAGTTTAATTAGGGGCTTTACATAATCTTCTGCGGTATTGATAGAAACGTGATCAATACCTGTTTTATTGAATAACTCCTTCAGTCCTTTATCATATGCTTTCCACCAGGCAGAGTAGTGATTGCGGATTTTCCCCGACAGAGAATCCACCCATCTCTCATCTCCGGTTTCAGCATCTCTTACCCGCAGCATTCCCACCGGAGGTAATTCCGTTTCGCGCTCATCATAAATTCTTATAGCGACCAGATCATGTTTTCTGGCTGCTATATTCAATGTGTTTTCCAGAATTGGTTTACTATCTGCCGATATTCCGGGAAGCAGATCGGCAGATTGCAGAAAATCTGAAATCATAAATACGGTACTTCGTTTTTTGATGGCATTGGTCAGATACCTCAAAGGCTCAGAAAGATCGGTTCCTCTATTTTCAGGCACAAAATCAATCAATTCTCTTATAATGTATAAAATATGCTTACGCCCTTTTTTTGGGGGGATAAATTTTTCTACTTTGTTGCTGAAGAAAATAACACCAATTTTATCGTTATTCTGTATTGCAGAAAATGATAAAACAGCAGATATCTCAGTTATTACATTTTTCTTTAGCATTCCCTTTGTGCCAAATTCTCTTGAACCACTCGCATCTATTAACAGAATTACCGTTAACTCTCGCTCTTCCTCAAATATCTTAACATAAGGGTTATTGAACCTGGCGGTTACGTTCCAGTCAATGCTTCTAATATCGTCACCCGGCTGGTATTCGCGGACTTCACTGAATGCCATCCCGCGACCCTTAAAAGCAGAATGATACTGGCCCGCAAATATATTACGCGACAAACCACGGGATTTGATCTCTATTTTCCTGACCTTCTTTAAAAGCTCCTTTGTTTCCACAACTAAGAAATTTACTACTGATCCATCTATTTACAAAAAGGGTATATATACTAATATAATCTCTTCCGGTAAAGTTTTATGGCACTTCTACCGTATTGAGTATTTCAGTAATAATATCTTCGGCGGTAATATTTTCAGCTTCTGCTTCGTAGCTGAGACCTATACGGTGACGCATAACATCATAACATACCGTTCTGATATCTTCGGGAATAACATAACCACGACGGTTAATAAACGCATAAGCTTTTGCTGCTTTGGCCAAGTTGATGCTGGCTCTGGGCGAAGCACCATAACTGATCATGGGGTCAAACTTGTCCATACCATAATCTGCAGGCACTCTTGTTGAAAAGACTATATCCAAAATATACTTTTCAATCTTTTCATCCAGGTAAACGTCCCTTACCACTTCTCTTGCTTTGATAATTTCAGCCGGCGTCAGAACCCTGGAGGGAACAGGAAACTCACTTTTAAGGTTTTGCCTTATTATCAGGGCTTCCTCTGCAATTTTAGGATAAGTAATGATAACCTTAAGCATAAACCTGTCTACCTGTGCCTCCGGCAGAGGATAAGTACCTTCCTGTTCTATAGGATTTTGTGTTGCCATTACCAAAAAGGGTTCTTCCAGCCTGAAAGTCTCATCGCCTATGGTAACCTGTCTTTCCTGCATTGACTCCAGAAGAGCGGACTGGACCTTGGCCGGTGCACGGTTAATCTCATCGGCAAGAATGAAATTGGCAAAAAGAGGTCCTTTTCTGACATAGAACTCTTCATTTTTCTGACTATAGATCATTGTTCCCAGCAAGTCGGCAGGAAGAAGGTCGGGGGTAAACTGGATCCGGTTAAATCTGGAGCTGATGATACCTGCAAGAGTACTTATTGACAAAGTCTTTGCAAGACCGGGTACTCCTTCTATGAGAATATGCCCGTCTGACAAAAGGCCTATTAGCATGCTGTCAGTCAAATGTTTTTGTCCTACAATAACCCTGGACATTTCCTGATTGATAAGATCGATAAAAGAACTCTCCTGTTTGATCCGTTCATTTAATTCTTTAATATCAGTCGTTTCATTCATAAAAAATTATTTTGAAGTGATATAATAAACAATTTTATGCAAATAACATCAATATCTCCACCTTATAATTAATATATTCCAAATATATGCTCACTTAACGATTCATGAATTTCAATAGTATTAAAAAATACTATTAAAAAAAGTTAAGTACTCTTAAAAAAAATAAACTTTTGTTTGTTTAAAAAAGCCGGTATTTCTCCTCTGAAAAATAAACCCTCATATTTAAATTCCTGTTTTGTTTTACAAAATATTAAGTAAATGTCTTTGGCCTGAGTAGCATAGCAAACACCCGCTAACATAAAATTTGCCAAAGTCCCTGCAAATATCGGTTTTCCGTGAGAATTATTCAGACTGTTCAGGTGAATAATAAGGATTATTTTCAATGGCAATACTAAAGTACTGGACTGCAAGGTCATGAATTCAGCAATTAATTATACAATTGATATCAGCTGCAGTCTGACATAAATTCCAGAAATAATGACAATTTGTCAAATATTATTGCCCGGAACATTATTACCAGTAAAAAAGTGACATTTTGAAATTCGAACTTATATTTCTCCTGTAAAAACAAGAGTTATAATTCAGTAAAGAAGTTACAAAATTTGAACATGCAGTTGGTTATACATGCTATCAGTATTTCTATTTGTAGTATGCATCAGATGTATAATTGACCTGCGGTTAATTATACATGCCAAATAATATACTTTATTGAGTTTTCAGTTGATGGGAAATCCAGATAAAAAAATTTCATGTACATTTACCCCTAAAAAAATCCGTAACCATGTATGAGGCCCTGTCCACAATAGATAATATAAGGCTCAACTTTAGTGAAGGAGGGTTGTTGTATATGAATATAACCCTGGCATTAATCATGTTCGGGATAGCAATGGAAATAAAATTAGAAAACTTTAAAAAGATCTTCATATATCCTAAATCCGCATTTCTGGGAATTATTTCCCAATTTCTTCTGTTACCAGCGCTGACCTTCATGCTCGTAATAATTCTAAATCCTCCCCCTTCCATAGCCATGGGCATGATACTTATTGCCGCCTGTCCCGGCGGAAATGTTTCAAATTTTATTTCTGCCCTCGCAAAAGCAAATATAGCCCTGTCGGTAGGACTTACAGCATTTGCAACACTCACTGCAACTTTCTTTACGCCTTTTAATTTTGCCTTTTGGGGAGGCCTGTACGTTACGTATTACAAGAAAGCCGGCCATCTTAATATACCTATTCAAATCGATTTTCTGGAAATGGCAAAAACAGTCTTCATTCTTCTGGGAATTCCTCTTATCGCCGGAATGTGGTTTGCACATAAATTTCCCCGTTTTGCCGAAAGGAACATGAAACGCATTAAAATTATCTCACTGTTCCTTTATCTTACTTTTATTGCAGGAGCCCTGATTGCCAATCTGGAACATTTTACATCGGTAATATTTCCCATTGGAATTCTGGTCTTTTTGCTTAACATCCAGACTTTGTCCACAGGATATTTCGTCGGAACAATTGCAGGAGTATCAAGACCAGACAGGCGTACTCTAAGCATTGAAACAGGTATACAGAACAGTGGACTGGCCCTGATACTGATTTTCAATATTTTTCATGCCAATGGGGGAATGGCGTTTATGGCCGCTTGGTGGGGCATATGGCAGATGATAAGTGGATTAATTCTTGCTTTTATACTTTCAAAAATTAAAATACCCGAGATGAGCCGGTTAAGAATATAATAACATTATGATTTACCGTATGCCATTTTTATTATAAAACAATTGCCAGGGATAGTTGTTAAAACAGGTGGACGAACCCCCTGTTATGTTAAAAACCACTACCCTGATGATTCGAAAATCAGTGCACTTTTTAACCGGATTCCTGATCCTTTTGCTCACATATTATTTCGATAAAGATATACTTCTGAAATTAATTATCGCAGGGTCTGTTTTTTCTTTCATTACTTTTAACTACAGTAAATTTTATGTCCTCCATAAAACATCAGGTTCAAGCCTTGGAACACTGTTTTATCCCCTTGGAGTGTTATCTTCCTTTCTGGTACTTTATGAACAGCCGGTTTACTATTTTAGGGCAGCGCTGCTGGTTCTTACCATATCAGATACATTTGCTTTCATTGCAGGTCAATTTCCAAAAATAAAGGTCAGTTTTAAGATTTTATATGACAGGAAGAGCCTGAACGGAGTTATAGTTTTTTTAGTCTCAACTTTACTGATCTTTTTATTCTATTTACCATCCATAACAGACAAAGATCTTTCTTATATTGTATTTGCACTGATTTTATCGGTAAACATGGAAGTTATTTCATTTAGAGGATCCGATAATCTCACAATTCCTTTAGGTTTATCACTGTTCTTTCTTATCTCTGAAAACCATGACTTAAACTATCCATGGTTGTTAACCATCATTATCTTTACAGCCACCGGGAGCTTCTTACTCTACAAATGGAGTATCCTTAACCGGGCAGGAAGCTTGTCAGCTTACCTGCTGGGAGTATATTTTTTTATTTTTCCGGGTATTAAATGGATAATTCCCATAATGGCATTTTTTATTACTTCAGTATTGTTCACAAAACTGAATACCCGTCTCTCAAAAAGGAAAGCATCGTCAGACAGCCGGAATGCCTGGCAGGTGATAGCAAATATTCTCTGGGCATTGTTAAGCTCGGTAATGTTTCTGATCAGTCAAAATGAAATTTTCATATATTTATTTATTGCCGCCATGGCAGCAGTAACCGCTGATACCTGGGCAAGTGAACTGGGCCCCCTTATAAATAAAAGAAGCTTTTCTATAGCAGATATGAAAATGCATCCTGCCGGTATTACAGGAGGTATATCTCCAGGTGGAACCATGGCTGCACTGGTTGCTTCAGTGGCCATATCGACAATGTCCTTTTATATATTTTTCGAGGAGTTCAGGATTTTAACCATATCACTGTTATCAATATCCGGTTTTCTTGCATGTTTTGCAGATACCTTTCTTGGAGCGTTCGCAGAAGAAAAGCTTATGAAATGTAAATTCTCAAAAAAAATTGTGAATCCAACCGGCCAAAACCAATATCTTCAGTCAGGCTTGTCGGAAAAAAACCGCAAACAGCAGATAAGAAATATTATAAACTACCAGCAATTCATGCCTTCACCCAATGATATAGTCAATATTCTGGGTTCAGCAACGGCACCGGCATTTTTTTTTATTTTGTCACTGCTTATTTGATTTCCTTCTGCCTCCATATTATTATACATAATAATGGTCATTATATTGAATATATGTTCGATTGATCATTTTTAGCATGTATCGGATTAATTCATATTGTCTCCGGTACACATAATCAGATCCTGAAATATTATTTATTTGCAAATACCTTAAGGTAATATAGCAGTGGTCCGAAAACGGGCAAAAAGACAATTATCAGTACCCATTTAAAAAACATAAAAGATCTTTCTTTCCTATACATGATAAATAATGCCGATAATGGTAAAACCAAATATAACAGCATGACAATTACAATCTCAGATTTGCTCAAGAAGACACTCATAATGAAAAATTTCGAATTGGGGTTCAACCACAAAGATACTATTGTACTACTTCATGCTAAAATAATATATAAATGGATAATCAGGACATAATCGTACCTGAGGGACCCGGGTTTTAAAGATAAAGTAATTATTTTTTAAATGCTGGCCGGATGAGAAATTAACATCATTGATTGCACATGTTGTGTTTAATGCTTTTAACGCTAATTTACAAGTATATAAATCACAAAAGATATCAATAATAAAAATGAGAAGAAAAGGTGTGTGAGTACTGTAAGTTTTGCTCCCTTTTTCAATCGCTCGGGATCATCATGAAAACGGATAATAATGTTTGCAGCTTTTGGAAATACAATTATATATGGCAAAAGGATAATAAGGAAAATCCAGCTTATTCCGGGATATGCAACTGAAATTAAAACAATATTTATTACCAGGGCAAGTTGCACCGCCAAATAGAGCCCCGATGTAAATTTTGTACCCATCCTGGATGCTACTCCATGTTTTCCTCCGCTACGATCTGCGTCAAGATCAATCATCTGTCCGGCAAGTAAAATAGATAATGTACTAAGTCCGGTAGCAGGCATGAGCATCAATACCTGGGAATGAAAACCGATCCCCTGGCTGACGGCAGCAATCAAAATAGCCATCGGACCAAATGCAAACCAAACCGAGATTTCGCCAAGTCCCCTGTAAGCAAGTTTAACAGGCGGTGCTGTATAATACTTGCTGAAAAAGGCAGATAAAATGAACAAACTCCAAAGATACGGCCAAAGCTCCTTCTCCAGGAAGAAAGTGAGGGCAAATGTTCCCACAAAAGAAATAGCCAGGGCCGATCTTGCCAGAAAAAACATTTTGTTAATCAGACCTGGATTATCCAGTAATATGCCCGATCCTCCGCTGGATTCATTTCTGTGCACATTTACTTTGTCCGTCCCCTGTAAAGTATCGAAAATATCATTATATACATTGGTTGCCGCATGTAATCCGATACCTGTTACAGTTACCAGAATAAACTCAATAATATTCAGGTGTTCGTTAATGCTGACTGCCAAAAGGGTACCGGCAAAAACCGGTGCAAGGATCGAACTTAGAAAATGGGCTCTTGCCATTTTCAGAATGCCGGGATTTTTCATTTTATCTGCATATAAATTGAAAGTATAACAAACCAATTATCAAATAACAATTAAACACCAGGTGATTTTACATAATGGAACAATCAAACAAGGAAATTAGTTCACCTATCTTAACCAAATATTGTTCTGATACCAACAAAAGGTGTCACCAATTTATTTATGAAGATATTCGGGCAATGGGGGAAAATCAGGTAAAAACTACCAAGTCTGTATGTAAGTAATTAGCAGTTAGCCGGTTTCTGCCTGATAACAAGGCGATAATCAGTAAAAAAAACAGCAGGCCTGTAAGCCGGGTTCTGTGTCCCCTAAGGGATTTCCATCATTTATCTGGGACAACTGTTACCAGTTGCCTCTAGCGGCCTACCCCTTCCGGCTCTCCTTTCAGAAAGGAGACCAGGGCGGGCAACCCTGTGTTTCTGGTTTACCAGAAAAACCCGGAATATACATGGCCTTACAGCTCACGGGATGAACGGCTCCGTGCGTCACCACACGGACCGGTGAGCTCTTACCTCACCTTTTCACCCTTACCCCGGAATCCGGGGCGGTTATTTTCTCTTTCAAATACCATACCCTCACGGGTATCTTCCCGTTAGGAAGCGTGATGCCCTGTGCTGCCCGGACTTTCCTCTCCCCGAATAATACGGGAAGCGATGGAACGGCCTGCTGGTTTTTATCAAATAACTTGTAGTAAAAAAACCAAAAATATTCTTAATATGATCAAAAGATGTGCCATATTACATTTTAATTATCTGCGAAGAATTACCATGGTAGCACCATAACCATATTCTTCAAAAGATGCATCCTGGTATTTGAGGCGCGGATACTTTTTGTCCAGTGCTTTCCGGATCTCAAATTTGAGCTTTCCATTACCTATACCATGAATAAAAACGATGCGCTTTGTTTTGCCCCTTATTGCACCCTCCAGTGCAGTTGTGAAACGTGAGAGCTGAATATCAAGCACCTCCCGGCCGGACATACCCTGATGGTCATCAACAAGTTCCTCTATATGCAGGTCTACCTCTTCAAAAAAAGGATCACTTTTTTTCTCTTTCTTAATATCCGCACCGGGCTTTTCTTTCTTCTCCAATATAATTCGTGATATTTTCTGTTCGGAGATCATTCTCTGTTCCCTGTCATAAGCATCGGATATTAAGGGCATAATACTGGCCTTTTCATCAAAAAAATCATTGACAACAAAAGAACCGCTTCCAAAAAGTTCTACGGGATCAAGTTTAAATTCCTTCTGTGACGGAGGAACAGGATTGAAAAGCCCGGTTCTGAAAAAAATGGCCTGGACTTTCAAATGCACAAAATTATTTATATCATCACGGGTAAAAGCTTTGATTAAGATTTTGGTATCGGCTTCAATCATCCCGGTTTTAAGATTTACAAAGAACTCATCCTGTTTCTGCAAAAAAGTATACAAAACACTGAAGTTGCTGTCATTAATGAGCCATGCATCCACCCGGTCTTTAACACCGGTTTCTGCCAGGGCAAATAATAAATTTCTTTCCGCAGTAATTTTCTCAGTCTCTTCCCCGGCCGGTCCAAAGATATAGCTCTCCTTCCCTGTTTCTTGAGCATCGTCGATTTTTTCCTGTTGAAATGACCGGTCATCTCCCTTATCCTGAAGAGATTCTTCATCCATAAACGAGTGATTATCCGGTTCATCACTGCTGCCTTCTTTAACAATAATCAGTTCATTGACCGGTACAGGCACCTCAAACCCATCTTCAGTCATTACTCTGGCCAGTTTTGAACCGTCTGTCTCTGTAACTGTTCCCCCTCCGATATCATTAAGGAATTTGACCCTGTCACCCCTTTTTACCTTCATTTATAAAAGTATTATTTATCAAATTCCCAATCACTGTGTTATAAATACATGATCCGGATTTTGAGTTTCGCAATCTGTTGTATATTTTATTCATGATTTGGGATAATATCTCCTTTAAATATGTTGTATAAGGATTTTATCTATACAACACAGCAATCATTTTTATAATACAAAAATAACTAATTTTGCACGAACCCAAAGATTAACTATCAAATGTCAGAATTTCACCCCAGTTCAGTCTATATAGATGAATATAATTATATTCTGCCGGAAAACAGGATAGCCCGCTTCCCACAGGAAGATCCGGCGGCATCTAAACTCCTGGTCTATAATAAAGGTCGTATATCACATAATCACTTCGGACAACTGACAGATATTCTTGAAGATAATGATTTCCTGGTGTTTAATAATACCAGGGTAGTGCAGGCAAGGATTATGATGCAAAAAACAACCGGAGCAGAAATAGAAATATTTCTCCTGGAACCTTCCATACCCTCTGAATACAACCTTGCCTTTACAGCTACTTCTTCCTGCCGGTGGAAATGCATGACCGGTAATAAAAAAAAATGGAAGAAAGGAGAACTTAAAAGAAAATTTAATATAGAAAGAAAAACAGTGGTTTTTTCCGCCAAAATCGTAAAGGACCATGGTGAATGGCAGGAAATCTTTTTTAGCTGGGAACCGGGAGATATTCACTTCAGCCGGATAATAGAAAATGTGGGGTTGACCCCTATTCCTCCATACCTTAACCGGACTGCTGAAGCGGTGGATAAGGAACGGTATCAGACAGTATATTCTCGCTTTGAAGGTTCGGTTGCAGCCCCTACAGCAGGATTGCATTTTACCACGGAACTGCTGGATGATATAAAAAATAGAGGCATCCTTACCGGGGAAATTACTCTGCATGTTGGCGCGGGGACTTTTCAGCCGGTAAAAGCACAAACCATAGACCAGCATCAGATGCATACCGAACATTTTTCAGTGAATATTGAAACTCTTGAAAAGATAAAGAAACAATCTGGTAATATTACTGCTGTTGGAACTACTTCAGCCCGCACACTTGAAACTATTTACTGGCTGGGCGTTAAGCAATTGCATTTGAGGGGGGAATCCTTATCATCAACTTTTCTCTCCCAGTGGGAAGCTAATGAACTCCCAGGCAAAATACCTGTTAGTCTAGCTATTGACACCCTTATAAAAATGCTGGAACGGGAAAATAAAGGACATATCGATGCAAAAACACAGCTTATGATAATTCCAGGGTATGAATTCAAGGTTGTTAACAAGCTGATAACTAATTTTCACCAACCCAGAAGCACCTTGCTCCTTCTGATATCGGCTTTCATCGGCAAAGACTGGCTTAAAGTCTACAGATATGCTATGGAAAATAATTTCAGATTTTTGAGTTATGGTGACAGTTCTCTTCTTATCCCCTGATAACAGCGCAGCATAAATTGTCAAAATAGGGATTATCCGCTATGGGACGGCCCTAACTCCGGTTGTTTTTTATCTTTAGTTTTTGAGGGACCTCAAATATATACTCCAAATAATTGAAGTAAAACCAGCAGGAAGAAATAACTCAGACTTTAAGTTTCTTTTCTATCTCTCTTATGCTTTCCATGAACCGTTTATCAGTGTCTATAAGATTATTAACTGTCTTACATGCATGAAGTACAGTGGCATGATCTTTTCCTCCAATTTGTGATCCGATTGAAGCAAGAGATGCCTTGGTCAGACTTTTGGAGAAAAACATTGCAATCTGGCGAGCCTGAACAATCTCCCGTTTCCTTGTTTTCACCTGCAACTGATCGACGTGGATATTGAAATAATCGCATACGACTTTCTGAATATGGCTTATTGAAATTTCCCTTTTACTGTTTTTTACAAGTCGTTCAATTACCTGAATTGCCAGGTCATTGGTTATCTCCCGTCTGTTAAGGGTTGACTGTGCAAGCAGGTTGATCAGAGCCCCTTCCAGTTCCCTGATATTAGTGGTAATATGAGTCGCTATGGTTTCAAGAACATCTTCCGGGATATCGATCCCGTCATTGTATACTTTCTGTTTGAGAATAGATATTCTCGTTTCAAGATCGGGTGCCTGCATATCGGCTGATAATCCCCATTTAAAACGGGACAGTAATCTCTGTTCCATTCCCTGAAGTTCTACGGGGGGTTTATCCGAAGTAAGTATAAGTTGTTTGCCTGTCTGCTGCAGTTGATTGAAAATGTGAAAAAAAATGTCCTGCGTCTTTTCTTTTCCTGCAAAATCCTGCACATCATCAATAATAAGTACATCAATCATCTGATAAAAATGCAGAAAATCATTTCGGTTATTATTCCTGATAGCTTCAACAAATTGATTTGAAAATTTATTGGCATCAACATACAATACAGTCTTTTCAGGGAATTTCTCTTTAACTTCAATTCCAATAGCCTGTGCAAGATGAGTTTTACCAAGGCCGTTATCGCTATACAGGAAAAGTGGATTAAATGCTGTTCCGCCGGGTTTATCCGCTACTGCAATACCAGCAGAACGTGCAAGCCTGTTACATTCTCCTTCAACGAAGTTGCCAAAGGTCTTGTCCGGGCATAGTTGGGGATCTATTTGAAGCTTCTTGATGCCCGGAATTACGAAAGGATTCTTTATGGAATTTTCATTATTATCCAGCGGAAACTGGACAGGTTTGTTTCTTGCCTCTGATTTTGATTTACCTGGGAATTTCACGGTATATGGCTTAGCTCCTGAAAAACCGTTATTCTCCATCACTACATTGTACTCCAGCTTGGCCTCATTTCCCAGCTCCTTGCGAAGTGTCTTGCTCAGTATATCAATATATTGTTCCTCCAGATATTCATAAAAGAAGGGACTAGGCACCTGAATAGTCAAAACATTTTTATCAATCTTTAGCGGAACAATAGGTTCAAACCATGTTCTGAAACTAATAGAAGGTACATTATCTCTGATTACCTTCAGACAATTATTCCAAACTAAATTATGATGGCTATCCATATTAAATTTAATACTTTATGAAATTTTTCATATTCTTTTAAGCAGAAGCAATTTTGTTAAAAAATAATTAAAAAAAAAACTGTCCCGGGTATTGACATTATGGAAAATAAAACAAGAGTTTTATTAGCAAGATTTTAGAAAATTAAAAAAATTCAAAATAATATCTCATTACTGATTATAAGACACATAGCGAATTCGTGTCTTAATAAATTGTTAATTAAACCTTTATTATAGTTTAACTAATGTTAGTTTTCAGGGTGAAACAAATACTGCATTTTTTAATCAAAAAAAAACGTGGTTTTGTCAAAACAGCTTTTATTCTTGTTTCCTTCCAAAAATGGAAAAATTAACATACCTTCCGGGATGCTCTTTCAGGTCGATTAAAAGCAGATCGAGGTTTCTCGTGGCAGTCTCCAGATTATTATATAACTCATCATCTGATATAAGTTTTCCCAATGATCCTTCGCCCCTCCCAATTCCTTCCATCAATTGATCTGTTTCTGCAAGAATATCATTTAGATGGTTTACGGTAGAAAGCAGTTCTGAGCGGGCAAGTGAATCAGAAATCGAAGCAAAATTATTTAGGATTGTTGTAATATTTTCATTGCTGCCAGCAATATTTCCCGAAATGGATTCCAGATTATCAAGCACCCGGTTAAACCTGCTATCCTTAGTGGTCATTAATGTGTCAATGCTATACATGGAGTGTTGTAAACTGGAGACTGTTTTATTTATATTATCAACGCTCTCTGCAAAGTTATCCCTGAAATCCTCGTCGAGCATAGTGTGGAAAATAACCAGTAAGGAATCCATTGAAACCATCATATCTTCTGCCTGGTTCTTCAAAGGAGCTATCTGTAAGCTGATCTCTTCTCTTAAACCGGGTTCGAAATCGGACTTGAGGGTATCGCCGGGAAAATGTTTTTCTGCTGATGATACGGTTATTATTTCAACGGCCCGGGTACCCATTATATCTGAACTGAATATCCTGGCAACAGTACCTTTCGGAAATTCAAATTTTTTATCGACAGACAACCGGACTGACAAATGTTCCATATTATCCATAAAGCTTATATCATCCACATATCCGATCTTATAACCGCTCATTATCACGGGAGCGGACTCCATTAATCCTCCAACCTTTTCATAAACAACATAATAATCATGAGCCGGAGAAAAGATTCTTTTTCCTTTAAGAAAGCTATACCCCCATATAAAGAATCCCATCGTAAGAATGATCAGAATACCGATTTTTGCCTCTTTATTAAAATTCCCCTTCATTAGTAAAAAATTATATTAACTAAAACTAGAGCCTACATTCAATCGCTATTTAGAGCCTCCTGCAAAGAAATAAGATCGCCGCTGCGCACAGCAACAATGAATGCATCAGGAAAAACTTCCGATATGATCTTCCGGTAAGCAACAATATCATCCAGGGTGGCGGTACCACCTACAACATATTTGAAAAGTCCGTCTGATTCATATACCTCAACATCTTCCAATCCGTTAAAAAAACCTGAATCCAGAGGAATATTGTTTCTTGATGACCCGATCTGAACTTTGAATGTAATCTTTTCATTCTCAACGGAAGTGCCGGAATTATTACTTTCGTGATATCCGGAATTTCCTGAATTTCCTGAATTATGGG
This sequence comes from uncultured Bacteroidales bacterium, assembly GCA_964520585.1. Classification (GTDB taxonomy): domain Bacteria; phylum Bacteroidota; class Bacteroidia; order Bacteroidales; family PUMT01; genus PXAP01. Next base: position 16,297 of record CAZFOO010000038.1, read on the forward strand.
CGTCGGTAAGACCATCCGGATTGGATTGGTTAGTTTGATTTGAATACATTTCAGCAGTCGAAGCATAAAGCGCATCGCTCTTTCTTTCAAGGTTAACTTTGTAATCTCTGAACGCCCTGAAAATTGCGGAAGCAATATATGTCTGTCCCTCTTCCGACAGAAGATAACGTTCTTCGTCCTCATTGGAAATAAAACCCATTTCAATAAGAACACTCGGCATTGTCGTCTGCCAGAGAACCAGAAACCCGGCCTGCCTTACTCCCCTGTCTATTCGCCCAACCCGCTCCCTGAACTGATCCTGCACATAAGAAGCAAAGTTGAGACTTTGGCCTAAAAAAGTATTTTGCATCAGAGAAAAAATAATATATGATTCCGGAGAATTGGGGTCAAAACCATCATACTGTTCATCATAATCATCTTCTATCAATATCACTGAATTTTCTTTCCTGGCAACTTCAAGATTTTCCTTTGAGGTATGGAGCCCCATCACAAAAGTATCCGTTCCCCTTACCCGCCTGTTAGTATTAGCATTTGCATGGATAGATATAAAAAGATCTGCATTGGCCTTGTTAGCTATCTCGGCACGCCGGTGCAGTTCTATAAACTCATCGGTGCTTCTGGTATATATGACCTCAACATCTGGCAAATACTCATTTATATATTCACCGAGCCGGAGTGATATATCCAATACAATATCCTTCTCCTTGCTTCTCTTTCCTATTGCCCCCGGGTCCTTACCTCCGTGACCCGGATCTATGACGACCCGTTTGAGTCTGTAGGCACCTTTATCAATTCCGCCATAAAGGGGAAATGAGAAAAATAATGCATAAAAAGCAAGAATAAATATAGAAATCCGTTTAGATTGATAAAAAGTTATATTCAAATATCCTGGCATTGATCTCCAATTTGATTTTATTGGTTAGTTTTGGGGTCTGAAATTCTAAACTGATATCTTTACAAAAATAGTATAATAAAATTGCATAAGAAGAATTCCATTAAGCTTTTTAAGCTGTTCTCCTTAATTATTCCTTTAATTTTGTTGTGGTTCTTTCAATTTACACCGGTCCATTCCCAGGAAAGAAGCTCAGCACCGGACACCTTGTTCCCTGAAGAGAACCTTCAGCCAGTCCTCCCTGCCTCTCAATCCCCTGAGCAACAACAAAATAACCAAAGCAATTTACTCGCCTCAAAAGTCGAATATAACGCTGCAGATTCAATTGATTTCTCAGTGAGTGAACAAAAGCTGTTTCTTTGGGGCGAAGCCTTTGTAAAGTACGAAAGTATTGAACTCAATGCAGATTATATTGAAATTGATCTTGCTAATAATGAATTGTTTGCCAGCGGAATTACCGACAGTCTAGGCAATGTAACCGGCAGGCCCGTAATGACAGAAGGCGGAGAAACATTTGAGGCAGCATCGATGAGATATAATTTTGAAACAAAAAGGGGACTTACATCCGGCATCATTACTGAGCAGGAAGGAGGTTTTCTGCATGGTGAAAATGCTAAAAGGCATGATAATGGACATCTTCATATCCGAGGAGGAAAATATACCTCGTGTGATGCCGATCATCCCCACTTCTATATAGCACTTACAAGGGCAAAGGTTATTCCCGATGACAAGGTGATATCCGGTCCTGCTTATCTGGTAATTGAAGATATTCCCTTACCACTGGCAGTTCCTTTTGGATTTTTCCCGAACAAACCTGACCATAAATCAGGTATACTTTTCCCCACATACGGAGAAGAAACCAGCAGGGGTTTTTATCTCCGTGGCGCCGGATACTATCTTAATCTGAATGAATATTTTGATCTGAGGTTAACGGGAGATATATATAGTCTTGGTTCATGGAAGGTTGATGCCAGTTCAAATTATCGCAAAAGGTACAGGTATAATGGCAGCTTCAGGTACGCCTATTCAAATAATGTTACCGGAGAGAGAGGATTTGCAAATTACCAGAAGAACACATCCTACAATATTGCCTGGCAGCACCGTCAGGATGCCAAAGCCTCTCCTTACAGCAATTTTTCCGCCAGTGTAAATTTCGGGTCCAGTTCATTTAATAAGTTCAATACGGTAAATCCTGATGCCTATGCTAAAAATACAGCACAGTCGAGTGTCTCATTTAGTCACCGGTGGCCTGATTCCCCCTTTTCCCTAACCAGTAATGTAAGTGCCAATCAAAACTTTTCGAATCAGACTGTAAACCTCAGGTTACCATCGGTAAATTTTAATATGGCACGTCAGTATCCTTTTAGAAATCCTGACAGAGTAGGTGATTCCAAATGGTATGACAATATAGAGATCAGCTATTCATCAAAGCTGGATAACAGGGTAAATACCTATGATACTCTGCTTTTTAAAAAAGAGACACTGGGGGATATGCAAAACGGCTTTCAGCACGACATTCCTTTAAGGGCAAACTTCAGGCTTTTTAATCTTCTGAATATAACTCCGGGACTAACCTATTCGGGGGTGATGTACACAAATTCTATAAGGAAAACCTGGGTGGAGGATTATTATGATCCTCAAAGAGAAGAGACAACACCAAGCCTGGTTACAGATACCATCCCCGGAATAGTATATGGCCACTCCGTCAACCCTAACTTCTCAACAGGTTTCAGCCAAAACATATATGGAATGTTTATGTTCCGTAATTCAAGGGTTGAGGCGATACGGCATGTAATGACCCCTTCTGTGAGCTTCAGTTTCGTACCTGATATGCAGGGACTGATGCCTGATTATTACAGGACCGTTCAACGCGATACCCTGGGAAACGAATCAACTTATTCCATTTTTGATAATGGCATATACGGCACTCCAAGCATCAGGGGAAGAGCAGGATCAATAAGCTTCAGCCTTGCCAACAACCTGGAGATGAAAATCAGGAATGAACAGGACACCGTCTCCCAGTCAAAAAAAGTTAAAATTCTTGACAGGTTAAATTTTTCGACCGGATATAATATTTATGCCGATTCTCTGAACTGGTCCACTATAAATATGACAGGTAATACAAGTTTGTTTGAAAACAAAGTCCGCGTTAATTTCAATGCAGTACTTGATCCCTATGCTCTGGATGAAAATTTCAGACGGTATGATGCCTATCAGTGGAATGTGAACCGTTCGCCGGGCAGGATAACCAGGGCGGGACTAAGTCTTACAATGGGACTTAAATCTGCTGCAGCGCCCGTCCAGGGTCCCGGTACAGATGCAACCGCACCAGATGATATGCTTCCCGATGAACCAGGCCCGGAGATGGGTCCGGGAGGAGAATTGCCACCCGGAGAGGATAGTATGTTTGAACATCTTGATGATATTGATCCTTCAGCACATTATTATGGGGATTATGTGGATTTTAATGTGCCGTGGAACCTGAATGTTCGTTATAATCTAAACTATTCCAAACCGCGTGATCAAAGTCAGGTAAATCAAACTCTCAATTTTTCAGGAGATGTGAGCCTGACACCCAGATGGAAGATCCAGTTCAGTTCCGGATATGATTTTAGGGCAGGCGATTTCACAATGACTAATATCAATATATACCGCGATCTGCATTGCTGGGAAATGCGCTTTGGTGTGGTTCCTTTCGGATCACGAAAGAGCTGGAACTTTACCATTCAGGTAAAATCATCCCTTCTCAAGGATCTGAAATACCATGCACAAAAAAGCTGGTATGATAATTTTTTCAGATAATTATAATATCTTTCTTATTCATAGATAAGATATTTCACAACCGGATAACAATATTTCAATTCTCACGGATAAATAATTTAAATTTTTAACCATGAAAAAAATAATAAAAACGTCAAATGCCCCAAAAGCAGTGGGACCTTATTCCCAGGCAGTGGAAATAAACGGCACACTTTATATTTCCGGACAACTTCCTATGGATCCCTTAACAGGAAAAATTGTTGACGGTGGTATAAAAGAGCAAACCCGGCAGGTAATGGAAAATATTTCCGCTTTATTGAATGAAGCCGGTTATGATTTTTCCAATGTGGTTAAGTCAACTTGCCTGTTGACAACTATGGATAATTTCCAGGCGATGAATGAGGTTTATGCCGGCTACTACCCCGAAGACCCTCCTGCCAGGGCGGCATATGCAGTGGTCAACCTTCCCCTGGGAGTTATGGTCGAAATAGAGACAATTGCTGCCAGATAAAATTTTGCCATCTTTGTGATTATCCTTCCCTCCTTTTGTTATAGAAGAAATTGAGACAATTGCTGCCTGGTATAATTTACCGTACAGATATCCGGTATTGGCACCAGCTGCAAAACACACCTCTCTTATATACTGCTACTTACAGCAACCCACTGCCTTCAAAAAATATATTATAATGACCTGACTATCAATACACAAAAGAGGCTGTCTGAAACAGACAGCCTCTTTTGTGTATTGATTAGCTTTTATAATCTATTCAGGAACAATCTCAAACTCGATATCAACTTTAATATCTTTATAAAGTTTTACAGTTGCTGTATATGTTCCGACTTCCTTAATCACATCGTCTTTGATGGTGATGTTTTTACGCTCAATATCAAATCCCATCTTATTCAGCGATTCAGCTATCTGAATAGTGTTTACCGATCCGAAGATTTTACCCTTGGTACTGGTCTTGGCCCCAATGGTAATTTTTGTTCCTTCCATTTTCGATTGCATAGCCGTTGCATCTTCTCTAAGCTTCTCTTCCTTATGGGCTCTCTGCCTTTGATTTTCGGCATGCATCTTCTTCGCTGATGGAGAGGCCATTACAGCAATACCCTGGGGAATAAGAAAATTTCTGCCATAGCCATCCTTTACCGTAACAATATCATCGGCATGCCCCAGGTTAGGTACATCCTGTTTTAAAATAATATCCATTTTGTTTCCTCCTATTTATTATTTTAACATATCCGTTACATAGGGCAGTAAAGCCAGATGACGGGCGCGTTTAATTGCTGTTGACAATTTTCTCTGATACTTAAGTGATGTTCCTGTGATGCGGCGGGGCAAAATTTTGCCCTGCTCATTGAGGAATTTCTTAAGGAATTCAGGATCCTTGTAATCAATATATTTAATTTTGTTCTTCTTGAAACGACAATACTTTTTCTTTTTTATCTCCACCGTAGGGGGAGTAAGATATCTGATTTCTGATTGATTTTGAGCCATGGCCTATTCCTCCTTTTTAGTTTCTTTGTTTACATTGGAACGTCTCTTTTCACTGTATTCAATGGCATATTTATCCATACGGAAAGTAAGAAACCTGATTATACGCTCATCACGCTTGTATTCAGTTTCAAGTTTTGCCACCAATTCACCAGGTCCCCTGAATTCAAAATGATTATAAAAACCTGTAGATTTGTTATTTATGGGATAGGCCAATTTCCTTAATCCCCAGTCCGCATGATGGACTATTTCTCCTTCATTGTCAGTAATTATTTTTCTGACCTTTTCAACCGCTTCCTTCATCTGGGCTTCAGACAAAACGGGAGTTACAATGAAAACGGTTTCATACTGGTTTAACATAGATTATAATATTAAATGATTTTAATTAAACAGGCTGCAAAAGTAATAACTTTTTCCTTTTTCTCAAAAGTATTTATGCTAATGTTGCATAATAAGAAATGGATAAAGTATATTTATGATCAGTTTATTGAAATAACTATATATTTTTAAAATTCATCAATTTATCATTATTAGACAATATACTTACTATGAAACTTTATCAATTTGCCTCATTTCTCCTGTTCGTGACTTATTGCTTAAGCGGATGCCAGAGTGAGCAGTCCCCAAATGACTCATCATGGAAACTTTGGTACGACGAGCCTGCATCGGAATGGACAGAAGCCCTGCCACTGGGTAACGGTCGCATTGGTGCTATGGTTTTCGGCGGTACTGAAAAAGAACAAATCCAGTTCAACGAAGAAACTCTCTGGCAGGGAGAACCACATGACTATTCCAACAAAGGTTCATGGCAATATCTTGACGAAATCCGCAATCTTCTGAGTCAGGGGAAACAGGCAGAAGCTGAAAAGCTGGCGATGGAAAACTTTATGAGTGTCCCTTTGAGGCAAAAGGCTTACCAGCCGTTTGGAGACCTGTGGATAAATTTTCCCGGCCACGAGGAAGTCACCGATTACCATCGCGAGCTGGATCTAAATACAGCAAAGGTTAATGTTTCTTATTTGAATGATAACGTCAATTTCAGGCGTTCATATTTTGTGAGCCGGCCAGACGAGGTTTTAGTAGCCGGTTTTTCGGCGGACAAACAGAATTCACTTTCTTTCGATGTAGCTCTTACTGCAGAACATAAGAATTTCAAAACTGAGATTATAAACGGCAATGAGCTCTATTTAAGAGTAAAAGTGGAAGATGGCGCAATGGAAGGTTATGCCCTGCTACAAATTCAGCAGGAGGACGGTGATATTTCAGTTGAAAACAATAAGCTTAAAATTGAGAATGCAACAAGTGCCTTGCTGACGTTAACTGCTGCCACCAATTTCGAAAGTCCGGAAGAACTAACTGTTGATCCACAACAAAAATGCCGTGAAATAACCGGTCTGGTAGATTTAACGGATGGTTACAATGAATTTGAAGCAAGGCATCTTGCCGAATATCAACCCTATTTTAACCGGTTTAACCTAAGCCTGGGGGGTGAAGATAATGATACAATACCAACAGATCAGAGAATTATCAATAAACTGGAAGCATCCGATCCACACCTGGCCGCACTTTATGTCCAGTATGGCCGCTACCTGCTTATTGCCAGCAGTCGTCCGGGTACATATCCCGCCAACCTCCAGGGAATATGGAATAAAGACCTCTCACCTTCCTGGGATAGTAAATATACGGTGAACATCAACACAGAAATGAATTACTGGCCGGCAGAGGTTCTTAACCTCCCCGAATTACACGAACCGCTGTTCACGCTTATTGATGAAGTAGCCACTTCAGGTGAGGTTACAGCACAGGAACATTATAACCTGCCGGGATGGGTACTGCATCATAACACGGACCAGTGGCGCGGTACCGCCCCCATTAACCATTCCAATCATGGTATATGGCCTACCGGTGGTGCATGGCTATGTCACCATATCTGGGAACATTACCTTTACAACCCGGACCCGGAATTTCTGCGGCAAAAATTTCCTGTGCTACGCGATGCAGCTCTTTTCTTTTCGGGTTTCCTTATCCGCGATGAAGAGACCGGGTGGCTGATAAGTTCACCATCCAACTCCCCGGAAATTGGTGGACTGGTGGCAGGACCCACCATGGATCACTCCATAATCCGGAGTTTGTTTGACATTGTGGTAGAGGCATCTGATATATTGCGGACTGACAGGGAATTTGCCGGTCACCTGGAAGAATTGATACCGCAAATTGCACCTTACCAGATAGGACAATACGGGCAACTGCAAGAATGGATGGAGGATAAGGATGATCCACAAAACAAACACCGGCATGTTTCTCATTTGTGGGCAATGCATCCGGGCAATGAAATTAATTGGCAGGATACACCTGAATTAATGGAAGCAGCCAGGCAATCACTGATTTTCCGGGGTGATGAAGGTACAGGTTGGAGCCTCGCCTGGAAGATTAATTTCTGGGCAAGATTTAAAGATGGCGACCACGCGTGGTCAATGGTAAACACATTGCTGCAGCCGGCTGAATATCCTGGACGTAATATTCGTGGCGGTTCATATGCCAACCTTTTCGATGCCCATCCTCCCTTCCAGATCGATGGAAATTTTGGCGGAGCAGCAGGGATAATTGAAATGCTAATGCAAAGTCATATTGAGGGAATTGAGCTGCTTCCCGCGTTACCCGCTGACCTTCCTTCTGGATGGGTGAAAGGAGTCAGGGCACGTGGTGGTTTTGAGCTTGAATTTTCCTGGGAAAACAATGAACTTTTGCATGTAAATATTTTGTCACTTGCTGGAGAGCCATTGAAAATCAGAAATAATAACCGTCAATTCGAACTTGAAACACAAAAAGGAGAACGGATAGAACTTGACGGCATGCTGCAACCGTTATAGATCTGGTGTTTTAAAACCACACATACCTTCAGGAGAAAGAGCCACCAGGATTTCACCGCCCCTTAGAGGCGTAAGTGGATAGATTCTCTGTACTGTTATTTTTGTTTTCCTGAGACCAATTCAATAATTCGCCGAAGTGGTACTTTTTCAGAAAAACCTTTGTCTATTACCGTTTGTTGCAAAGCTACCGGTGTAACGTAACCGGTAGCTTCAGAAAACCTGAACAATGCATATAAACATGCTGCGCGTGACCCGATTGAGCGGAAATCGTACCGGCGGACTTCAGCTCCCGTTTCGGGAATGTCAAGTCCGGAATCGATGAAAAGCATTCCTCTTTCCATATTCTCAATCCTCTTTTTACAATGTGCCAGTCCGTCAGATGAAGTCACAATGACTATATCAGGAACATCAATTACGTGAGAACTGACCGGCCATGGAGAAGCTACTATTTCAGAGGTGGAAAATCCAACCCCTACTGTAACGGGATAACTTCCTTTCTGTGTAACGTGGCAACCGGAACGGATAAATGAAATGGAAAGCAGGTTTGCTGCCAACTGAACACCCTCACCCGCTGAACCACTAATTACTAAAGAAACTGTACGACCGAGTCCGCTGGAAAAATCGGGAGTGATAAAATCCAGTTCATCAAAAAGAGAAGTAAATTTTGAGCCCTGTGACAATTTAAAGGTATCTCTTCCATTAATCCATTCACCTGTTGATTTTCCGGAACTTTCAATAATTTCTGTCAATTTTCTTTTTGGGTTAAGCTTTACGCCGTAACCCGGACAAATTTCCATGACCTCAACCAGCGAAAATCCCCCTGAACTTAGAGCCTTCTCAAGATCAGATGAAATATCTCCAATACCAGCTACCCTGCTAACATATGAAGCACCCGCAGTATGTGAGAGAGCACAAATATCATAACCATGACGTGGATTGCCTTCAGCTGAGGTGCTGGTTTTGAAGCCACAGGGAGTAAGTCCGCTTGTCTGACCACCAGTCATTCCATAAAGCATATTGTTGTGAATGACAACAGTCATATTTATGTTCATCCTTGCCGCTTCAAGAATATGCTGCAAGCCAATGGTACTGCCTCCGTCACCAATAAAGACGACAATTTTTTTGTCCGTATTTCCTATGCCCATGGCAATCCCGGCTCCAATAGCCACTGACCGGCCATGAAGTCCGTGAACAGTATGCGTACTAAGACACTTGTCAATAATACCGTGACAGCCTATATCTGTAACAATTATAACATCAAGCGGGTCCAGTCCCATATTTTCAAGTGCAGCAGCAGTATTTTTGGCTATTAGTCCGTGACCGCAACCTTTGCAAAAAGGTAATTTTGAGGTTTTAAGTATCCTGCTCATAACCCTGCCTCCTCCTTCAAAATGTCCTCCCTGCCGATCATTTTTCCTATTGCGCCAACTGAGCGGATCCTGGCAGGGAGTTTCTCACCGAACATCGCCTTTGCATACTGTGCATTTAAATTCTCTTCAATAATGATAACTTTTTTGTAGGAATCAATTATTTCATAATATACATCCGGAACCGGAAATATCGTTTTAATTATAAGAAGCGATACCGGTCTTCCGCTTTCGCGGATATAATTCACAGCATCCCTAGAAGCTGCTGCTGATACCCCATAGGATACAAGAAGAGTTTGCGCGTTTTCCTGCTGGTCCAGGTCATAAAATGTATAAGCGGACAGATGTTGCCGTGATTTTTCTTCCAGTCTGCGCGTATTCGCCAAAGCCTCATCACTTGAATGCTGCAATATTCCCTGTCTGTCATGTGTAGAGGCAGTGAGCCTAACCTGCCCCTGTTTACTGCTTAGTGGCAAAAACTCCGGTACCAGATCTTCTCCCGCCCGGTAAGGTAAATATGGTTTGCCTTCAGAATATGATGATCTCTTAACAGGTTTGATCTCTTCCAGAACCGCAGGATCAAAACTTTTTCTGGTCATCATCACCTCTTTTGAAGTAAGCAATATAACAGGCGTACGTAACTTAACAGCCAATGATACTGCCCGGGCCGAAAGAGTCCAGCAATCAGAAAAATCAGACGGGCAAAGAACCGGCAGTTGGTGTCCTCCGGAGATCATCCCGCGAAGCAGCGCAATATCGCCCTGTGCACCACATGTTGCAGTACCTGTTGCAGGACCAAGCCTTTGAACAAGTATTATTACCATAGGCAGTTCCATCATAAAAGCCATGTTGACCGATTCGAGCATAAGGGCAAACCCGGGAAAAGAGGTGGCGGTAACAGGTATTTTCCCGCATGCAGAAAGTCCTGACATCCATTGAAGAACAGTTATTTCGTCAGGTGCAGGCAGCATCAGCGGGAAGCGGCTGCCCGCATAATGGTACAACAGGTTTGCAGGCGTTATCGGATATCCAATAAACGAGTCTGCCCCTGCCCTTGCCATGGCCTCTATAGCTATCCTGCTGCCGTCAACAATTACGTGTTTTGGTTTAGCTGTCTTTTGCATAAATGATGTTTTTCTGCTGAAGCATATCAATTTGTTCATTGCCATAACCAACTAATCTGCAAAGCAATGACCTGCTGTGTTCTCCATAATGGGGAGGTGGTGCAAGACTGGTGCTGCCTGATGTCAAACATGAGGTGAATGCAACCGATCTTACCCCCCTGATTGAACTATGCTCGATATCCGATTCAAGCAACATCTCCTGCGCCTCGGGGGTATCAAACACCTCTTTCATGTTGAAAACTCCGCCGGCAGGAACATTTTTACTTTCGAGCAGGTTTAAAATTTTTTCACGATCAAACAGTCCGATCAGCTTCTGAAGCTCCTTCTTAAGTATGGTACTGTTCACCACCCTGTTATAGTTGTTGTTGAATCTCTTATCTTCTGCCAGTCCAGGCTTTCCAAGCGCACTGCATAATTCAGCAAACTGCTTATCAGTGCCCACAGCCATAACTATTTCCCTTCCATCAGCAGTGGTAAATAATGTTCCATAGGGAACGATGTTAGGATGGTCAGAACCCATTCTCCGGGGAATGGATTTCCCAACAAGCCAGTTGGCAGCCTGATTGGCAAGCGATGCAACCCCCGATTTAATTAGAGATGTTTCAATATACTGTCCCCCTCCTCCTCTCTCCTTATGAAGAAGGGCCAGAAGTATAGCCTCTTTTACCTGGTGGGCAGCAAGAATATCCATAAGAGCTACCGGCATCTTTGTTGGTGCACCGGCAGGCTCACCATTCATGAATGTAAAACCGCTTTCGGCCTGGATGATAGCATCATATCCTGCCCTGGGGTTATTAGTTCCATAGCCCGTAATATGAGCATAAATCATTTCAGGGTTACTGTTTTTGAGGGAATGGTAGTCCACTTTAAGCTTTTCAGCATCTCCGGGCTTGTAACTTGCCAGTACTATGTCACTTTGTTTAACTAATCCATTGATAATCCCAAGTCCCTCTTTTTGTGTTATATCAATGGCGATGGATTGTTTCCCCCAGTTTACACAGGAAAAATATCCGGAAATGTCGCTATCAGGATCTTCTGTTGGCAATTTCCAGTGCCTGGTAACATCTCCGCATGATCTGACATTTTCCACTTTTATTACGGTGGCACCCATTTCTGCCAGAAACATTCCCACACTCGGACCGGCAAGTACGTTTGCCAGTTCAATCACCCGGATTCCTTTCAGAGGAGGTTCCATATAATTCATTATTTTTATTTCTTCTCAACCTTGACCGGATATTTCCGGCAAGAATAAACAAAACTGCTGCACCAACCCCCACAAAAGTTTCTTCAATACTGAACCATGAAAACTTATTTCCGATTACTGCAAACAGAACTGCAATTGTTCCTCCGGCGAAAGCCCATCTTACACCATCTGCACTTATCCATCCACGCCGGTAAATTCCCAGCATAATAACAATTGCACCTATTGCCCTGATGGCGTATGAAACATATGCTGCATCCAGAATTGCGCCATGAATAAATATTGCCATCGGAATGGTAACCAGGTTAACCAGAATGACAAGCCGCCGGGCTGTGGCTATAACCTTCTGGTCAACTGCGGTTTTATTTATCAGGCTGTGGTATATATCCTTGGTTGCAATAGTTACCACTGCAAAATTTACGGGACCAACAGTTGATAATATGGCTGCCAGTACTCCGGCAAGAGCTATGCCTCCCAGAACGGGATGGATAAAATCTGCAGTGGTCATCAACATAGGTAATACCATTTTGGGATTTACAATAGCAGATGCATCGAAAAAATAACCAGATCTGGCTATTAGTCCCAGTAACGCCACCATAATACCAAACGGTGCTATGATCATACTGGAGAGAATAGCAGCATTCTTCGCCGTTTTAATATTGCGGGCCGCAAATATGGGTTGGATACTGGCCTGTCCGGCCATGCCTCCTAGTACCCCGCCTACAACAAGGCTGAATGCATAGGAAACACCACCACTAAAGGGATTATACCAATTTTCAGGCGAGCCTAGTTCTATAAGCCGGGCGGACAATGATTCAAATCCATTTAATTTTTCCAGGCCCACTATAAGTGCTATCCCGGTACCAATGAACATGGCCGCAACATGAATTATACCTGTAATTGCCAGGGCATGCATCCCTCCCACATAGGTATAGGCAGTAATTACTAACGACGATACAAGCACTGCATTGGTCCAGCTTATCCCGAACAACGGTCCCAGGACACTTGAGCAGGTTTGAAGCTGAACATAAGAAAGTGTAATATATGCTGCAAGAAAGGCTATCGCCGATACGCTTCTAACACCTTTGCCGAACAGGGTTTCCAGCATTTCACTGACTGTGTGGACATTATTTTCCCTGTAATACCTGGCTACAGTGAATCCGATGATGATCATCCCTGCTGCGGTGGATATATTATAAAGAACAGGTTGCATCGTACCGGATATAAATGCTTTTTCACTCACACCTATAGTGCTCATGCCTCCAAGCCACTCAGATGCCACCACAACAGCACAGGCCACCAGTCCAAGATTCCTTCCCGCAACAAGAAAATCAGCCGCTGACCTGCTTGCAATACGTTTGGTGAACAACGAAATCAGGATAATAAATAAAAAATAGCCAAGTATGACAGTCAGATAGGTGTTCATAAGACAAATCTACCATAAGCTCCTTATATACAACAAGACAAAAATCATCTTAGAATAATAAATTACCGCCTGAATATATGTTTAATAACAGCCTGGGGTCAGATCAGTGCGTCATAAAGAATTTCAACCGGATGCACTGCTCTCTTTCCCGTACCGTCATGGATATGATGACGGCAGCTGGTGCCGGGGGCAGCGATAAAAGTATCAGCAGGTGCATTCCTTACTTCAGGAAATAATACCAGCTCTCCCACTTTCATTGAAAGATCATAATGTTCCTTCTCATAACCAAATGAACCGGCCATTCCACAACATCCCGATTTAATTTCTGTAACCTTATAATTCTCCGGGAGTGTCAGCATTTTTATAGTAGGTGCCGTTGATGCCACAGCCTTTTGCTGGCAGTGTCCGTGTAAAAGAATATTTTTTGATTCCCGCGTAAATTGTGATGGTTTGATCTTTCTCTTTTCTGCTTCCCCGGCAATAAACTCATCAATAAGCAGGGCCGATCCAGCTAGCTTTTGGGCAGTAGAGTACATTGCCTTTCCTGCCAGATCGGGATATTCATCCCTGAATGTCAATATTGCTGAAGGTTCAATGCCAATTACGGGAATCCCGTTTTTTGTTGCCTTATCAAATATTTCTATGTTTTTTTGAGCAATTTTACTTGCTTTACGCAAAAAGCCCTTGGATATAAAAGTTCTTCCACTTTCCCCGTGCCTGACCAGCTCAACCCTGTATCCAAGTCTTGTCAGCAGGTAAATGGTCTTAATACCAATTAATGTATCGTTATACTGTGAAAACTCATCGACAAAAAGTATTACCTTCCCGTTTAAGGTTATATCATCAGAATTGGAATTGATATTATTGTTAAGTCCAGGCAGGTTTTTGCCAGCCCAGCTTCTGAGGGTGGTTTTATATAACATAGGAATGCTCCTTTCAGAGGCAAAACCGGTCATTTTCTTTACCATACCGGAAAGCAGCCCGTTGCCGGCGACTGTATTGAAGATACCAGGGAACAATGACCCTATGCGATTGATCAGGGTAATGTGAGCTATCATTCTCGCCCTGAGGGGAATGCCATTTGCATCGTACCAATGCTGAAGAAACTCGGCCTTGAGCTTGGCCATATCGACATTTGACGGACATTCTGATTTACATCCTTTACATGATAGGCAAAGATCAAGAATATCATATAGTTCTCTGTGATCGAATGCATTGGGTTTATCGGAACTGGTAAGAAACTCCCGTATAAGATTCGCCCTGGCCCGTGTCGTTGTATGTTCGTCGCGGGTAGCCATAAAACTCGGACACATGGTGCCTCCTATAAGTTCCGATTTCCGGCAATCACCCGAACCATTGCACTGCTCGGCAAACCTTAATATCCCGCCCCAGGGTGAAAAATCAAAATAAGTCGGTACTTCACGGTAAGCACGGCCGGGGACATATCTGAGCGATGTGTTCATCCTTGGTGCCCCGGTTATCTTACCAGGATTAAAAACAGATGAAGGATCCCAGACATGTTTAATTTCCCTGAGCAGGTCATAATTCTTTTCACCGAGCACTATGGGAATAAATTCTGCCCTCAGCCGGCCATCACCATGCTCACCGCTCAGGGAACCCCTGTATTTTTTAACAATGTGAGCTACATCTCTTCCAATATTATAAAAAAGCTCCACATCACCCTTGTCCTTCAGATTTAATACTGGTCTCAGATGAAGTTCGCCCGAACCCACATGAGCATGATAAACCACCTCCTTACCATAGTCATCGAGAAGTGCCTGAATTTCTTCTATATATTCAGGTAAAACATGAACACTTACCGATGTGTCTTCAATCAGCGATACCGACTTTGCATCTCCCCTCATACCCGCCAGAACACCTAGTCCGGCTTTTCGGAGATTCCAGACTTTCTGAATATCGTTGCCAAAAATAACCGGAAAGTGATAACCATAACCTGCCTTCCTCATTTCTTTCTCCATGGAGGCGGCAAGATCAAGTATCTCCTCTTTAGTATCCCGGGCAAATTCAATTATAAGAATGGCTTCAGGATCGCCTTCGATAAAAAGCCTGTTTTTCTTCTGCTCAATATTGTCTTTGGTAAGCCTGAGTATGATGTTATCCATCATTTCCACTGCGCCGGGATTGAATTTTAGCGCCACCAGATTTGCACGCAGGGCTTCTTTTTTGGTTTTAAAATGTACACAAACAACAGCTTTTTCAGACGGGGGAAGAGGAACCAGGTTCAGCTTTATATCGGTTATAACTGCCAGGGTACCTTCAGAACCGGCCAGCATCCGGCAAAAATTGAATTTATCTCCTCCCGGCTTAAATGGTTCTGATTCAATGAGAAGATCAACAGCATAACCGGTATTCCTTCTTGCTACAGCCGGATCCGGAAATTCATTGCGAATCTCTTCACGGATATCCTTTTTAGAAAGAGTATCATTTATATGACGGTATATATTACTTTCCAGATCATCTCCTTTACACTTTTCCAGGAATTGTTCTTTAGATAAACTGCCGAAGGTAGTTATACTTCCATCAGACAGCACGGCTCTCAGCTCCATGACATGTTCCCTCGTGCTACCGTAGATGAGTGAGTGTGCCCCACATGAGTTATTACCAACCATGCCCCCAATTACACAACGGTTTGAAGTAGATGTTTCCGGACCAAAGAACAATCCGGCCGGTCTGAGATATTTGTTTAGCTCATCCAGAACCACTCCGGGCTGAACCCTTACCCACTTTTCCCGGGTATTGAGCTCAATAATCTTATTCATATATTTTGAAACATCCAATACAATACCTTTGCCTACAACCTGTCCCGCAAGTGATGTGCCTCCTCCTCTTGGTATTACCGATAATCCCTTTTCGGATGCAAACCTGACCACCTTTACAATATCCTTTTCACCGGCAGGACGGCAGACTGCCAGTGGCAATTCCCGGTAAGGTGATGCATCGGTAGAATGTATAAGCCTGTATATATCGTCCAGGAAAATATCTCCTTCCAGATTATCCTTCAGCGAAGTAAAATCAATATTGCCATTTGTATCCATCATAAAAATTTGTAATGCCTGTAACTATTGAAAAAATTCCGGCAGAGTCCAAACCAAGAGTTTTGTATTTGCCTGCCCGATATTCTGAAACCTTTAATGAGCTATGAGAGAATCACCTGTATAAAACTTAAAAACCTTAAGCACTTTTAAAGGAAGTTCCTAATTAAGTATCACTGAGCCGGCCTGGAAAAATAATCATCTTCAATATCCACATTGAAATCGATTGTATCCATAACATTGGTCATAAGGGTTTGACCACCATATCGTACTTCTATTTTAAAAGGAACTTTAATTCCTTCTATATCACGGTAATCACTAAGTATGGTCTCTCCTTCAACAATATTACCTTCATAACTATTCTCAGCTACCATTCTGTTAATCATGTAGGACTCAGAATCAATAAAAAACCGGTAGGTCTCGCCTCCGTTTTTCCTGAGCTTCAGAATATAAACCTCACCATCGACGGATGGTTCCTTTCCTTCGTATTCAAGGATATATCCATTTTCTTCCCAGTCCACAAGATCACTGTCGATACCTGCCAATCTGCTTAGATTATCAAGTTCAGGTCCCACCAGTTCGCGCGGCCCCGGCTGTTCCCAAGGTTCTATAGCCCATCCCGCTTCACCATCATAAGTCTGTATCATTTTGGTATCATCTATATCCAGTTCAAGATATATCATATTGGGACGTTTCTGTATTTGAAGAAAGGGTACCTCCATCCCTAATTGTTCAGCTTTCCCATAGGACCTGACTGTACTGACCTCACTGAGCTGATCCTGTCCTGATGCTGCAAAATGTCTTTCCAGAATGGATTCAAGAGTTTGCGCGAAGGTATAACTGCCTGATGAAAGCATTAACAAGGTAAATAT
>CAZFOO010000039.1:0-33150 GCA_964520585.1 uncultured Bacteroidales bacterium
GTGGGAATAATTCTGGGTTAGAATTATGGTCTCCCGGTCGCATAAAAGCAATAAATAAAAAACCCTGCATTGATTTGCAATGCAGGGTCCAAAATCAGTATTTACCGGTTTTTAAAGTTTATGGAATTAAAACGGCATCAATAACGTGCACAACACCATTGTCAGCTTCAATATCAGCTACCGTTACCTCGGCATCATTAATAAAGACACCCTCGTTATTTATTGTAACCGTAACATCATTGCCAAAGACAGTCTCAATCTCCTGTCCGTCGCTAAGATCGCCTGACATAGCTTTTGCAGCTACGACATGGTAAAGAAGAATATCTTTCAAATCTCCTTCAGGATCAGCAAGAAGTGCATCTAAAGTTCCGTCCGGCAATGCCTCAAAAGCATCATCGGTCGGAGCAAACACGGTGAACGGTCCCTCACCCTGAAGAGTTTCAACCAGTTCAGCTGCAGTAACTGCTGCAGTGAGTGTTTCGTGATCGGGGCTTGATACTACAATATCAACCACGGTGTAAGCTGGAGCCTCCGTTATATCAGGAACGGCTACCGGCCAGACACCAGGGGAAGGTACACTAACACCGTTGGTTTCACCACGCATATCATCCTGTCCGAAGTAATACAACGGCCATCCCTTAAAGGTTAACTGAGATTCGCCATAAACATCAATAACATCGAAATCGTCAGAATTAAGTGTGGAAGGAATAATCATTCCTTCTGCATTGAAAATAGGCCATGCTGAATTATTGGAGAAATCGGATGCTGTGAAACGATTGCGGTTATTACGGTCGTTAGTCCACGTATAAAGAGTATTGCCGTAAGCATCAACCAGATATTGGATAACTTCATCTCCTTCACTATAATCTCCGGTGTAATTAACTCCATCATTACCTACCAACTGGTTATCTGTTAGCATTATGGTATAATCGGGTTTAGCAACAAACCATTTGTCGATAACACCTTCACCATTAACATCACCCGCTTCATTGTCATCTGCAAAATAATATAACGGCCATCCTTTGTAGGTGGTTTGCATTATCCCGTTCCCACGGTCAATTGATCCAAAATCATCTGGGTCAAGTCCTGCAGATAGATAAAGGCTTTCATTGTAAAAAACTGGCCAGTTGTCAAGACAACCGCCAGTACAAGCAGAAGACCCATCAGCATCTTGTGTAAAGAAATACAATGTATTACCTGCACCGTCAGCGAGAATACTTCCATAGGTATCGTTTTCAATAACCTGAGTGTAAAAGTTCGCACCCAACATAGCATCAATAACATGAACTACACCGTTCTCTGCCTCAATATCAGCCACTGTAACCATAGCATCGTTAATGAATACTCCGTCATTATTAATAGCTACAGTTATATCGTCTCCAAAGACAGTTTCTATCTCCTGTCCGTCACTAAGATCTGAAGACATGGCCTTACCTGCTACAACATGATAAAGAAGAATATCTGTCAGTACACCAGAAGGATCATCAAGAAGATCATCAAGCGTTCCATCAGGCAATGCAGCAAATACAGCATCGGTAGGAGCAAAAACAGTGAAAGGTCCGTCGCCCTGCAGAGTCTCAACCAGTCCGGCAGCAGTAACGGCAGCCTCAAGTGTCTCATGATCAGCACTGCTAACAACTATGTCAACCACTGTGGCGGGCATGGGTGCTTCAGGCATCAGCACCGCATCAATAACATGTACAACACCATTTTCGGTTTCAATGTCAGCAATGGTAACTTTAGCATCATTTATAAAAACACCTTCGGAATTGATAGTAACAGTAACATCCTCGCCAAATAAGGTCGGAATATTCTGACCATTAGATAAACCCGATGACATGGCTTTTGTTTCAACAACATGATATAATAGAATATCAGTAAGTGCACCTTCAGCATCGTCTAACAAAGACTGTAAAGTTCCCTCGGGCAATGCATCAAAAGCATCATCGGTGGGAGCAAATACAGTAAAAGGTCCATTGCCACTGAGAGTTTCGGTTAAACCTGCAGCTGATACTGCCGCAGCCAAAGTAGCATGATCATCACTTTCTGAGATAACTTCGGCAACACTAGCCGGCATCGGATCATCAGGAACGATATCATCATCATCATCATCCTTACAAGATGATAATGCCAAAACAGAAAACCCTAAAACTACAAGAAGGGTTCTAAAACTAAAAAATTCTCTTTTCATAATTGCAGTCGTTTAAATTTTTAATTGGATTATTTAAACTTTAAAACAAGCTGAAAAATATTTTGTTCATTTTTTGTTTATTTTTTTATTTCTTTTCCTAAACATTTATTTTGAAATGATATTTACATCTCAAGTCTTATAATCTTTTTTTCAGATGCTTGCACTCTTTATGCTCTAACCAGATCACGAACCCTGTCATTTTATTGTTCATTTTTGTTTAACATTTGCGGCACAACAAATCAATCTTCCAGATTAAAGCATTTACAAACCCAAAGAACATATAGATATAATTAAATAATTCCAGATATTTACAGGCAATAATATAAACCGGTTCCAAAAAAATAATGAATCACTTTATTCTATTCACGGTATTTATTTTTGTACTCAATATACCATTTGGTTATTGGAGGTCGGGCACACGCAGATTCTCAAGAAACTGGTATCTTGCAATTCACATACCCGTCCCTGTAATTATAATATCGAGAATCTACTTTAATATGGGATGGTCTTGGCAAAGCTACGTCATATTAGGGACGGCTTTTTTTCTTGGGCAGCTTACCGGTAAAGTGATTCGAAAATACTACAGGATATGTTGCCATAATAAAACCTGAAACTCCCGGAAGAAATAGTTAATACAATTATTAAAGCCGGACTCATCTTAAGGTTGACAAGACCGGCTTTTTATTATAAAAATCTATCCTGTAAAAAAAAACTTTATTCGACCAGGTTACAAAATATTGATTTACAAGAATAAACACTCCTGTTGAATTAAGTAAATCCAAACGAATGAATTATTTTGATTTTTCAATGCGTCTAAAGATCGATTTCGTTTCTTCTTCAAATCCCGGTTTCTTAAGCAAGGCAAACATATTATTCTTATAAGCCTCTACTCCAGGCTGATCAAAAGGATTAACATTCATCAGGTAGCCACTTATAGCGCAGGCCTTTTCGAAGAAATACATCAGCTGCCCAAGATAATATTCATTAAGTTCAGGTAGTTTTACAAGAATATTGGGCACCCCTCCGTCAACATGGGCAAGCATAGTACCCAGTTCGGCCATTTTGTTAACTTCATCAATCCTTTTACCTGCCAGGTAATTTAACTCATCTCCGTCATCCTCTTCTTTCGGAATAACTACTTTGCGATATGGTTGCTCTATGGATATAACGGTTTCAAAAAGATTTCTTTCTCCCTCCTGAATGTATTGCCCCATAGAATGAAGATCGGCGGTAAAATTGACGCTGGCTGGGAAAATACCTTTTTTTTCTTTACCCTCGCTCTCTCCATAAAGTTGCTTCCACCATTCGGCAAGATAAACAAGCTTCGGATGATAACTTGCCAGTATTTCAGTTTTGGGACTCTGGCGGTATAGTGCATTACGGGCAGCGGCGTAAAGGGCGGCCGGGTTTTCCCGGAAAGGAGTCCCGGGCTGGGTCATTTCTTCCATCTTTTTTGCTCCGGCAATCAGTTCTTTTATATTAAACCCTGCCTGTGCAATAGGAAGCAACCCTACCGGAGTGAGCAATGAATAACGTCCGCCAACATCATCCGGAATAACAAATGACCTGTAACCTCTTTCATCCGTAAGTTTGCGCAAAGCGCCACGGTCAGCACTGGTTATGGCAACTATCCGCTTCCCGGCTTCCTCAGAGCCATACTTTTTCTCAAGATGATTCCTTAATATACGAAAAGCAATGGCCGGCTCGGTAGTAGTTCCGGACTTGGAAATCACGGTAATTGCATAGGACTTATCCTCAAGATATTCTACAAGTTCCCCAATATAATCTTCACTTATGTTCTGACCTGCAAATAGAATTTTGGGATAGGAGGGGTCACTATCAATACAAATATTAAATGAGTGTGACAGTGCATCAATAACAGCTTTGGATCCAAGGTAAGAACCTCCTATACCCACAACCACCATAATTTCAATTTTCTTATTAAGTCCGGAAGTTACTTCTTCGATTTCGCGGACTGATTCATCGGTTATATTGGAAGGAAGATCAAGCCATCCGAGTAAATTTGCTCCCTCTCCGGTTCGCTGATGTAACTGCCGGATATGATACCTGGTCAGTTCGTCGTAGTTATCAAGGACATCCTTTGAAATAAAAGGAGATACATTATCAATATTTAATTCAAGATTTTTCATAGTATCGACATATTATATTAATTTAAAAATCAATTATTCCGGATAAAGTATAATCAAGTAAAACATTAGCAACTGGTAAAAATTATTTCTGCATGCCGGACCAGTATTCAGCCGGCATCATCTTACAGACTGTTGAAAATTCCGGTTTTATATTCAGGCCAGTTCTTCTGTAAGCAGTTTGATCTCGATAGAAGGTGAAATACCCTCGTAAAGTATATTATATACGGTGTCGGTAATTGGCATTTTTACATTATATTCTTTATTTATTTCCTTAATGCAACGGGTCGCGTAATAACCTTCAGCAATCATATTCATCTCAAGTGTTGCTGACCTGACTGAATAACCCTTGCCTATCATTACGCCAAATACCCGGTTCCGGCTGAACTGTGAATAGGCAGTAACAAGAAGGTCTCCCAGATATGCAGAGCTGTTTATAGAGCGTGAACTTGGATATGTATGATCAAGGAATCTTTTTATTTCTCTTATTGCGTTGGATATCAATACAGCCTGAAAATTGTCCCCATAGCCTAAACCATGACTAATACCAGCAGCTATCGAAAAAATATTCTTAAGTACAGCAGTATATTCTGTTCCATATATATCTCGGGTAATAATTGTTCTGATAAAATGACTGTGGAGACAAGATGCAAGATACCGGGCCTGTTTTTCGGTTTTGGAGGCAATTGTAAGGTATGAAAGCCTTTCCAGTGCAACTTCCTCCGCATGACATGGACCGGTAATAATACCAATATTATCAAAGAGTACATTATAATACTGGTTAAAAAACTCTGCTATGGTAAGGTTATCTTCAGGGATTATGCCTTTTATGGCAGATACAACAATTTTTCCTTTGAAATCAGAAGAGGTATGTGACAACATTTCCTTCAAAAAGGCTGATGGTATAGCGAAAATCAAAACATCAGATTCCAAAATAATTTTGTCAAGATCATTGTAAAACATTATCCGGCCTGTATCAAAACTAACAGAACTAAGATATTTCGGGTTATGCTTAAATTTCCGGAAATAAGCGATTGTTTCCTGATTACGGAAATACCAGTTTAAATCATCAATATTGAACAACAACATCTTAGCTATGGCCGTAGCCCAGCTTCCGCTACCTATTACCGCAATTTTCAGCCTATTTTGGTTAATGTCCATTTTTTTGGATCTTATTCGGAAAAAGATATGTCATTATAAAATCATCAGTCTGATATCCATTCCGAAATCTGCTCAACATCCGGATTTTTTAGTCCCAGTTTATTCTTTTTATTATATCCGCAAAGCTCATTATGCAATTTCCCTGCAGAGGCCTCTTTCAAACTGCCAACCGACAGATACCCGAGTTTTTGCAAGACAACTGCCCATTCAGCAGGGATTCCTTTTTTACTAAATGCAGAGAGATCATCTTTAACTGATTTCTTTTCCGGTCTCATCTGGGGAAAGAATAGCACATCCTGTATTGATTTGGAATCAGTCATTATCATGGCAAGCCTGTCAATCCCAACTCCCAGTCCGGCTGTGGGAGGCATACCATATTCAAGGGCACGCAGGAAATCCTCATCTAGCACCATTGCCTCCTCATCACCTCTCTTTGCAAGTAACAGCTGCTGCTCAAAACGCTCGCGCTGATCCAAAGGATCATTGAGTTCTGAAAACGCGTTACACAGCTCCTTACCATTTACAATCGCTTCAAAACGCTCCACCAGACCGGGTTCCGATCTGTGCTTCTTTGCCAGCGGTGACATTTCAATAGGATAATCTGTGATAAAGGTTGGCTGTATTAAATGAGGTTCGCACATCTCTCCAAAAATCTCATCTATCAGTTTCCCCCTTCCCATTGTTTCATCAACTTCCACTTCAAGTTTTCTGGCTGTTTTGACAATCTCATCCTCATCCATCTTAGAAATATCTATTCCTGTAAACTCCTGAATAGCTTCGTACATAGTATACCTTTTCCATGGTCTCATGAAATCGATCACATTTTCCCCAACCTTTACTTTTGTAGAACCGGTAAGATCGACTGCGGCTTTCTCTATCATTTCTTCAACAAGATCCATCATCCACAGATAATCCTTATAGGCAACATACAGTTCCATCTGCGTAAATTCAGGATTATGAAAACGACTCATTCCTTCATTCCTGAAATCTTTTGAGAATTCATATACCCCTTCAAATCCACCTACTATAAGCCTTTTCAGATACAACTCATTAGCAATCCTCAGGTATAGAGTCATATCAAGGGTATTGTGATATGTGGTAAAAGGCCGGGCTGTTGCACCTCCATATAAAGGTTGAAGAACCGGAGTTTCAACTTCAAGGTAGCCTTTATCATTAAGAAAGCTCCTCATTGAATCAACAAGCTTTGTACGTTTGGTGAAAACATCCCTGACATGAGGATTAACTATCAGGTCAAGGTATCTTTGTCTGTATCGCTGATCGGGATTAATGAATGCATCATATGTTTTGCCCTCCTTCTCCTTCACAACCGGTAAAGGATGAATAGATTTTGCAAGGAGTTTTAACTCCCTGACATGCACCGATATCTCACCAACACGTGTAATAAATACAAATCCCTTTATGCCTATAATATCGCCTATATCAAGTAACTTTTTAAATACAATATTATATAACCCCTTATCTTCCCCGGGACAAATATCATCACGCCTTATATATATCTGTATTCTTCCCTGCTGGTCCTGGATTTCAGCAAAAGAGGCATTCCCCATTATTCGCCGGCTCATGATTCTCCCTGCAAGACTGACCTCCTGATAATTTCCGGCATCCGGATCAAAATTTTCTATTATCTCCCGGGACGTAACATTAACTTCAAAGCCTTCGGCAGGAAATGGGTCTATTCCAAGTTTAATCAATTCATCAAGAGCTTCTCTTCTTACCTGCTCCTGTTCACTTAATTGCAATTGATTCATATCTGATCTATTTTTTTGCAAAGATAGAAGAATATCTTAGCTTGACCTGCATTTCACCGGCCTAAATCCATCATAATTATATTCACATAGTTGAAGAATCCGTGCAAATTGGATAATTGTAAAGCGATCCAGAGCAACTGATTATTGAAGCTCTTGAAAATGCGATCCTGAAAAAGTATTCCTAAAAACTTCTCCATTTATAAATATAACTGTTCAGGAATAATTCCGCCAGATAACATAAATTTTAGAATTATTTGATGTATTTTTATAATCTGCTAACCGGCAGGTTAACATAACTGGCTATAAATAACATGGGTACAAAAACGAACAGACTTCCGGGATGGCTAAAGATGAAACTGCCCATAGGTTACAAATATTCCAGGGTTAAAAATCTCAGCCATAAGCATAAACTTAATACTATCTGTACCAGCGGTAACTGCCCTAACATTGGAGAATGCTGGAGCAAAGGTACTGCTACCTTTATGATTCTTGGCGATATATGTACTAGAAATTGTAAGTTTTGTGGTGTAAAAAGCGGGAAACCTTCCCCCGTTGATCATAATGAACCATTCAGGGTTGCTGAATCAGTACGGCTCCTCGGACTGGAACATTGTGTTATAACATCGGTGGACAGGGATGATCTTCCTGACGGGGGAGCAGAAATATGGGCGGAAACAATCACGAACATAAAAAAAACCAACCCGGGGATCACAATTGAGGTATTAATCCCCGATTTTAACGGAAAAAAAGAGCTTATACAGCAGATTATTGATGCCAAACCAGAGGTTATATCACATAACCTTGAGACAGTAAGGCGCCTGACACCTTCCATCCGAAGTAAGGCCAGATATGATACCAGTCTCGGGGTAATAAAACTTATATCATTATCAAATATCAGATCCAAATCCGGAATAATGCTTGGACTAGGAGAGACAAGGGACGAGATCCTTGAAACAATGGATGATCTGATAAAGGCCGGATGCGAAGTATTGACCATAGGGCAATACCTTGCTCCGGATCCGGAACACATGCCAGTGATAAATTACATTCATCCGGATCAATTTGAAGAATATGGTAAGATAGGATTGCAAAAGGGTTTCCTGTTCGTAGAAAGCAGTCCCCTTGTCCGCTCCTCCTACAATGCTGAAAAGCATGCAATCCCGACAGAACAAAAGAATAATACAAAATATGTCAAAAAAAGTAATATTTCAGGACCTTGAGTCCGCTGATTATAAAAAAACATGGGAGTACCAGGAAAAGCTATTTAATAATATATTAACACAAAAACTTGCAAGGCAGACCGGTAAAGATATTAATCTTGTCCGGAACGGATATTTGCTTTTTTGTGAACATCCTCATGTATATACTCTTGGTAAAAGCGGCATTGAAAACAATCTTCTCATCAACCAGGATTTTCTAAAAAAGATTAATGCCGGCTATTATAAGATCGATCGTGGCGGAGATATCACATATCATGGTCCCGGTCAGATAGTTGGTTACCCGATATTCGACCTTGAAAGTTTCGAAATAGGAATTAGAAAGTATATTTTCAATCTCGAAGAAGCTATTATTCTCACTCTCTCTTATTACGGACTCGAAGCATCAAGAGTAAAATCGGCATCAGGAGTATGGCTGGATACCGCTACCCCGGAAAAATCAAGAAAAATTTGTGCAATCGGAGTTCGTGCCAGCAGACATGTTACTATGCATGGATTTGCATTTAATGTAAACACGGACCTTAAATACTTTAACTACATAAATCCCTGTGGTTTTACCGACAAGGGTGTTACCTCCATAGAGAAGGAACTCGGAGAGAAACAAGACTTAAATAAGGTTAAAGAAATACTGAAATCAAATCTTTCATCTGTATTCCGGATGGAGCTTGTAAATTGAATTAAAAGCTTTAGCAGGAATGGGAAAAGAATGGATATTAAAAGATCAGGGTGAAAGACGTGAGGTGGAGAATCTTTCTTCAGCCCTCAACATCAATACTGTCCTGGCAAATTTACTTGTTCAGAGGGGTATTAAGACATTTGAACAAGCCAGAATATTTTTCCGGCCTGAATTATCAGATCTCCATGATCCTTTTCTTATGAAGGATATGGGACTGGCCACAGAAAGACTGCTTACGGCAATAAGAAAAAACGAAAACATTATGATTTATGGTGATTATGATGTTGACGGCACAACTTCTGTCGCCATGGCATACTCATTCTTGAGTCAGCGATATTCCAATCTCTCTTTTTACATACCGGATCGCTATTCGGAAGGTTATGGGGTTAGCAGAAAATCCATAGACTTTGCTTACGACAATAATATCAGCCTGATAGTAACTCTCGATTGCGGAATCAAGGCAGTTGAAAAAGTTGCATATGCAAAGAGCCGGAATATTGATTTCATTATATGCGATCATCATATGCCGGGCGGGATTATCCCGGAGGCTGAGGCAATTCTTGATCCCAAGCAGCCAGGATGCAATTATCCTTTCAAGGAATTGTCCGGCTGCGGAGTAGGATTTAAGCTGCTTCAGGCCCTGACCATGCAAAGTGATTATGAATGGGAAGAATTATTGAAATTTCTGGACATGGTTGTCGTAAGCATAGCTTCCGACATTGTTCCCATAACCGGGGAAAACAGAATACTGGCGTATTACGGATTAAAACAGTTAAACCTTGATCCTTGCTTCGGATTGAAATCAATAATAAAAATAGCAGGAATAGAAAAAAAAGATATAACAATAGATGATATTGTTTTCAAGATAGGGCCAAGGATAAATGCAGCCGGAAGGATGAAATCAGGCAATAAAGCAGTTGAACTGCTTATTGCAAATGATGATCATCTTGCCCGTGAAATTGGGGATGTCATTAATGTATTTAATAATGACCGGAAAAACATAGACAGGCTTATAACCAGGGAAGCTATAAAAATGATTGCCGATGATGAGCACTACACGGAAAGAAAATCTACTGTCCTGTTCAATCCTGAATGGCATAAAGGCGTTATAGGGATAGTAGCATCCAGACTGATAGAAACATATTTCAGACCGACCGTGATACTTACGGAATCAAATGGATTTGCAACAGGGTCGGCCAGATCGGTTCCTGGTTTTGATATTTATCAGGTTGTGGAGTCTTGCAGTGATCTGCTTGAAAATTTCGGTGGACATATGTATGCGGCAGGTATGACAATGAAACTTGAAAACGTTGACTCGTTTAAAAAGCGTTTTGAGGAGCTGGTATCCATTAGCATAACTGCATCACAAATGGCTCCCAAAATAGAAGTTGATTCGGTAATATCAATAAAGGATATAGATGATAAGTTTTGCAGGATACTAAAACAATTCCAGCCATTTGGACCCGACAACCAATCACCTGTCTTTATGGCAGGAAACCTGGTCAGTAACGGAGCCCTCAAAACAGTAGGCCCGCATAAAGAACATCTTAAGATGGAAGTCTTTTCTGAAGATGCTCATAACCATACTTTTCAGGCAATTGCATTTAATCAGGCACAGCATTATAACCTTATAAACTGTGGAATCCGTTTTGATGCCTGTTTTACAATTGAAGAAAATAACTTTAGGGGTAACTCCTCCTGGCAGCTAAACATAAAAGATTTAAAAACAAAGGAAGATAATGATTAGGGCAGGTGCTTGTAAACCAGCGTACGATAAGGGAATCTGCATTACGGAACCCCGACCGGTGAAATAAATCCGCTTTTTACAAAATGTATTATATTTGAGATTCCCATCATAACAAGCAATTTATTAGATTATCAGAATGAACTATTATAAATTTATCCGGGCACAGAATAAGCAAAATGCTCTTATTCTGGACATTGATGACAGTGTATTGCCAAATAGTTATTTTAACCTGATCAAATTAAACAGGGGACTTTCATCTTCATACAAGCTTCCCGGACACGAGAGTCTGGTTGTTATATTAAGTGGTAGTGCAGATGTGAAAATAGATGCAGAAGCTTATAATAATGTAGGTAAACGTGATAACATCTGGTCGGGAAAGGCAGAGGCTGTATATGCCGGGACTAACTCCGGAGTGACTATTACAGCTAAAACCGATAATACAGAGATAGCGGTTGCCGGAGGGAAATGCGATCAATATTTTTCCAGTTTCAGGATCACACCAGACGAAGTTGAAATGGTAGATGTCGGATCAGGAGACACTCACAGCCGGAGGAGAATTTTTCATATACTGGGACACAATGCCAAAGGACGTGCCGGAAACCTCCTGGTAAGTGAGCTTTATGCGGATGAAGGTTGCTGGTCTGGTTATCCTCCTCATAAACACGATACTGACAATTATCCTGAGGAGAGCGATTTTGAAGAGATTTACCATTACAGGTTTAACCCTGAATCAGGTTTTGGCGGCCAGTTTTGTTTTAAAGACGAATCTGAACATACTGCTTTCATGACACGCAATGGCGATACCTTTGCTTTTAGCCAGGGTTACCATCCGACTGTTACATCTCCTGGACATGCAGGGTACATCTTCACAATCCTGGTGGGCAAGAATACGAGATCTCTGATCCAAAATTTTCAGGAAGAACACCGTCACCTGATGAATAGAATACCGGGAATTAATGATATGAGGGATAAATTTAAATAGAATTGATCATGCCAACAGATTTATTTAGTATAAAAGGTAAAAATATTCTTATCACCGGATCAAGCCGGGGAATAGGTTTTACGCTGGCCAGTGCGATGGGTAAGCTGGGAGCAAATATAATACTTAACGGAACAAAGGAAGAGCATCTAAACCGGGCCGCTGAAAAATTAAGTTCGGATAACATAAAGACTATTATCTCCCGTTTTGATGTAACGGATGAGGACATGGCAAATAAAGCCGTTAACAGAATCCTGGATGAATGGGGATCAATTGATGTTTTGATTAATAATGCCGGTGTTCAGATACGACACCCGATAGAGGATTTTCCATCTGCAGACTGGGACAAGATCATCAATGTTAATTTAAAAGCTGCTTTCTTAGTGTCAAAAGTAGTAGGGACAAAAAGTATGATTCCAAATAAAAAAGGCAAGATAATCAATATCTGCTCGATGCAGAGCGAGCTGGGCCGCCCTACAATTACACCCTATGCAGCATCAAAGGGCGGAATAAAAATGCTGACCAAAGGAATGGCCACAGAGTGGGGTAAGCATAACATACAAACCAATGGCCTTGGACCAGGATATTTCGTTACGGATATGACAAAGCCGCTGATTGAGGACGAAAAGTTCAATTCATGGTTATGTTCAAGGGTTCCGGCCAACAGGTGGGGAGATACTGAAGAGCTGGTAGGGGGTGCTGTTTTTTTATCATCCAGGGCTTCTGATTACGTAAACGGCCATATACTTTATGTCGATGGAGGAATGTTGGCCTGCGTTTAGCATATTATTTAATTATTAACTTAAAATTAGACCATAAAAATGAACATTGTCAAAAAATCCATTGAGAAATTAATTTCCATTTCCGTTTTATTTATTATTCCAATTCTTTTAACCTCATGTTATCCAGGTCCGCAAATCCATGGCAGACAGGAGGATTCATCCCTTACCAAACCTGATAATGAAGAAGTAATAAGTGCTATGAACAAGGTTGCTGACTGGCAACTGGATAATCTTCCCGAGCCCAAAAAACGTGGAGGTACGGGTCTTCCCTGGTATGTACACAACGATTGGACCAATGCGGCTTTCTATACAGGAGTTATGGCACATTGGGAAACAACCGGAAACCGGAAGTACCTTGACCTGATGATAGATTTTGCTGAAGAGGTGGAATGGAAACCGGGGCCGAGGGTTCTTCATGCAGATGATCATGTAATTGGACAGGTATATGCAGAGATATATATGGAAGAAAAAGAACAAAAGATGATAAAACCGGTAATGGAAAGGATTAATGAGGTCATGGAAGAACCAATCACCGGCAGGGAATTATGGTGGTGGTGTGATGCACTTTATATGGCCCCTCCAACATTTGCCCGGCTATACAGCATAACAGGGGACCGTGAATACCTTGATTACATGAATGAAAAATGGTGGGATGCCACCGACTTATTATACGATGAAGATGAACATCTTTATTACCGGGACCACCGTTTTATTATCCAGCCTGATGGTTCCGGAAAACGCGAAGAAAATGGTGAAAAGATTTTCTGGAGCCGGGGAAATGGCTGGGTCCTTGCAGGGATAGCCCGCGTTTTGCAATACATGCCGGAAGATTATCCCCATCGGCACAAGTATGAAGAACTATTCCGGGATATGGCCGGTCGTATTGCCGGACTCCAGGGAGAGGACGGATTATGGCGTACCAGCCTGCTTCATCCTCAGGGCCACGGAGAATCAAGCGGCACAGGATTCTACGTCTATGCAATTGCCTGGGGAATAAACGAGGGCCTGCTTTCTAAAGATGTTTTCATGCCCACCGCACTTAAAGGATGGTACGGTTTGAACAGGCTGATACAGCCAGATGGAAAACTGGGATGGACCCAGCGCATAGGCTATGCTCCCGATGAAATCGATGAAGACATGTCTGAAGTTTATGGAGCAGGTGCATTTTTACTGGCGGGAAGTGAGATAATAAAATTTTAATGTTCTTACCACAAGAAATACTTTATAATTGCAAAAGAGGATACGATATTCAAAACCTGAGCCTGACCTGCGCTTTTAATTCAGGTCTTCCATTACCGGCTATCTCATTCAGTCCCGATCCTATGCTTTGACGTCCCGGCAATTTGGTGAGCGAGAACCTGACCCACAGATCAAATGCCCGGCCGGCAGAATATTGTACGAGCAGATATGTCCGGTAGCCACTGTCGTAATAAGCAGGAATGGAAAATGAATACAATATATCATTCTCATAAGCATAAAACCGGGCATTATAGCTGTCAGTACTGAAAAAGGCTCCCCGGAGCGCAAAAGATAACGGAATGGCCGCAGGTTTGTAAAGAATATCATGGTAAAGTAATAAACCCCTTTCCGGGGGAAGGTCCTCCCTGTTATACTCTGAAAATTCGAGCCTGTTTCTGAACTCAAGTGATGGGTCAATAAAATAATTCACGTGATAACGAAGGCGGGAAGTACCGGAATCATATAAATCTCTTATATGGCCAGCTTCTGCAGGTGCATTCACAGGCTTATCCTTGTGCCTGAAATTAAGATACATATTCAGTTTTGCTGAATAATCATAATTAACCTGTAAAAAGTATTCTATCCCGGAAGAAGGGGCGTAGGCACCATATCTCATCCATGGAAAAGAGAAGAAGTCAAAATAGGCTGACAGCCTCCAGCGACGGGAAGGTTGCAATAAAGCCCCAAAATATAATCCCCGCTCATTGGAAGTCCGGGTATTCTCCCTGAACCCGCTGCTAAAGTATGAATGGTAACTTCGCGCATAATTTCTGTAGAGAGAAGCAATACTCAGTTTAGAGCTCAGGTTTGTTACCATGCCGGACAGCAAGGCAGTTCCCCCACTCCTGCTAACAGCAGCCTCACCAAAAAACCTTGCTGAGCCGGCAGAGAACTGGTAATCAAATCCACCAGCTATATTCCTGTTGCCTCTGAAGTCGAACTGATTATAAATGCGGCTTGGCGGTTCTAGAGCAGCATCGTACCCCATTGCAACCATGGTGGTCCCAATCCTGAACAATCTATGGTTGAAATTAATGTTACTGCCAATAATTGTTTCGCCAAGTACATCCTTCCCTGCCATTTGGGAATGAGTTGCATGTATTCCGGTATTCTGAAGTGATGATACTTCAAGAATTTTTCCGGCACTGTCCTTTAGTGAAACTCCAGCATCAATCTTTTTCCGTGAGAAGAAAATACTGCCCTCCATATTATCTGAGATCCGGTATGTTGCACCAGCACCTCTGAAAAACAGGTTCTCATCGGTTGACGAATATTTCTGTAACCCGCGGAAGCTCTTTCTTATATTCAGGATACCGGAAGATTTTCCCAAAGCAAGGCCTGACCATAAAACAAGTCCCTGTCCAAAAGAGGACTGAAAATCACCCAGCACAATGGTTTTAAATTTCCCGGTATCATTTATCTGAAGATGTCCTGAATAGTAATCAAACCCATTGGGATTTGTTCCTTTAAAAAATTCCTCACCCTGGTCTTTTTCCCCCACAAATCCTGCCTGGACCCGCCGCTGGTAATTAAACTGGTACCGGTTATAAATTTTCAGGGGACTGCCAAGATAGCGGGAGTTTGGACCGGTTCCAGTTGCGGAATCAGATATTGAAGCAAAGCCTTTTTGTTCCCGGAGTAGACGTTGCGTACGCAGAAAAAGCTGGTGCCGGCCGTACCTGACTACCCTCTGTGGTGAAACCGGTAGTGATAGTGTGGATTTATGCAAAGTTATGAAGGGCTCTATTTTCTTCACATCATAAGGTGAGAAGCCTTCTACATAAAGCAACTCATAAACAGTTATCATATCTCCGTGAATTCTCCTGTACTCAAGTAAATTAGCAATTTGTAATTCATTTATAAAATGCAGCCGTTTAAGATCATTTTCATCCGCTTCATTTATGTTCAGGGGATTAGACAGGTAATAGAGCAAATCATCATAAATGATTTCCGGGTATATATCTGTTGCATGTAATGAAATCATCTCCTCAATCAATTCTTCTATGAACTGGTAATCTTCATGCATCTGCGGAAAAACAACTGCCGGAAAAAATAACAAAAAAATAGCTGACTTTATAAAAAACAGTTTCATCTGAAAGTATAAATAATTGAAATATGGGGTGTTAATCCAAGATGACGATGATGTGCAAAAGCCATATCGGCTGAGATATTTCCAAATATGTAACCAATGCCAAAAGTGCTTTGAACAGGGTATGTCCTAATTCCTGTCCGCAAAAAGAAGGGGGCCTTGCAACCAACTTCCATACCGGCTTTGAAAACCGTTTTATAACCTGT
The DNA here is from genome assembly GCA_964520585.1 of uncultured Bacteroidales bacterium. Taxonomy (GTDB): domain Bacteria; phylum Bacteroidota; class Bacteroidia; order Bacteroidales; family PUMT01; genus PXAP01. The sequence goes on from CAZFOO010000039.1 coordinate 16,204, forward strand.
TTGTTTTTCTGCTTCAGCAGATACCAGTACGTTCTCCCCCGCAGAACCTGCAACCCCGAACCGGATTGCTGAAAAAGTTGACGGTTCACCGGTTTTATTTATACGGAACTCTTTGGGATTATATATATGAAGAGCAACAAAAACTCCTTCAATGGCTTCAACAGTAACCCCACCTTCAACGGCGAGGCTGCCTGTTTCGCCATAATGCCCGGCAACATGAGTATATAAGTAATTAATCTGAACTCCTGCAGATATCCTTTCACCAAGATAACGACCAAAGGCAAGTCCAACCTTACCTTCATTATATTGTGAAAACCCAAAAAAAGTGTAGCTCAGTCCTATTGTACCCGGCACTGCAGGTATGGCAAGAGCAAAAGCCTGCAATCCCAGTTCAGGAAGGAGAAATCTGTTTTCATGGTGAATCCCGGCCTGCCAGGAGGTAATTGAAGCAAGGCCGGCCTGATTGTGGTAAACAGACCAGATATCGCCAATGGCCACGGCAGCATTGCCCATAGCAGCAGTCCGGCTGCCCGGGGAATGGTTATAATCAGATGAAAAAGCTGGTAAAGGAATCAAAATAAAAACCGGGATAAAGATCATTGTAATCTTTATCCCGGCAGAAATTTTATTATATCCTTTAATGTACATTGAATATGCCTGAATGAAACAAACATATTCAAGTTAATAAAAAAATTCAATTTATCTTATACCCGGACCTAAAATAGATCATTAATTATAATATTTCCCTTAATTAAACTATACTTAACGGCTTATTTTTATAATTTCGCAGGATACTTAGGTTTGTACAAAATTAGAAAAATTAGCAACAGAGCTTATACCTGACGAATAAACTGCATAAACGTATGCCTGACGAGGGAAAGTTCTCGTATTATCATTTATTATTCAAACTGGTTTCATGACAGACCAGATACATAACATGCACTAACTTCTTTTTAATGGACAGAATAAAACTGCATGACCAGGAATTCAGACTTTCAATTAGGCCCGTTCAGATACGAAAAGCCGTTGGAAGGATCGCTGAAAATATAAATCATGATCTGGCAGGAAAAAATCCGCTCTTTCTCAGTATCCTCAACGGATCGTTTATGTTCACATCAGACCTTTTAAAGCAAATAAAGATGAACTGTCAGGTATCATTTATTAAATTATCATCCTATCATGGTGCAGAAAGCTCGGGCGTAGTCACAGAATTAATCGGACTCGATGAAAACATCGAAGGCAGACATGTAATAATCGTTGAAGATATTGTTGATACCGGCAACACCCTTGAAAACATTGTAAGACAATTGAACCTTCACAATCCCGGAGACATAAAAATTGCAACACTCCTGCTGAAGCCGGAGGTATTTAACGGAATTATACATCTGGATTACGTTGGAATGGAAATTCCCAATGATTTTATCGTGGGCTACGGGCTTGATTACAATGAGCTGGGAAGAAATTTTGAAGGAATATATAAAATGGTCAAATAGCTAATCACAAGACAGATATAAATTATTAACTAGTCAATCACAATATTTTTAATTATCAGGCAGTTAGCCACAAAAGAACCACATTATATGAAAAACCAGATAAGTTTTTTTATCAGTCTGTAAAATGCATTTTATCACTGGCGGGTAATTTATTTTGTTATATTTTTAGCCATTCATAATAACTCTCATATTTTTTCTAACATTTAAAATTTCAAACATGTTAAATATTGTAATATTCGGCCCTCCCGGCGCAGGAAAGGGAACACAGTCAAAACTGATCATAGAAAAATATAAGCTTTTACACTTGTCCACCGGCGACATCCTCCGTGGTGAGATAGCAGAAAAAACACCACTCGGACTTGAGGCGAAAAAGCTTATAGACAAGGGGGAACTTGTTCCCGATGACATTGTGATAGAAATGGTCAAGAACAAAATAGACAAGAATCTGGATCAGAAAGGATTTATCTTCGATGGATTCCCAAGAACCTGTGAGCAGGCCAAGGCTCTGGACAAAATTCTTAAAGAAAGAGATACCTCTATTTCTGTAATGATATCTTTAGAGGTTGAAGAGGAAGAGCTCATTGAAAGATTGCTTAAAAGAGCAGAGGAAGAGGGCCGGCAGGATGATTGCCTGGATATAATAAAAAACAGGATAAAAGTATATAATGATGTTACCTGCCAGGTAGCGGACTATTATGACCGGACGGACAGGCACAAGGCCGTGAAAGGCACCGGTAGCGTGGAGGAAATCTTTGAACGCATAAGCAGGGTAATAGATAACTATGTACATGCTACTGCCTGAACTGAAAATAACAGATATTTCCTATGCCAGATTCCAATTTTGTTGATTATGTAAAGATCTTTTGCCGGTCAGGTAAGGGCGGGGCCGGCTCGGTCCATTTCCACCGCGATAAGCTCACCGCTAAAGGCGGACCTGACGGGGGTGATGGAGGGAAGGGAGGTGACGTGATCATCAAGGGGAATTCTCAACTGTGGACTCTGATACACTTGAAATACCAAAGACATATTTTTGCCGAAAACGGTGAACCCGGGTCATCTGCAAATAAGACCGGTGCCGGTGGCAGTGACAAGGTTATTGAAGTGCCACTTGGGACTGTTGCAAAGGATGCAGAAACAGGAAATACACTTTTTGAAATAACGGAGGATAACCAGGAGAAGATACTGGCACCCGGTGGCCGGGGTGGACTGGGCAATGCTAATTTTAAATCGGCTACCATGCAGACACCCCGGTTTGCCCAGCCGGGAGAGGATGCTGTTGAAGGGTGGTTTGTCCTGGAACTAAAGATTCTTGCTGATGTGGGTCTGGTGGGTTTTCCCAATGCAGGCAAATCGACACTTCTTTCAGTTATATCGGCAGCGAAACCTAAAATAGCCAATTACCCTTTCACTACACTTGTGCCAAGCCTGGGCATTGTAGCCTACAGGGACAACAGGTCATTTGCCATGGCAGATATCCCGGGTATTATTGAAGGAGCGCATGAGGGGCGTGGACTGGGAATAAGGTTTCTGAGGCACATTGAAAGGAATGCTATGCTCCTGTTCATGGTCCCGGCCGACAGTCCGGGCATAAAGCAGGAATACGAAATACTGCTTAACGAACTCAGAAAGTATAATCCTGAACTGCTTGATAAAAAAAGGCTGCTGGCAATAACCAAATCCGACTTGCTGGATGAAGAACTCAGAGAGGAACTCAAAAAAGAGGTCGATAATGATCTGCCTGCACTGCCAAAGCTTTTTATATCATCAGTTACCGGAGATGGAATAACCGGATTAAAAGACAGGCTTTGGGAAATGCTCAACAAATAATTGACTCCGGCACATATCTTTGAAATTCATAAAAACCGGCGTAGATCATATGCCAGCTAATATTTTGATGGGTAGGTTCGGAACCGAAAATGTATTAACAATATAACTACATGATAATTTATATGCTTGAATTTCTAAAAGAACTTGACACCAGGCTGTTGCTTTTCCTGAACAGTTTACATAACGACTTCTTTGACAGTATCTTTTTATGGGTTACCGAAAAATATTCATGGATATTTCTTTATGTTATTATTCTTGGTCTTCTGGCATGGCGGTATCTGGCAGTTAACATCCAAACCCGACCGGATAACGGGAACCTAAATTTCCGGTTACAGGCACAAAGCAGCTACTGGCCGTGGCTGCTCCTCTCGGTATTATTTGTAGCCCTTGTTGTCGCTCTTGCAGACCAGATATCGGTACACCTTTTCAAGAATGTCTTCCAGCGGTTACGACCCAGTTACGAAGCTGATCTGGCTGATATAATACATCTGCCCAGGGGGAAAGGAGGCATGTACGGGTTTGTCTCAGGCCACGCCACTACCTCCTTTGCACTTGCCTACTTTTCATCAAAGATCATCGGACTGAGATGGTATACATACATAATATTTACCTGGGCTGTGGTTTTCTCTTACAGCCGCATCTACATCGGGGTTCATTATCCGGGCGACAGCATTTTTGGAGCTCTGCTGGGGTTATTCATAGGCTGGATGATGCTCCGGATATGGATTGCCATAGGCAGGGACAGGTTTCCCTCACTCCTGCCTGACCGGTTGCGCGGGTTTCATGAATGAAAACAGAAAAAACTTGTCACAGACCGGAAACATTGTATGACGGTATCACATATTTTGGCACATTAATTGACATGGATTTATTTAAACCGGAACACTAAAAAAGCCATGACTCGAAACCGTTATAATATGCCTGGGTTGAAAAATAATCCAGTCAAATACTTCCGCCAAAGGCTTACTTTTTTTGCCATTCTCCTGCTCTTACTTATATTGCTTTTTCCTTCCTGCGAAGAGGGAAATGACGGCCTCCCGGGTTTTGCCTTTGTTGCTTTCACATGGATTGATAGTGAGCCGGAATATATCGAAATAGAGAATGAGTTTATTCCTGAATTATTTTACTGGGACTGGTTCTACAGGGTGGATCCCGGATTATATTATATCTACTATGAGGGCACACAACGAAGAGGTGGAAGAGAGCACCCTTATGCCTGGGAACTAGAATATGAGGTGTATGAAAATCCGGGTGAAAGAGGTAAATTATTCTGGCAGGACGGTGATGACGGTCCCGATGCATATTTTACTATAGAGTGTTCACCATTCGGACCTGAGATATATTATGAAGAGGCAGATATTGAAAAATCAACTTCTTTAAATGATGAACAAGAGATTGTTATAAATACCGGAGACGAGATGATAGTTGAAAAGCACCATAACAATTACAGTCTCCGACTTAAATACAAAAAAGTCCAGCCCCGGTAGATTAAACACCCGTCCGGAAATATCCGGCATAAAAAATATACCTGCCAATTATCTCACCGGTTAAAATAAGTACCAGTGAAAGCAATAAAGCAACCCTCCATGCTCCGGCACGTTTTGTGGGTACCAATATCCGGTAAATTAAAAGTCCTATTCCCGTTACAGAAAAAATATAATGCAGAACAATCAGCAGTAGAGGTGTTCTGGCTAATGGGAATGCAACATTGTTATCGTGAACAACAACAGAATCAAATATAATGCGCATCAGGAAAGAAAAAACAATTAATACTATGAAGACCGGTATAAAAGAATAATATCCGGGTCTTACCTCCTCACCGATATATGAAGGCAATATAAGAGCAAGAACCAGCGGAATGCCAAGCAGCAATCCGCTGCTGTAAAACAGCACCATGGTCAGGGCCGAGTCCCAGGCAGGTATGGTTGGCATCATATACAACCTTGCCATTGAAAAAACCATAACTGTGCCGGCTATAATGGATATCCACAGAAAATACCTGTTAGCGGTTTCTCCGGCTACATCCGAACTTAATCCGGCATACCAGACCAGTAGCAACGCACAAAAAACAGAAACCATCAGGATCTCCCTGCTAAGCCATGATGAATTAATATTGGAAAGAGCGTAAACAGACTTTAAAGGAGACCCAAGATGAAAAAAGGAAAAAATAAGGGCCGCCAACATAAGGATCAAAGCGATACCCGTTATCAGTGTCCGCGTGTTAGCATAAACAATCTTCACAACCGGCTTTTTCCCGGCAGCCACAACGGCAAGGGCAATCATCATGCCCCATGCGGCCTGTGCAAAAAGAGTGAAAAACACCAGGGACCATTCGCTACCTGTCATCTTACCTCCTCTTTATTATTGACCTTTAACCGGTCTCTTTCAGCCTTCAAAGAATCCTTATGCGGTTTTACAACTAATGCGGGATTAGTAATAGAAGAATCGGGAAGAGGAAACATATCGGGGGGATCAGTCAGACCGCTTCTTATTTCAAACAACTCACCAGTGTCAAGGACCCTCATCGGGCATGCAGAAATACATGCCGGCGGCTTGCCCTGCTCAATATAGTCGGCACACATGGTGCATTTTGTCATTACACCATTTTCCTTGTCATAATGCAGTGCACCATAAGGACATGTCCACTCGCAATACCGACACCCCATGCACCTCTTCTCATCAATCAGTACCAGTCCATTTTCATTCCTGTAAATAGCGTCGTTAGGGCATGAGTTCATGCATATTGGATCAAGGCAGTGGTTGCATGCCATGGAAATATAGTATGAATAAATATCGGGAACCCAGGCACTTCCCTCTTTTTTCCATTCCCCGCCGGCAACCTCGTACACCCTTCTCCACAGCATCCCTTTTCCAAGATTATGCTTGTCTCTGCAAGCCACCTGGCAGGTCTTGCAACCTGAACAAGAGGTAGAATCAAAATAAAATGCAAGTTGTCTGCTCATTTCAGCTGCTTATTAATTTATTCAATGGCTCTGTCAGTCAGTTTGGCAGGCTGCCCGGTGGCAACCATCATTTCTTTTCAGGCCATTTGCACCTCCACCATTATGGTATGCTGTGCGTTACCGAATGCCAGCGGTGTCCACCTGTGAGAGGTCAGCACATTCACGCAACCCCGCCGGTCGATGCCATCCTCATCCGGATCCCACCATGCGCCCTGCGGTATGTTCACAACCCCCGGCATTATCTTCGGTGTAATTCTACAGGGGATGACCATCTTACCCCGGTCATTCCAAACGATCACCTTGTCACCGTCCCCGATCCCTCTCTCAGCAGCATCAAGCGGATTGATGAATACTCTCTGAGGAAAGGCTTCATTGAGCCAGTCCACGTTATCGTGCGTCGAATGCACCCTCTGCATGTAGTGGTGCCCGATTGCCTGAAGCGGATACTCACTACTCTCTTCCCCGAACGGGCTCTCCCACTCCCGGATATACTTGGGTACTGCCGGTATCTCTTCGGGATTACCCATCCTGAAAAGCCTTTCAGAGAATATCTCGATCTTTCCGGAGGGAGTGTTAAGAGGATGCTGTTGCGGGTTTTGACGGAAATCGGTAAACGCAACTTTCGGCCTGGTTACCGGTCTGCTATAAACCCCGTTATTTTTTTCCACCAGCCCATCCAAAGAAGGCATTTCGGGGAACCGCGAGTTCTGGTACCGCTCAACGGCCCATGCTATCCAGTCCCTTTCATTCCGCCCTTCCGTATATTCTTCCCTCACCCCAAACCGCTCAGCCAGCTCTGCGCATATATTGTAATCACTTTTTGTCTCATGAGGAGGTTTGGCGATTTGAGGCATGACGATAACCTCATCACCATACTTCCACCCGTCTTCCAGTCCCCAGCTCTCAAACTGAGTACATACAGGCAATACCAGATCCGCAAATTTACCCGAAGGAGTCATGAACTGATCCTGGAAGGCGATGAATTCCACCTTGCTCTCATCGGCCAGAATCTTAGCCGTGCGGTTCACATCGGCATGCTGATTTATCAGGATGTTTGAGGCCACCGACCAGATAAGCTTAATATTGCTCTCCAGCCTATCCGCACCCCTTAGTCCCTCGGTCTGCCCCAGTTCGGTACCGCGCAATATCGCTTCGGTCCACAAAAAGACCGGGATCTCTGCCTTAACCGGATTACTACCCGTGGGGAACACGTTCCAGAAAGGACCACCGTCATCAGCCTGCAGTGCAATACCTCCGGCCCAGCCTCCGGGAATGCCAACATTACCCGTAATAGCCGGCAGCACGCAACCGGCAAGTACCGGCTGCTCTCCGTAGGCTCTTCTTTGCATACCGTATCCCTGGTAAAGCACGGCAGGTTTCATGCTGCCATATTCCCTTCCGAGACGTGCAATGGTACGGGCAGGAACACCTGTTAAGGCCTCTGCCCATTCAGGGGTTTTAGGCACACCGTCATAAGTGCCAAAAATATAATCATAATAGCTTTCTTCATTCTCCAGTCCCCGGGGCATCTGGCTTTTATCGAACCCAATGCAGCACCGGTCGATAAACTCCTTGTCATGCAGATTTTCAGAGATGATCACATTAGCCATTGCACTCATCATAGCCGTATCAGTCCCCGGTCTTATCGGAATCCACTCATCTGCAAGAGATACAGCACTCATGGTCATTTGCGGATCGATGCACACCACCCTGGCCCCATTCTCCCGTGCCTTTTTTATGAAAAAGTCGCTGTTAGTGCCATCGCGCATCTCGGCAGGGTTCCAGCCCCACATGATAATATATTTACTGTTTACCCAGTCCTGGCGTTGATTGCCGGTAACCGATGTGCCGTAAACATAAGGAGTTGCTTTGCTGATACATGCCCAGCTATAGGAATTGTAATAACCCAGCGATCCTCCCAGCAGGTTCATCAGCCTTGCGGCAGTCTGCCGGCCCCCAACCTGATTATAGCTTCCGGTGCCGTAGGGCACCAGTATCGCCTGGTTGCCGTATCTTTTTATCACCCGTTCTATCTGTGAAGCCATTATATCGTATGCTTCATCCCATCCGATCCTTTCAAATTTTCCCTCTCCCCTTTTGCCAGAGCGTTTCATTGGATATTTGAGCCGGTCAGGATGGTATTGCCTCCTTCTGTACGACCGGCCCCTAATACATGCGCGAAGTTGCGGATCCTCTAGCGTATCGCCTTGCCGGTCGTCAGTCTCTATTCGTACTATCTTTTCATCCTTTACGTGGAGAGTAAGGACACATCTCCCGCCACAATTATGGGCAGGACATCCCGCACGAATTATTTTCACCCCGTCAATTTCACCAACCAGTACGGGGGTATGCCTCTCAAGCTCCCTTATACAGCTTGCCAACGGAGCCCCGGTCACCAGTCCACATCCTAGCAGCGCTCCCATCTTCAAAAAGCATCGCCGGTTCAGATTAGCAGATTCATGTTTGCTCAACTCTCCGGAAACAGAATCCAGACCTGTCCCGGTACGCCGAGGATCATGCTGATCATTCGTTTTCATAATGGCACTATATAATGGCACTAAAATACAAAAGAACAGCATCATGTAACCTGAAATTGATCAGACTTTTACTATTTAAATTAATTATAAACTTTTTCCTTTGGAGATTGCGATTTAATACTAAACTAAGTCTTATGTCACGTTATATAAATAACCCTGCCGGCATCTGAAAAAATCATCAGTGATATTTTATACCTTTACAATGACGGTTAGTTTAGAAACAGATCATATACTTTTTACGCATACACATGAAATTTAACATCAATACTGTTTTTGTTCTGATAATATTTGCCATGGGCTGTTCAGGACCACGATATCTCTCAGAAAATATAGAAGACACTTATTACGGCTATCTGCCATGTGCAGATTGTCCCGGCATTTTTTATGAAATAGAAATAAACCCGGATTTCACATACAGCGAAAGAATACTTTATGATGGAAAAACAGATCAACCCCTTATTAATGAAGGCAAATACAGGATAACCAGGGATTCTGTAATTATTCTCAAAGGAAAGGAAAATCAAGGAATGAACCATTTTGCTATTAAAAACGGTCAGCTCGAGATGCTTTCCCCTATGGGAGACAAGATTGAGACAGGCTTTCCTGAAAGATATATTCTTACAAAGGAAAAGCATGAGCGGGTATTTGAAGAAATAACCGGGACCGGGTTCAGGGCTACCGGTAATGAGCCATTCTGGGGACTGCAAATAGAATTTTACAATAAGATTGAATTCAATGCATTATCGGTTGAAGGATTTGAATTCACCACTACCCTTCCTGATCCTGAAAGACCTGGAGATATGTCCTTAGTTAAATATTCTGCAGAAGCCGGTAACGGAGAATTTCAGGTGACTATAAACCGTGAAGAATGTATGGATACAATGTCCGGAGAATTATTCCCGTTCAAGGTTATTGTTGCTGCCCGGAGAGATCACAGGGAGAGTTTCCGCAGGTTTGAAGGATGTGGGGAATATCTCGGACCTTACCGGCTTAATGATATCTGGAAACTGGAAGAAATAAATGACATACCAGTTTCAATTCCTCAAGGTAGAGAATATCCTGTTTTGCATATCGACCTTTCCGGCAAAAAAATATACGGCTACGGCGGCTGCAACAGATTTTCCGGTAGTGTAGAACTGGTGAATAACAGGGTTGTTACCGGAGCAATTTCATCGACCAAGAAGGCTTGCCTGGATACACAGGAGATAGAGGACAGGTTTTTAAGTACGATATCCGGCAAAACCCTGGACTTTGAAATAGATAATTCAATTCTAATTATGGGTGATGGAATGACAAAGCTGACCTTCAGCCGTCATAAAGCCTTTCAGGACCAATAAAGAATCATTAAGAATCAATAGACTCCCCGGACATTCATTTTAATTCCGAAAACTGCATCCATGGCAGTGATAAAAAGCATATCCCTTTCCGGTCCGCCAAAACAAATATTAGCGGTCCATTTTTTATCCACAGGTATGTGTGCAATTTTTTCTCCTTTTTCGTTAAAAACAGTTACACCTTTACCGGTAAGATAAACATTTCCATTATTGTCGATAGTCATACCATCTGAACCCATATCGCAAAAAAGCTTCCGGTTTGACAGTGTTCCATCAGATATTATATCATATACATATGTCTTGGCGTCTCCAATATCAGCTATATAAAGTTTTTTACCGTCAGGAGTTCCGATAATCCCGTTAGGCTTTACAAGGTCCTCATCAACCCTGAAAATCTGAGTCCGGGATGGCCCCAGATAATAAACATGCTCCCCGTCCTGCTCCATTTCGGGGTCCCGCTCCCAGTACTCCCTTTTATACAAGGGATCAGTAAAATATATTCCACCATCCGGTCCAATCCATAAATCATTGGGACCGTTAAGCCGCCTGCCCTGGTAATTATCCACCAGAACCTCAACCTCCCCTTCCAAGCTAACGGACCAAAGCTCATTATCCATGTCGGCACACGTGATCATGTTTCCTTTATGGTCAAAAAACATACCATTTGACCTGCCGGCATCTTCCATAAAGACAGAAAGTTCACAGTTTGAATGGTTCCATTTAACAATGGTATTGTTTGGCTGGTCTGTAAAGTAAACATTACCTGCGGAATCGGGAGCCGGCCCTTCCGTAAATAAAAAACCTTTGCCAAGAAGTTCAAGTCCGGCACTTTCTGCCACAATATTGTTTTTGTCCATAATCTGAGCATCAATTATTACCGGATTAAACTGCAAAATAGACATTATAAAAAGCAAAAAGAGTCCTTTAGCCGGCAACATATTTTCATCTTTAATTGTTTTAATATTCAGACGAGCAATATTCATAATTATTAGTATTTGTTAGCGCACAATAGAAAGTTACATGAAAAATCGACGCAATCAAATTACACTCAGAGAAATTAAAAAAAATTAATGTACAATTAACAACCACTTAAACATGCCAGACTTTTTGAGATTTTTCCCTGATATTTTTAAAAATAAAGATGAGATTTTGCTAAGAGACTATTTAGCCCTTGAAAGAACTAAACTGGCAAATGAGCGAACTCTTTTGGCCTATTCCAGAACATCCTTATATATCCTGCTTGGCGGAATTGCTTTTTTGGAGATTCAGGAGTTCAAAAATATCCAGTGGATAGGTTCCTTAGCCCTGGGACTAAGTTCGATCATTTTTATTATTGGTATTTACCGTTATACTCAGATTAAGGCACGGTTAAGTGATTATTACAAATGGAGCAAAGCAGAGAATTCACACGAAACCGGTGAGCATGAAAAAGACTAATCCATTTATCCTGCCCACTTGCTGTCAAGTGAATATTTACCACCGCCGCTGTAAAGAAGGGATACAAATACTACCAAGCCTTTCAACGGATGCAATACGGTACCGATATCATCACCGGAAGAAATATGCATAATCAGCGCAATAAGCATTGTAAACGCCATGAAAGCCGCAGCAGGACGAGTAAATAACCCCAGTACGAGAAGCAATCCACCTCCAAATTCAGAAATGGAAGCCATGAAGCCCCAGAAAGCAGGAGCAAACCCAAGTCCTACAGTTCCCATAGCTCCACCTACCTGGGCCCATTGTTCCGGTCCGCCTGCTATCTTTGGAAAACCATGGAGGATATAAATTATTCCAAAACTTACTCTTATCAGGAAAATTGCAATCTGCATGCCCTGATTTGAAGAGCTGAACATTCTATAAGCCATAACTTTTAAGATTTTTGTGAATAATTACTTGCTTGTGACAAGCAAAATATAATATCAAATACGAAATACAAAGAAAGTAACAACTAAAAGGTTAAAAAGTTCAAAAAGATCAGACTATCAGGGACTGGCAAAAGTATCCGAATCACAGCTTACCAGGTCCGTTCACAATAGGTGACAGAAATTACTAACTTTTCATTTTCCCAAAAAACAATTTCACACAGGCTGCTGAAAAGATAACCTGATATCATTTTCCGCATAAATCCTAACATAAAACCAGCATCAGCTTGAATACTAAATCAAAATTCTCTGATCGATTTTACAGCCTTTTCCACTGCATTAAACATAGGCCGGTTGCTTATTTGTGCACCGACTGCCCTATTCATCCAATGTTGTGGAGTAAGCTCTCCCAGAGAGAATATCCTCAGAACTTCATCTGCAAAATCTTTGTCCCCTATGTAATCCTCCAATTGAAACATTATCGACCGGCCGTAAGGATAATTGGAAAGATAAAGAGGCGACTGGATCATATGTGAATATATGGCTAGAAGAGGAATATCCCTTTCACCGAATATCTCTGCGAAATATTCATTCCACACATCAATGGCAATTTCCGTTACAGCTTCTTTCACCTGTTCAGGTGTAGCACCGGGATTATCATACAACCATTTCCATACGCTCATGTCAACAAGAGATACTCCCATCATTTCATAATTATTCCAGAAGAAATCAAGAACATCCAAATGCTCCTTCATCGGGTCCTTCTCTTCAAGGCCAAGAAGTTCAAGGTCCCGGGACTGGAACATGAAAGCAAGAGCCTCAGTAAATGCGGTATTGGGAACCCCGTTTATAAAATAATTATCGACCATGTAAGTACTTATAGTTTGTTCAACATTGTGGCCGAATTCATGAACTGCAATATTATATCCCTTATAATCCATCCCTTCACTGCCTATACGGGTCCGCAGATGAGAAGGCTTTCCCCTCATGGAAGATCCCCAGGCGTGTCCGGAACCCCTTGCAGCATCAACCTCAATCCTGCTGGCAATATATTCAGCATCATCCCTTTCAAAACCAAGCTGAACAAGCATCTCTGGCAGGTCTCTGTTCATAGCTTCTGCACCGGGATACCTGGCTTTGGTCATCCTGTCAAGCTCTTCTTCCGATATTGAGCTTCTGGACTTGAATCCGTCATACCAGAGATCAAAAGGACGAAGTTCACGACCAAGCCTTTCGGATATTATACCCGCCACATCCTTCAACAGTGGTGATGATGCATATTCCCTGAAAAGGATTTCAACCTCCTGTTGCGGTATCTGCATGCCTCTTTCAAAACTTCTTTGAATATATGTATCCATCCCCGGATAATATGGGTCCATTTCATGCAAAGCACTGAAGATATTATTCAAATGAGCATATCTGACGGAACCTTCCGGCTCGGCATCAACTTTTTCTCCATTTTCAAATACTTCATTGGAATAAGGATTCCACAGGTATTCATCATTATTTATAATTAAATAAGGTATATCCTGGTTAATTATCCTGAGCATTACCTTGTAAAGCATTTCCTGTTTTTCCAGTCCCCGCCGCTGCCCATAATTTGATTTTATCTCATCACGGATATTCCAGTGAGCAAGAAGCTTCATCCCTTCGGGAAAAAGAGTTTCCTCTTTTTCATTCAAAAGTTTACCCGCAAAAATATTGTACTCTGAAATATACATGCCCGCCTGGCTGGACGCATTGCTGTATTCCTGCATAAGTGAAGGAGGTACCCGGGAGGTGAAATAATCACCCAGCCGCACAAATCCCCATTGTCTATCGTCCCAGTCCCCGCCCAAAATGTTTTTCTCATCCAGGGTATAAAAAGGGAAATTAAGAGTAATGAGAAATGCAATCTTATTTTTAAAAAAATCATCGGTAATATGTGCTGAAGGACTGTAAGTGGCGAACATACGGTCCACTGCATGAAGAGGACCAACATCTTCGTGAACCGGCCGGTTAATTTCCAGGGAGATACGGTTCATATATCCGTAGAGATGTTCAAAGTTATTTGCAAGTCGATCGAATACCAGGTCCAGCTCCTGGCGGTCGGAAATAAAGTTCTGAATGCAGAAATTTTCAAAATCCTCTGCCGTACCATCAGATTCACGCCAGAGCGATGCACTCTGTTCAACTCCACGCCGGATACGGTCAGCATGTTCAGAACCATGATCAGATTCAAGCCTGGTTATCACCACAGATATAGTTTGTTTGTCGAAAGGACTCATATTATCATTATTTGGAATATTGTTGTTACCACAGGCAACAAAAACAATGACAGAAAAAATACAAAGAGCAAATTTTCCCATAATACATAAATCATCTTAAACAACAGTTAAAAAAAAGATCAATTACGTTATCAGCACAAAAAGTAAAATTTGAAATATTCATTACTACGATTAATAGGGGCTAGTCCATTTCCTGTGTTTTCATATTATATTGACCAGAACAAATTTAAACCATTTAACCCGTATAAAAACAAAAAACTGCAGAAACACTTAAATATGAATAAATATAATATTTATACCTAAAAAATATTTATAATACTGCAAATTAATCCGAATAGCTTCCTTTTTTCACAAATTTTTATCAACTTGCCTGAGTGTAAGCATGTGTCATAACCGGAGCCATAACCACTGGTTTATTCAGCTTGCAAAATTTTAGTATTGAGCATTTAACATAAATAATCATAGGCTATGAATAATTTTCTGAAGAAACTGTTAACACTGCTTACAACTATTTTGATGTTTGCCTGGGGTAATGTTTATTCCCAGAATTTTGAATTTGTATTTGGTACAGAAGCCAACCTTAATAGCCTGACTTTGGAATCTTACGCGCAGCCCCAGCCTGCAAAGTGGATCAATGTCAATACTGTTGAAGAAACCTGGTCAAAGCAGGATGATATGCTTATATGTTCAGGACACCCGATCGGTGTAGTCAGATCGGCGAAACAATATGAAAATTTCATACTCCAGATTGAATGGAGGCATATGGAAGCCGGAGGAAATTCAGGGGTATTCATATGGAGTAATGCCAGTCCCCCGGAAAACCGAAGATTACCCGATGGGGTTGAAGTTCAGATGCTCGAACTTGATTATTTCAAGGTTAATCCAAGGCCTGAAATATCCAAATCCAACCAGGAGGCTTATGTTCACGGTCATCTTTTCGGAGTGGGCGGAGTGACTACACTTCCCGATAACCGGATGGAAAACAGTAACAGAAGTAATTCTCTTGAAAACAGATGCTACGGTAAAGGAATCTGGAATACCTATACTGTCATTGCCGTTGATGGTGTCGTTAAACTTTCGGTAAATGGTAAATTTGTAAACGGGGTCAGTGAATCATCACAGAAAAAAGGATATATATGCCTGGAAGCAGAAGGAGCCGAAATTCATTTCCGGAATATCAGAATAACTGAATTGCCCCCGGGAGTAACTTCACCTGAACAAATAGCACCTGTCATAGAATAAAATAATGGAAGATCAGTATCATAAACCGGCGTTACTGATCAGCTAATATGTTTTTCTTTATTCAATTAATAATAAATACAACCAATAATGAGGATCCTGCAAAAAGAGACGGCAGCCGTGGTTATAGATATCCAGGAAAGGCTTTTACCTCATATTTATGAAGGAAAAACTATCCTTCATAATTGTTTGAAGCTTATTGAAGGTTTACAGATACTTTACATACCGGTAATAACAACACAGCAATATACAAAAGGTCTGGGAGCAACTGAACCTTCCATCGTAGACAAATTTTCAGAATTCAATTATATTGAGAAAACCTCTTTTAGTTGTTTTGAAGAACCTGCATTCAAAGAAGAAATTACGATACTGAATAAACAAAACATCATTCTTTGCGGAATAGAATCACATGTCTGTGTGCTCCAGACCTGTCTGGATCTGATAGATGACGGATTCAGACCGGTTATTGTTGAGGATTGTATCTCTTCCAGAAGGCGTGATGATAAAATTATTGCCATTGAAAGGATGCGACAGGAAGGAGCCAGGATCACTACCCTTGAAAGCATTCTGTTCGAGCTCACCCGGAGAGCAGGAAATGAAACATTTAAACGTATTTCCAAACTGGTTAAGTAAGAATTAAAATGGCCTGTATTGCATAATCAGAATAATAAATTATCGCCATGTACAAAATCAACATCGAGTCAACCATATCAGGAGCAGCCATTCTTGCAGGCTTGTTTTCCGGTGGATGTGAGGCATCCCCGGAAAAAGACACGCCAAAACCTGTAAAGCCCAATATCATATACATTCTTGCTGATGATCTCGGATATGGAGACCTGGGAAGCTACGGGCAGGAAAATATCCTTACACCCAATCTGGACCGGATGGCTGAAGAAGGTATGCGATTTACCAGTCATTATTCCGGCAGCACAGTATGTGCTCCCTCCAGGGCGGTGCTGATGACCGGTTTACATACAGGGCATGCTCCGATCCGGGACAACAAGGAGATTATGCCTATCGGGCAGTATCCTCTGCAGTACGGAACGGTTACTTTTCCCAAAATTCTTCAGGAAGCCGGGTATGCAACGGGAGCTTTCGGGAAATGGGGACTTGGTCCGCCCTACTCGGAAGGAACACCTTCATTGCAGGGGTTCGACCGGTTTTTCGGTCTGTTGTGCCAGAGAAGATCACACTTCTTTTTTCCTGAATTCCTCTTCAATGTCGAGAGGGGCAGGCCTGCAGAACGGGTATATCTGGAAGGCAATAAAACAGAAGATGCATCAAGGGAGGGCTTTGAAAGACCGGGATCGGGCCCACCGCTGGAACGCGGAAAATACAGCGCCGATGTTCTGACCGATGAAGCCCTGGATTTCATAGATCAGAACAGTGAAAGGCCTTTTTTCCTGTACATTCCAACCCAGATTC
>CAZFOO010000040.1:0-28297 GCA_964520585.1 uncultured Bacteroidales bacterium
TGAAACTGGTACGTTTCCCGATGGCGCAAAAACCCGTCTTAAAAAAGAGCCTGCATCATTTAATCTGGTGCAGGCTCTTTTTTAAGACGGGTTTTGAGATTTGTCCTGATTTTTTCTAATGATCAGTTTCCCCTGTCATCAGGAACAGCGGCTTCATCTCAAAACTTTCATATATCGGCCTCAGCCTGTCGGTATTGTAATGTTTTCTAACATCCACAAGTTTTTTGGAGCTTGTAACCACATCTATAGGCACATTATCATAACGTCCGTTCTGCAATACAACCAGTCTTCCGTGAATGCCTTTCAGGATAAGATCTAGTGCAAGGTTACCGAAGGCCATTGGGACTATTGAGTCAATGGCATCGGGGTCTCCGCCCCTGACGAGGTACCCGAGTTTCTGATGGATCACGTTGATTGGCTTTCCGTTGTTGTATTTTGATGAAAGTTTTACAACCTCATTTGAAACAAGATCACCTATGCCTCCCAGTTTGGCATGCCCGTAAGCATCTTTTTCCTGGCTCTGGAAAACCATCTCTCCGCCTTCGTACATCGCACCCTCTGACACAAGTACTACAGAATAGTTGCTCGGGTGTTTCCTGCGGTCATCTACCATTAGTTTGGTCAGCTTATCCATGTTAAAAGTGTACTCGGGTATTACGCAACGGTTGGCTGCTCCGGCCATTGTAGGCAGCATTGCTGTGAATCCTGCATATCTCCCGAATACTTCCAGTACCAGGAAACGTTCATGCGAACCTGCCGAAGTCCTCAATATATGAGTCATCATAATGGTCCGGGTAATACAGGTACTAAAGCCAATGCAGTAATCCGTTCCGGGAACATCATTATCCATTGTTTTTGGAATGGCGATAACTTTTACACCTTCCCTGTATAACCTAACCCCATAACTGAGTGTATCATCCCCGCCAATGGGGATCATGAAATCTATACCCAGGAAAGCCAGGTTTTTTAATACATCCGGAGTCAGGTCATTTATTTCATCTTTATATTTATCCCTTAGGTGTTCAGGAACCTGGTTCTTCTTTACTTTGCTTGGGTTGGTACGCGAACTGTGCAGGAATGTCCCGCCGGTTCTCCCGGCTTTATTGACTATTTCTTCTGTCAGTTCATTATAAAACTCTTTGTTGTTCGCCTTTGGGTCCGGCTTCATCTCCATTAGTCCGGCCCATCCCCGCCGTATGCCTATTACCTTGTAACCTTCCCGGAGAGCTCTTATTGTTACTGCACGTATTGCGGGATTTAGCCCGGGAACATCTCCGCCGCCTGTAAGAATACCAATTACTCCTTTTACCTTCTTTGTTGTCGCCATGATATGTTTTAATTATTTGATTGATATTTGAAAAGCCTAAAAGTATAAAAAAAAACATAATGGTCAAATAAGACTGTGATTTTAGATCTGGTCCATATACCCCAAAAGCTTAACGGCAGCTTTCTACCCTCTCGATTTCCAGATTGGTTATTTCCCAGGTGAACTCCTCCGACTCCAGCTCTTTATTGCTGAGTTTGCTGCTTTGATAATACATACCATTGATCCTTCCCGTCTTGGCTAGTTTGGGGTTTATGCATATTTTGGTCATATCGCTGGTTTCTTCCATTACGGGACCCATATAAAATTCAATTTCATAACTGACTTCAACCGGATAGTCATTATTATTTTTGATTTTAAGCCTTAATTCCAGGGGACTGCTTTTATCAAACCATTTCGAATGTGCCCATCTGTATTGAATATCTACTCCATCAACTGTAGAATGATCTACATACTTTCTTTGAGCCGATGCTTCATTACTATTAGCGACTAATACAAAAAGCAGAGTGAAAACCGTAAATGCCAAAATCTTTTTCATAATTGTTAAATTTAATTGGTTTGTCAATTTATTGCCGTATGGCTTTGTTTATTTGATGAGCGACTTTGAATGCAGAGTATTTCTAACGCCTTATTCTTGCACCGGCTTTTTCTTCAAAAGCTATTGCCAGTTTATTCATGACCGAATCAATTTGCTTGTCTTTAAGTGTTCCTTCCATATCCTGGAGAATGAAGCTGATTGCATAGGATTTTTTTCCTTCGGAGATCTTATCTCCTTCATAAACATCAAACAGGTTAATCCTTTTTAGAAGTTTTTTCTCAGTATTCATGGCGATATCCCGTATGGTTTCAAACCGTACATCTTTATCTATCTCCATGGCCAGATCACGCCTGACTTCAGGGAACCGGGGGAGTTCTGAATAAACAATCTGTTTTTTAGATGCATGTACAACCAGGTCATCCCACCGGATGTCTGCATAGAAAACATCAGTCTTTATTCCGGCCTTTTCCAGAACAGAGGGGTGAACCGCTCCAAATTCAGCAAGAATCTTTTTCCCTGCAAAAACTTTTAGTCCGTAATGAAACAAGCTATTATGCTGCTCCTCATGATTCAGTTGGTCCGGGTTAACTCCCAGTCGCCTGAAAACCTGCTCACTGTATGCTTTAATATCAAAAAAATCTGATTGTTTTTCCTTCCTGTTCCACTGGGTTGTTCGGGTTGCTCCGGAAATAAACAGAGCCAGGTGCCGGGATTCTTTATAACTATCCAGATCTCCCTTGCTTTTATCATCTCCGGAATAACTGTATACATTACCAAATTCATACAGTTTAAGGTCAGGATTTTTCCTGTTGGCATTATACAATACAGTTTCTAGTCCACCAAAAAGCAATGTCTGCCTCAGACTGTTCAGGTCGTTGCTCAGGGGATTCAGTATTTCCACCAGATGTTTCTCGGGGAATCCCGGAAGTTGCCGGTAATAGTCTGATTTGGTGAGTGAATTGGATATAATCTCATTAAAGCCAAGGCTGGACAACATATCCCCCACAGCATCGGTGTATTTTTCCCTGTCCGGCTTTTCTGTATAGGAAATAACAGAATGAACACTTTTAGGTGCGGATATATTATTATAGCCGTAAATACGTAAGATTTCCTCAACTACATCAGCACTTCTTGTTACATCAACTCTGTAAAGTGGTACTTCCAGTAAAAGACTTCCTGCTATTTCTTTTATAATATTAAAATCGAGTAATCTTAGTATCTTCTTTATCCTTTCTTCCGGGATTCTCTCACCGACAAGTCTTTCAATATAATCATAATTAATCTCCAGCCTGACCGGAGATACCGGGTCCGGATATATATCGGTAACATCAGATGAGATGGTTCCTCCGGCAATTTCCTTTATAAGTATTGCAGCTCTTTTGAGAACATATACGGTAATCGAAGGATCTGTTCCGCGTTCGAACCGGAAAGATGCATCGGTGTTTAATCCGTGCCTCCGGGCTGATTTGCGGACTGAAACGGGGTCAAAACATGCGCTTTCAAGGAAAATATTCTTCGTTTCTTCATTTACTCCGGACCCTTTGCCTCCGAAAATACCGGCTATGCACATTCCCCCTTCGGCATCGCATATCATAAGATCTTCAGCCGATAATTCCCTGTCAGCCTCATCAAGAGTGGTAAATATTTTACCTTCGGGCAGATGGCCGACTATAACTTTTCCTCCGCTTATCTTATCGGCATCAAAAGCATGGAGTGGCTGCCCTGTTTCATGCAGCACATAATTGGTTATATCTACAATATTGTTTACCGGCTTCAATCCGATAGCCTTAAGCCTGTTTTGCAACCAGCCGGGGGAGGGAGCAACTGTTACTCCGGATATGGTAATTCCTGAATATCTTATACAATTCTCAGTATCATTTACGATTATTTCAATGGGATAGTCATTATTATCCGGTTTGAAATTGCCAGTGCCGGGACGTATAAGTCCACCCTCACCTGTCTGTCCTGCCCAGGCAGCCAGGTCTCTTGCCACGCCGAAATGTGAAGCTGCATCGATACGGTTGGGAGTCAGTCCTATCTCAAAGACCGTATCATTTTCAACCATAAAATATTCGCTTGCTGGTGTTCCGGGTACAGTTTCATCTTCGAGCACTATAATTCCTTCATGGGAATCACCCAGTCCAAGTTCATCTTCGGCACAAATCATGCCTTCGGAAACCTCTCCGCGAATCTTCATTCTTTTTAGTTTAAGACTCTGGTCTCCCTTATACAAAGTTGTTCCCGGCAGGGCTACTACCACTTTCTGACCCTCTGCCACGTTGGGTGCCCCGCATACTATCTGAAGAATATTGCCGTTTCCCACGTCCACTTTTGTAAGACTGAGCTTATCAGCATCCGGATGTTTTCTGCAAGATAGAACTTCTCCGGTAACAACCCCCTCAAGTCCGCCCCTGACAGACTGGAAAAGCTCCATCCCTTCAACTTCGAGTCCGGTATCTGTCAGTATGCCTGATATTTCCACAGGCTGGAGGTCAGTTTTTATGTATTCTTTCAACCAGTTATATGAGATCTTCATCTGTTCAAATCATATTTTAGGTAATTATAGAAGCCTGATCCAAAGATGTCCGGCAAAATAATAAATTTTCCGGTATCCGTCAGCGGCCAAAACAGCAAAAGTAAAGAAAAAACAAAACTTTGGTAATCTAATTGTAATAAATCACATTACCTGGTAATGTTTTTAACCGGAATTACTTTACAACTGCACAATATTGTTTTCTCAGACCTGCCTTACTGCAATCTGTGTGCTTTATCATGAGAAATTAAGTAGGGTTAAATATATTTTAAGCTGAAAAAAAATCATGTACATTTGCATATTAAATATTTAAACATTAAAGTATTGAAAGAAGACATTAAAAAACCAGGTTCTGATAATAACCAGCCTTTGATACTGGTAACCAATGATGATGGTATTCATGCGCCCGGACTAAAGGTGTTGATTGAAATTGCTGAAAAATTCGGGAAAGTTGTAGTCATTGCTCCTGATGAAGGACGTTCCGGCATGTCGCATGCAATAACCATTAAGTATCCTTTAAGGCTTAACAGGATAAGGGAAACTGAAAATTTAATTATTTATTCCTGTTCTGGAAATCCTGCTGATTGTGTAAAGCTTGGGGTTAACCAGGTACTGGACCGCAAGCCCGATCTCCTTTTGTCGGGTATTAATCATGGTTCAAATTCCTCCATTTCGGTAGTCTACAGTGGTACCATGGCGGCCGCAGTCGAAGGAGGGCTCCATGGTATTCCCTCGATAGGATTATCTATCAGCGATTATTCTTCACGACCCGATTTCTCTGCATGTATAAGTTACGGTGAACAAATTATAAGAAACACCCTGGAAGAGGGGCTACCCCTGGGTATTTGTCTTAATGTAAACTTTCCCAAGCTTCCCCCTGAGGAGATCAGGGGCATAAATATTTGCAGACAGGCAAAGGGATTGTGGATTGAAGAATTTGATAAAAGGACCGATCCTCATCATCGTGAGTATTTCTGGCTTACCGGTTATTTTGATAATTATGAACCTGATGCCCGGGATACCGATGAGTGGGCCCTTAAAAATAATTATATTTCAGTGGTCCCGGTAAGGGTCGATTTTTCAGACCTTGGAGCCATGGACAAGCTTAAATCTGTGTATGCTAAGGCCAGAATTTAATTCTCAGAAAACCGGATTTGTTATTGGGATGATACTTCCGTTAGTATCGCTCCTGATCTTTTATTTTATCCGCTACAGTGATATATCACTAAATGAATTTTTAAGATTTATATATTTCAGAGATATCCTTTCTCCATTGCTAACTATTAATATTTTGCCAAACCTGGCTGTTTTTTTTCTTTTTATCAGGAAGGACTTTCTTTTATCTGCCCGTGGGGTTCTTCTGGCTACTTTTTTGTTCGCGGGACTGGTGTTTGTTTTTAAGGTTGTATCCTGAATTATGAAGTATTATATTATTGCAGGTGAAGCTTCCGGTGATCTGCATGGATCCGGACTGATGAAGGAGCTTAAACGTCTTGATCCCGCTGCCAGGTTCAGGTTCTGGGGAGGTGATTTAATGGTACGGGCCGGCGGCACACTTGTAAAGCATATCAGGGAAACCAGTTATATGGGATTTCAGGAAGTTTTTTTTAACCTCCGGTCCATATATGCAAATATGAAGTTTTGTAAAAGGGACATATCCCAATACAACCCTGATGCATTGATCCTTATAGATTATCCGGGATTTAACCTGCGCATGGCCCGTTTTGCCAAAAAAGAAGGTGTAAGGGTTTTTTATTATATTTCCCCAAAAGTCTGGGCATGGAACCAGTCCAGAGTGCAAATGATAAAGAAGTATGTGGATCACATGCTTACCATCTTTCCCTTTGAAACGGAATTTTATGAGAAATTCGGATATAAAGTTGATTATGTTGGTAATCCCCTCATGGACCCGCTTGAATACCACAGCAGGGTAGAGGAGGGGCCCATTGAATTTAACAGGAAAAACAAACTTTCCGGGAAACCCGTTGTTTCAATACTTCCAGGTAGCCGTATCCAGGAAATTAAAAAATCCCTTCCGGTGATGTTATCTGTTACAGAATATTTCCCGGATTACCAGTTTGTCATTGCAGGGGCTCCCTCAATTGACAGTAAGGTTTATTCAACATACACAAAAAATGACATCCCCGTACTTTTTAACCAGACCTACAGCATCCTTCATAATTCCAGTGCAGCAATGATTGTAAGCGGAACTGCCACGCTTGAAGCAGCTCTTCTTGGTGTCCCGCTGGTAGTATGTTACCGCGGATCGTTTTTATCTTATCATATTGCCAAAAGATTTATAAAAGTTAAATATATATCCCTGGTTAATCTGATTATGGGCCGGGAAGTAGTAAAAGAGCTGATCCAGGATGAATTCAATACCAGGAACCTCAAATACCAGTTAGAGCGGTTATTAGCTGATGCCGGCATCAGGAATAAGATGATGGATGATCTGGATGATCTCAGGCAGCTTGTAGGTAGTGCCGGTGCTTCCGCGAGAGCGGCCGGGAAGATTTTCAGATACTTGAAAAAGTGATTTTCTAATGATTATTTGATATTTATTGTTCGATGTACAGGAAACTATTCTTTTTTACTGCTTTTGTTATTATTTGTTGTCATTCTGCTAAGGCAGAGGTAATCAGGGTAAGCATTTTCAATGACTCCTCTGTTTCTGCCCTGGTAATTTCATCCTGTAAGGGAAGTTTTGAGATAATGGCCGGGGGAAGACAACTTTCTGTTATTCATGAAAATGAGCCGTTGTACGTTTCAATGAAAGGAGACAGTCTCCTTCTTTGGAGCAGTGACGGTCCACTTGGTGTTTTTTATAATTTATCGGTTAATTCTCGCAGAGAGGAAGACTGTTTCAGCGTAAGGCCGGTGGATCCTTCTATGGAATTGCGCCGTTTTCAGGGAAATCTTCAGATGTATGTTAATTACGGCCGAATCAGCATTATTAATGAAATAGATGAAGCGGCCTATCTGGCCGGGGTCATTGAGGCTGAAGCGGGCACAAACGCAAACCTTGATTTTTATCAGGCACAGGCAGTTATTTGCCGCACATATCTTTATGGAAACCTTAACCGGCATGCTGACGAGGACTTCCATCTTTGTGATGAGGTGCATTGCCAGGTTTATAAAGGGACGCTGACAAATAATGAGGTTATTTATAATGCAGTAAATACAACTAATGGCAATGTGATCACATTCGGGGATAATGATCTTCTGATCACTGCGGCCTTTCATTCCAATTGCGGGGGACAGACAGTTAATGCAGAGGATGTATGGCTTATTCACCGTCCATATTTACGTTCTGTTACCGATCCTTATTGCCGGAGTCGCCGAAACTCGGACTGGAATATGAAAATAGACAGGAGTGAATGGGAATCATATCTCGCCGGTATGGGATTTGATACTGGCAGTGGTGAATTCACTGCTGATGATTTCAGGTCGGAGCAACCTGAGCGCAATACTTATTACCGTATTGGAGAATTTTCCATACCCTATATAAAGATCAGAAATGATTGGGGACTGAAGTCTTCTTTTTTTGATGTTGAAATTTCCGGTGGCGGGCAAAACCTTCTGGTCCGAGGCAGAGGCTATGGTCACGGTGTAGGGTTGTGCCAGGAAGGAGCAATGAAGATGGCAGAAAACGGATATAATTTTATTGATATATTGCAGTTCTATTATACGGATATTGAGATAACTGAAATTGAACATAAATTTTAATCCCGGCAAATTGTGATATCCGGTAAAATATTTATTTTTTTGTGATTATGATCGCACTGATAAAAAAAGAAATTGGCAGTTTCCTGAGTTCCTTTACCGGCTATATTGTTATTGTCGTGTTTCTGGTGATTAACGGATTGTTTATGTGGGTTTTCCCGGGCGAACTTAATATTCCTGACAGCGGTTATGCTACTCTTGACACGCTGTTTATCATTGCTCCATGGGTGTTTCTGTTTCTTGTTCCGGCGGTTACCATGAGATTATTTGCCGAAGAGAAAAGATCCGGCACCATGGAGCTGCTTCTGGTCAGGCCATTAACAGATCTGCAGATCGTTATGGCTAAATACACTTCCGCTATACTGCTTGTGCTGATATCACTAATTCCTACACTGGTCTACTACTGGTCGGTATATACTCTTGGAAATCCTCCCGGAAACCTTGATGCCGGGGCTATATGGGGATCATATACCGGGTTGTTTTTTCTGGGTAGCTGTTATGCTGCCATTGGAATATTTTCTTCATCACTTACTGAGAATCAGATCGTAGCCTTTATTCTGGCAGTATTGCTTAGCTTTTTCTTTTTTACCGGATTTGAAATGATTAGTGCCCTTCCATTGCCCTACAGGGCAGAAGAATTATTATTATACCTGGGTATAAATGAACATTATAGCTCAATCAGCAGAGGAGTGATTGACACTCGTGATATTGTTTATTTTGTTTCGCTCATCGCTTTTTTTATATTTCTAACCCGTACTGTCCTTCAAAGCAGAAAATGGTAAAAGGCTGTTAATAATGAATAAAAGAGAATACAGAAAGCAACATCTTGTCAGGCTTGGATTATTAATTGCCTCCCTGGTTTTGATATCCTTTATTTCGGGCCAGCTCTTTTTGCGGTTGGATCTTACAGGAGATAAACGGTATACTTTATCTCCCGCTACTGAAGATATTCTTGGTGAACTTGACGATATTGTCCATATAAGGGTATATCTGGACGGCGACCTTCCGGTCGGATTCAGGCGTCTGAGCAATGCGGTGAGAGAAATGCTTGATGAGTTCAGGGTAATTGCCGGCCATCCAATTCACTATGAATTTATTGACCCGGCCGGAATTGACGATAAAGCCCTGCGGGAAGATCTTTTTAACCAGCTTTACGATAAGGGTCTCCGTCCAACTAATATTGATATTACGGAAAGAGGTGGCGGAAGATCACAAAAACTTGTTTTTCCAGGTGCGCTCGTCTCCTACAAGGGTAATGAAAAACCGGTTAATTTTCTGAAAAATAATCCTGCACTCCCTGGTGAGCAAAATCTTAATAACTCAATGCAAAGTCTAGAATATGAGATTATTGCATCCATTCATAATTTAATAAAACCGGAGACAAAAAAAGTGGCTTTTCTTGAAGGACACGGAGAGCTGGATGAACTCCTGGTATCTGGTGTAAGTGAATCGCTGATGAGATACTACGATATTTTCCGGGGAAGGATCAATGAGAATGATCTGGGAAGTCTGGATGATTATGATGCCCTGATCATAGCAAAACCGGTTGAGCCTTTTTCAGAAGCTGAAAAATACATAATAGACCAGTATATAATGAAAGGTGGCAAAGTTATGTGGTTTGTTGATCCTGTTTCCATTGACCTGGACAGCCTTACTTACGCCAGTGAAGCCGTGGCGCTTATTAACGATATAAATATCGGCGACCAGCTCTTTCGTTATGGTGTCAGACTTAATCCTGACCTGGTGATGGATCTGAATTGTCTGCTTATCCCTCTGAATGTGGCTCTCGCAGATGAAGAGGCACGTTTTGTGCCCGCCCCGTGGTATTTTTCCCCTTTGCTGTCGGGTAACGGGGCCCATCCTGTTACAAAGGGATTAAACAATGTAAAAGCTGAATTTGCCAGCGTTGTTGATACAGTGGGTTCAGATCCCTCGATAGCTAGCAAGGTGCTGTTACGAACATCAGAGGCAACCCGGGTAGTTAATGCCCCTTTAATGGTTAGTCTTGACATGGCCAGGGGTCAGCCTGACCAGGCCGAATTCAATAATCCGCATCAGCCGGTTGCTGTTATCACCGAAGGAGAGTTTCCTTCAGTTTTTGCCAACCGGGTCATTTCATCCATAATAGGCAGGGATGACCCGGGATTCCGGGAACGGGGAGAAAGAACGCGAATGCTTGTAGTAGCCGATGGTGATATTATAAGAAATGATGTGACAGTCACCGATGGAATTCCTGAACCACTTCCCCTGGGATATGACAGGTATTCCGGACAAACTTTCGGGAACCGTGAGTTTATTTTGAATGCTGTTAACTACCTGTTAGATGAAGACGGCCTTATGGAATTGCGCAGCAGGGAGCTGCAGCTCCGCCTTCTTGACAGGAGCAGGGTAAGCGAAGAACGTTCAAAATGGCAGATAATAAATATGATTTTGCCACTGGCAATAGTTATCGTATTCGGTCTGTTATATAACTGGTCAAGAAGAAAACTGTTTGCTTACAGGTCATAATTGTTAACAAATGAAAAAGTACAGATTTCATATTGTCGTTTTCGTTATTCTCGCTTCACTTGCTTTTTCTCTTCATGAATTCAGGGGAAGAACAACACTCGGCCGGAGGGATATGGCTTTTGCCCTGAAAGATTCTGAGAAGGTAACTTCAATTATTATGACAAGTGATGAGGGGAAGGTTATTCTTAAAAGGGAAAATAGCGGATGGGTGGTGAATTCAGAATATGAAGCAAGGGGAAATGCTGTTGACATGTTAATTCAGACACTTCAGCGACTCAGGGTTGTTAGTCCCGCGCCAACATACTACAGGGATGATTTAGAGGAGAAACTGAAGAAAGAATCTCTATCCGTAGAAATACATAAAGGCAGCCGGTCCATGTCCTTTTTTGCATATACGGCAGGAGAACAATCGCCCACCTACATGCTCATGAACGGATCATCACACCCGTATGAAATGGAAGTTGTAGGTTTCAGCGGTAATGTAGCCTCGTTATTTGTTATTGATGAAGGTTACTGGCGGAAAAATCTGCTGTTTAATTTTCATTCTGATGAAATCTATGAAGTTGTTGTTTATCATTCAGATAACGAAGATGATTCTTTTATTTTGAGGCAGTCGCCCGGCCCGGAATTTTCCCTGTTCAGTTATCCGGAAGAGAATCTAATCGGGGGATTAAAGGACTCACTTGCTGTCAGATACCTTGCCAACTTTTTTTATATTCCTTATGAGAGGTTTGGTAACTCTGAAGAACTTAAGATCAAGGATTCACTCATGAGTGCAGTTCCCAACCATATGGTCAGGGTAACGGATCGCGACAGCACTGTAACTGAAGCCTGTTTTTATAAAATACTTGCTGCGGATCAGGATTATGGCGATTCTCTGCAATTTGATCCTTTCAGAATGCATGCATTGATAAATGAGGGTGAGGATATGGTCGTGGTTCCCTATCATTCTGTTGATCTGATTTTACGACCCTCCTCATATTTTTCCCCTCCCCAGTGATAGTTGAAATAGTACCGGTAATGCCGAAAATTTTGATATTGCACAGGTTATTTTTTTTTCGTATTATTGGTAATTGCAATTCCAGCCTGATCTAATCAAAAAAGACTGAAGGTAAGGTATTTAATCTAAGTTGTTTAAAATATTAACTAAATCATTTTTTATGAAGTTCGTTATTTCCAGCACTGATCTGCTAAATCACCTGCAGGCTGTCAGCAGAGTTATCAGCAGCAAGAATACATTGCCCATTCTAGATAATTTTTTATTCAAGCTTCAGGATAATGAGCTGGTTATAACCGCATCCGACCTGGAGTCAACACTTACCACGAAGATGACTCTTGATAATATATCAGGTGAGGGATTGATAGCCATTCCGGCCAGGATCCTTACCGATACTTTGAAGGAGTTTCCGGAACAGCCGTTAAGTTTTGAGATATCAACAGACAATTATTCTGTTATTATTACCACTGAAAACGGTAAATTCAGTATTGTCGGACAGAATGGGGAAGATTTCCCGCAATATCCGCTATTGAAAGATGATATCAGGAATACCGTGAGAATGAGTGCGGAGGTGTTATTGCATGGTATCTCAAAAACCATATTTGCAACCGCCGATGATGAGCTACGTCCTGTTATGAATGGTATTTATCTGGATTTTTCATCGGAAAATATGACTTTCGTTGCATCGGATGCCCACAAGCTTGTAAGGTATAAGAGGTTTGATGTGAAAACCGAAACCGATTCATCATTCATATTGCCTAAGAAGCCGGCATCACTTTTGAGGAATATTCTGGCTCGTGAAAAAAATGACGTTATAATTGAATTCGACGATAAGAATGCACTTTTTACAATGACGGATTATAAACTGGTCAGCAGACTTGTGGAAGGCAATTATCCCAACTACAGTTCTGTGATCCCTGCCGATAATCCGAATAAGGTTATTTCAGACAGACTGGACCTGATTAACAGTATGCGGCGTGTATCAGTATTTTCAAGTCAGGCCAGTAATCTGGTGAAACTTAAAATTGAGGAAAACCAGCTTACCGTTTCTGCACAGGATATCGATTTCAGTATTTCTGCGTATGAAAAGCTTCAGTGCCAGTATGATGGTGAGCCTATGGAGATAGGATTCAAGTCAACATTTTTCGTAGAGATACTCAATAACATTTCTTCCCGGGATGTTGTGCTCGAACTCAGTGACCCCTCCAGGGCAGGACTGTTATTACCCCTCGAATCAGATAATGATGATGAAGACCTTCTCATGCTGCTTATGCCAATGATGATCAATATCTGATTGTGCACTTAGGCTGAATGAAAAAATGTTATATGCCAGTTAATAATTAACTTTTTACACTGTTTTTATTAAATCCCCGGAAGCAAGGGGTGTCCAAAAAAATTATTGTTTTGACACTGAAACTGAGAAATCCACTAATATTCTTTGATCTTGAAACCACCGGTACAGATGTAGTAAATGACCGGATAGTTGAATTATCATACCTTAAAATATTTCCCGACAACAGGGAAGAGAGCAAGACATGGCTCCTTAATCCCGGAAAACCTATTCCACCGGAAGTAACTCTTGTGCACGGAATATCCGATGAAGATGTGAGAGAGGCACCAACTTTTCAGCAGATTGCCCAAACACTGGCCAAAGACTTTGAAGGATGTGATTTCGCCGGATTTAATTCAAACAAATTTGATATTCCACTGCTTGCGGAGGAATTTCTGCGCACCAATGTGGATTTTGATATGAAAAAGCGGAAATTCATTGATGTGATGGTGATATTTATGAAGATGGAACAGCGTAATCTGGCTGCTGCATATCGTTTCTATTGTAACAGGGAGTTGGAAAACGCCCACAGTGCTGAAGCTGATACGCGGGCAACTTATGAGATTTTAAAGGCCCAGATTGACCGCTATAGTGATCTGGAGAATGATGTTGAGGTTCTTTCAAAATTTTCGGCACATACCAGGAATGTTGATTATATGGGGCGTATAATATATAATGACCAGGATGTGGAAGTTATCAATTTTGGTAAATATAAGGGTGTTCCGGTAGAAGATGTCCTTGAGAAAGATCCTGGTTATTATGGGTGGATAATGAAAGCAGATTTCCCTCTCTATACTAAAAAAGTGCTGACCGCCATAAAGTTGAGGAAGTTTAACAGATAGTTGGCGTGATAAAATCAGGATTTCTGAACCATCATCGTAATCCCGTGTGGTCAGGCACAGCCCTATTTGATCAGTTACAGACCAGGGAAATATTTAAATGCCAAAGATACAAAGATACAGATAATGAAGATAATATGCATCGGTAGGAATTATGTCGATCATGCCAAAGAGTTGAATAACCCTTTACCTGACAAGCCGGTTTTTTTCCTAAAGCCCGATACTGCCCTCGTACTAAAAAACAAGCCGTTTTTCTATCCCCCCTTCTCAAGAGAAATTCACTACGAAGTTGAAATAGTGCTTAAGATTAATCGTTTGGGGCGCTATATCAGTGAGGAGTTTGCACACAGGTATTATGACGAGATAGGGTTAGGTATCGATTTCACAGCACGTGATCTGCAGGGTGAGTGTAAGAAAAAAGGGCTGCCCTGGGAAATAGCCAAGGCATTTGATAATTCTGCTCCACTCGGTGAATTTGTTTCTAAAAAAAATATTTCCGATCCTGGTGATATATCTCTGCGCCTCGACATAAACGGCTCAACTGTTCAAAGGGGACGTTCTTCTGAGATGATTTTTTCATTTGACCGGATAATATCATATGTCTCTGAATTCATTACTCTTAAGATTGGCGACCTGATTTTTACGGGCACTCCTGCCGGAGTTGGCCCGGTGAAGGTAGGCGACAGGCTGCAGGCATACCTTAATGAAGAAATGCTGCTGGATTTTTATGTCAAATGAGCATAATTCTTTTTATATCTGGATACCGGGAAAGCAAAAAATATTCGAGAAAATATAGCATTTCCTGTTTTATATCATGATGTTATTCCCTGTTTGAAGGAAATACGTTTTTTTCAGAAAAGAATTAAAATAGAAAATCCATCCTGATCCGGATAGTGTGATCATGAAATTGCCTGCTTCCTTAAAGCAATAACAGCAGTAATAATACCTAGCGCAACTAAAGATATTACTGCGGCAATGATTACCAACCTGTGAGCAGGCCATGAACGTGCTGCAATATATTTTTTATTTACAATATTTTCCAGATGAGACTTTCATGCATTTTTTTGCAAGGGAGCATAGGTGATCTGAACGTAAGAACGGTCTGGTTATCGGAAGATTTGGCGGATTGAAAGTTTGGAAGTATAATGTCATCTGATTAGTTTCCCGAATGGCCGGGGTAATCTTGATCAGGCTCCGAATTTCTTAAGTTTTCAGGCATGTGCCATGGCCAGCGGCATAATCTCTTTTGACCGTATCATTCCCAGTTCTCCCCGCAGGGCTGTAATTTCATCAAACCTCTTCATGTAAGGACCTCTTGTGCGAGGTGCTCTTAGAAGGATGGGTGCAGGATGCCCGCTATGGCTGCTTAAGGGAGCGGGTGTGGAGTGATCGCCGGTGATGATCAGAACATCGGGTTTGTTCTTCATGAGTAAGGGCAATGCTTTATCCATTTTTTCTATTACGGCTACTTTTTCATCAATGTTTCCATCTTCTCCCTTTTTGTCGGGATCTTTATAGTGTGCAAAAATGAATTTATAATCACTCACAGCCTCTGCCGCATCTTTGATAATATCTTCAGGTGTTACGGGTTCTGAAAATATCTTCATGCCCAGCAGCCTGGCAATGCCCCTGTACATTGGATGGCCGGCAACGGCAGCCGGATTCATCCGGAACCTTTCCTCAAAGGAGGGCCAGTCCGGCAATTTTGCAAATCCCCGGATTATCAGCATATTTGCCGGAGCTTCATCTTTAAGTATGTCTCTTATCTGACTGAAAATGTTTTTTACTGTAACAGCTGTTTAGCTCTCTTCATAGGGCGGACGTGCAGGATCGAGCGGAGATATTCCGGTATTCTGCGGATCGGTATCTCCAACATCTGCCGTAAGGTTGTTTCCCCGGAGAACAAGAAGAGCACGGTGCTCAGATTCGGTTTCAATGAATACTTCCGTACTGCCGGTTTTTATCTTTTTCCTGATTTTATCCACCAGCTTTTTGTTATGTTTCGTTGATATTCTCCCGGCTCTGCGATCGATGATTTTCCCATCTTTATCCACTGTACAGAAATTCATCCTGGCGGCAACATCCTTTTTCTGAAGTGGGAAATCTATCCCCAGTGCACTAAGTACTCCACGGCCTATATTGTAGATTTCGGGATCGTATCCGAACAGTCCCATATGTCCCGGACCGCTCCCGGGGGTTATTCCCGGGCTTGCCGGATGAGCCAGTCCAAGTGCAGCACTTTCAGCTAAGTTATCCATATTCGGGGTATTAGCAATTTGCAGTGCCGTCCACCTTCCGCTCATTATACTGGCAAATTATACTAGCCCGGCAAATCCCATAAAAGCCATGGCAAGCAGTCCGGCTGTAACAAGTATAATCGGGTTACCTCTCATTGCTTTCGGCACGTTCATGAGCTCCAGTTGCTCTCGTATGCCTCCCAGTATAATGAGCGCAAGGGTGAATCCGAGTGCATGTGATATCGCAAAAACCACACCGCTTAAAAGAGTATGTTCCTGCTGTATCACGAGGATGGCAACCCCAAGGATAGCACAGTTGGTAGTCATTAATGGCAGGAATATTCCAAGTGCCTGGTAAAGCGGGGGACTAACTTTTTTGAGGATAATTTCCACCATCTGTACCAGGGATGAAATTACGAGAATATATGTGACTGTTCTGAGGTAAATAAGATCGTAAGGAATAAGAATATAATGTGAAATCAGATAGGTCACTATTGCAGCAACGGTCATTACAAATAGCACGGCTCCTCCCATGCCTGCCGCAGTAGATATTTTATTTGATACTCCAAAAAATGGACATAGTCCCAGAAACTGGGCCAGCACAATATTATTTACCAGTATGGCCGATAATACAATTATTATATATTCCATGGCGGTTGTTTTCTATTTATTTAATTTATTTGTAAGGGCTATCAGGTATCCCAGTGCAATGAATGCGCCGGGGGCAAGTACAAAGACCAGCATTCCATCGTTCTGGATAAACTGGAAACCAAATAAGGCATAACTTCCGAGTATTTCACGGGAAGCACCCAGCATAGTGAGGGCAAGGGTAAAACCAAGGCCCATTCCCGCTCCGTCGATGATTGAGGAACCCAGTGTATTCTTTTGGGCGAAGGCCTCGGCACGGCCCAGAACGAAGCAATTTACCACAATAAGAGGAATGAAGAGTCCGAGCTGCTCATGCAATGAGGGCATGTATGCTGACATGACCAGGTCGACAATCGTGACAAAGGATGCGATGATTACTATATAACTTGGTATTCTGACCTTATTGGGAACAAAATTCTTTATCAGGGAGACTACTATGTTTGACATAACTACCACAAACAAGGTGGCAAGCCCCATGCCCATTCCGTTATATGCGGAGGTGGTTGTGCCAAGTGCAGGACACAATCCCAGCATCAATGCAAATACCGGGTTTTCTCTGATGAACCCTTTGGTGAAATTTTTTACCTGATCCATAATAATTATAGCTGTTGAATTAATTTCCAGTTTATAAGACTGCTATTTGATTCGTCATTGTTTTTTAAGCGGACAGGACCCGTTAATAATTTGTTGCCATATATTCTTTGCCTTCTGGTTTACCTCTTTCCTTCCTTCTTAAATACCTCATATGCAATATTAACTGCCTCACAGTATGCCTTACTGGTTACCGTGGCCCCGCTTATTGCATCAATTACTCCTCCTTCTTCCCGTATCTTTAAACTTTTTGCTGAAAGATCTGCGCCGGTAAACTGTATGTGGAAGTCAGATCTGGCATTTTCGATTAAATCGCCATATCCCGGACTTTCTTTGTGTTCCAGTACCTCGACACCCGTTATTACCCCTTTCGTATCAAAACCTACCATAATCCTTACCGGTCCGCGATACCCCGATTCAACATATGACTCAACTGCAGTCCCTGTGAACCTTCTTCCTTCTCTTCCCGGGTAAATGTTATAAACCCTGCCGTCATATACAGTCTGGTATTCTTCATTAACAGGATTATTTCCATATTCCGGAAGGACATTGTTTATTGCTTCTTCCTTTGTGGGAAGTTCCTTAGCGTCGCCGGTATCACCTTCCATGTATGCATTCCATGCGCGCCGCACAGCATCACAGTAGGCCCTTGAGCTTATGGTTGTTGCTGTTATGGCATCTACATCTCCACCATCCTGTTTTATCATGATCTGGAAATCTTCATTTGGATTTTCACCTTCAAACTGCAGGTGAAAATCCGATTTGTCGGTCTCAATTTTATCACCCAGTCCGGGTGTCTCTTTGTGATCGAGGACTTCAATTCCGTGTATGGTGCCATCAGGCAGTATTCCGACCATTAATCTTATTTCACCGCTAAAGCCCCTGTTAGTAAAAGTTTCTATGGCTACACCGGCAAGTTCCCCGTCTTTTTTGGCGGGAAATACCACCAGTTCTCCTTCAGGCACCTCTATAGTGTACTTTTCTGTGAAAGGATCATTATCAAATTCCGGCACTACGGAACTGATAGCTGCATTTCTTTTTGCAACAGCCGCCTTTTCTATCGGTTCTTTGGTCAGTTCATAGATAAATCCAAGTGATGCAGATGCGATCAACGTGATTGTCATTAGTGCCGTTACCATATTAACGAAGGTAGATTCTCTTTTAGCCATTTTTCACCTCCTCTCCAAATCCTTTGGGTTTAACATATTTATTAATCAGGGGTACGAAAGCATTCATTATCAGTATGGCAAAAGACACCCCTTCCGGATATGAACCATATACCCTGATGGCTATTGTTATGACCCCGATACCGATGCCAAATATCCACATTCCTTTTGGATTCATTGGAGAAGTAACATAGTCTGTCGCCATGAAAATTGCACCCAGCATCAGTCCCCCGCTCAGAAGATGAAAAAGAGGATCGGCATTATCATAAGGGTTTATCAGCCAGAGTATGCCTGTGAAAATTAGCACAGACAGGATAATGGATACCGGGATATGCCAGCTTATTATTTTCTTTACCAGCATATATATTCCACCTGCAAGAAGTGCGATAGCGGATATTTCGCCCATACTGCCATGCATATAGCCCAAAAACATCTCCATATAGCCAGGAATATGTTCCATTAGCTGCCCGGTTGTCACCTCAGCAGAAAACCCCTCCTTAATAATGCCAAGTGGTGTCGGACCAGTCACTGCATCGGTATACTGCATTCTGGAGGCTATCGGGGTTGGCCAGCTTGTCATTTGCGCCGGAAAGGATATAAACAAGAAAACCCTGCCTACCAGTGCAGGATTAAAAGGATTGTTCCCTAGTCCCCCGAAAGTCATCTTCCCCACTCCGATAGCTACCATGGCTCCGATTATTATTATCCACCACGGAAGGTTGGTAGGGAGGTTAAATGCCAGAAGAAGTCCTGTTACCATTGCAGAGCCGTCGCTTATGGAAGGCTCAGCTTTCATAAGATATTTCTGGATCAGGTATTCAAAAGCTATACAGGCTGCAATACTGATTGCAGTAACTATCAGTGCCCCGATTCCAAAAAAATAAACGGAAACAAAAAGTGCCGGAAGCAAGGCATATACAACCCCGTACATGAGCTTTTTTACGGTATTATCTCCGTAATAATGGGGTGAGGGCGAAACGGTAATTAATTTATCCATTGTTATGAAACAGGTTTCTGAAATTATTTATCAATAAGTTACGTGACGTGATTAATCGTGCTGTTTTTCAGAGCCATCTATGTTCGGTTTTAATTGTTTTAGCCGGATGAAGGCTTACGGATATCTTATTGTTTCCTTGACCTGATTATTTTGCTTACAGATGACTTGCCCAATCTTATATAATCAAGCAAGGGTATCCCCGACGGACATATATAACTGCATGATCCGCATTCCATACAATCCAAGACGCGCTCATCCCCGGCGATATCCCATTTTTTATATTCGGAAGCAGATCTGAGCAGATAAGGCTCAAGACCCATCGGACAAATGTTAACGCATTTTCCGCAGCGTATGCAGTTATAAACTTTTTTGCGGTAGGATTCGTCCTCCGGTATTACAAGTATTCCAGATGTTCCTTTGGTAACAGGCACGTCCAGGGTATGCAGTGCCTTACCCATCATTGGTCCGCCATTAACTACTTTGCCGGTATCTTCCGGCAATCCTCCGGCAGCCTCGATCAGATCGGCTACGGGTGTGCCGGTCCTTACCAGGAAATTGGATGGTTTGGCAATTTTTTTACCGGTTACGGTAACAACTCTTTCTATAAGGGGTTTGTTTTTCTGTACAGCTTCATAAACTGCATAAGCTGTCCCCACATTATGAACCACAGCCCCAACCTCAATCGGGAGTTTCCCGGAAGGTACTTCCCTGCCGGTGATTGCTTTTATCAATTGTTTTTCAGCTCCCTGTGGATATTTAACCTTAAGGGCCTGAACTTCTATCGTCTTGTAATCTTTGGTGATGGATTCCAGATGCTCTATGGCATCTGGTTTATTTTTCTCAATTCCGATTACTGCTCTGTTTACCCCGAGAGCTGTCATGATCAACCTGATCCCCACAATCAGTTCCTCCCCCTTCTCGAGCATCAGACGGTGATCAGAAGTCAGGCAGGGCTCGCACTCAACACCGTTGATTATTAGTATATCAGCTTTTTTGCCTTTTGGTACCGACAGTTTTATATGAGAAGGAAAAGTTGCTCCGCCCAGTCCCACGATACCCGCATCCCGGGTTTTTCTTATTATTTCTTCCGAGCTGCTGTTTATTTTCTTATTTATAGTATCACTGGTGTCGATATCCTCCATCCACTGATCTTCTTCCACATTGATGGAAATGGACAGACGACGGTATCCACTGCTGTCGGTGAACTTATCGATCTTTGCCACTGTGCCGGTTACCGAAGAGTGAATATTGGCAGATACAAAACCAGTGCTTTTGGAAATGATCTGTCCGGTTTTTACTTTGTCTCCCTTTTTCACAACAGGTTCCGAAGGTGAACCAATATGCTGGCTGACAGGTATGATCACGTTTTTAGGCAGGGGTAATTCCTTTATGGAAGTTCCTGCTGAGAGTTTATCCTCTGGTGGATGGATACCGCCTTTTGGAAATGTTTTTATCACTTTTTAACCTCCTGCTTATTTTTATTATTTAAAAAAATGCCGTTTTATCCGGGCCTTATTAAAAACATTTTTTCGGGCATTTGCTTACGGTGCTTTTGCCCGGTTGTTATTCCGCAGTTGCTTCCTTTTGCTTTTTTACCGGAAAATTGATCTCCAGAATTGCATTTGTGGGGCATTCAGGAGCGCACTTTCTACAGAGTCTGCACTTATACGGATCAATATATGCAAGGTTATTCTCAAGAGTTATTGCATCAAACGGACATACCTTTACACATTTACCGCAGCCGATGCAGGCAACTTTGCAGTTTTTTCTGGCCACTCCTCCTTTTTCCTCATTTATACATGAAACAAATATTTTCCTGTCTTTTTTGTTTTTTTTGCGGAGCTCTATAATATCCCTTGGGCAAGCCACTACACAAGCGTTGCATGCCGTACACTTATAATCTGTAACTTCTGGAAGCTGCGTTTCAGTATTCATATGAATGGCATCAAAATTACATGCCTCGACACATTCACCCATTCCAAGGCATCCATTGGGGCAACCAGATTCTCCTGTATATAGTGAAGATGCAATGGTACAGGAAGAAGCGCCATCATAGATATTGGTTTTCGGACGTTTATCCGGCGAACCTGCACAGCGAACAACTGCTACAAGTGGTTCCTGGTCACCGAATTCTTTACCCAGTATAGCGGCTATTTTATCCATATCCTCCTTATTACTTACCGGGCAGTGCATATCAGATATATCTTCGGCATTGACCAGCGCTTCGGCAAAAGCACGGC
Organism: uncultured Bacteroidales bacterium; assembly: GCA_964520585.1. Taxonomy (GTDB): domain Bacteria; phylum Bacteroidota; class Bacteroidia; order Bacteroidales; family PUMT01; genus PXAP01. Next base: position 21,672 of record CAZFOO010000040.1, read on the forward strand.
AACCCGGATAACCACATCCCCCGCAGTTTGCACCGGGTAATTCCTCTTCAACCTTTTCTATACGCGGGTCTTCGTGTACATGGAATTTCTTTGCAACCATGAAGAGGATAATGGCCGCAGCCATTCCCATCACACCGACAATAATTATTGAATTAATTATTATATCACTCATCTTTGTTGCTAATTACATTTTTTTAATTTGAAAGAAAATTGTCTTTTAAGTACTTTTTTGAATAAAGTTAGACTTACATAATAAGGCATAAGTGTTGCCAGTGAAAGAAGTCCCGCCAATCCTTCACTGACATCCAGAGATGTGAGTATGATCAATATTGTCAAAACAATAATAAAGGGCAGGAAGTATCCAAGTCCGAGAGCTTTCATGCCCAGTGACTGCTCAAGTACCACTTTTATTTTTTCTCCCACAAAATAACTTTCTCCCTGTGATGTATTTATCTCGATGGTTTTTTCATCTTCGCTTCCGAGAGAGCAGGATCCCTTCGCCCGGCAATTACCGCATGCCGACTCCGGTGTTACGTGGACTTTTACCAGGTTGTCGCCAATCTCACTTATCACACCCAAATGCTCAATAATTCCTGGAGAACCCATCTTTGCTATTTTTGATAAAAATTATTACGGCAAATAAATATTCAAAAAAACATGTCTGTGAAAATAACCTGATACACGCATAGTAGATATTACAACCGACACCGGATCCCAAACAAACAATTAGATTCAGGTATTAGAGTCCGGGAGTCGAAAAGTAAAAACACATGAAAAAATACAAAAATATTGATGTTAAGATTATAAAGATTGTTTTTTGTCATGTTTTGCATTGCATCAGGTAATTTAGATTTGGTATTAATATAAATTACTCAGCTTATTTTGCTCCAGTCCTCTCTTTCAGGGTGGAGTTTATGCAATTGCTTATTCAGAATGATATTTTCTGTGTTTTGAAGTAAAGGATCATCATTAAGGATCTCTTTTGCCTGTTGCCTTGCAAACTCAAGTATCTGATTATCCCTGCCCAGATGGCTGATTTTAAGTTCGAAAGGGTACCCGCTCTGCATGGTTCCTTCCATATCACCCGGTCCCCTTAGTCTGAGGTCAGCTTCTGCAATCTCAAACCCGTCATTGGTCCCCACCATAATTTTCATCCTCTGCCTTGCCTCGTTTGAGAGCTTATGCGATGTCATAAGTATACAATATGACTGTTCCGCACCCCGGCCTACCCTCCCTCTTAACTGATGAAGCTGTGACAGACCGAATCTTTCAGCACTCTCAATAACCATGACACTTGCATTTGGCACATCGACGCCAACCTCTATCACTGTAGTGGCAACCAGTATATGGGCTCTCCCTGAAACGAACTGCTGCATCCCGGTCTCTTTAACTTCCTGTTTCATTTTCCCATGGACTATGGCCACAACATATTCCGGTGGAGGGAAAGCCCTTGTAATACTTGCGTATCCGTCCTCAAGATCTTTGTAATCCATTTTTTCCGATTCACTGATAAGCGGATAAACAATATAGATCTGTCGTCCCAGAGAGATCTGCTTCCTGATGAAGCCAAAAAGCCGTTCTCTTCTTGTGTCAAAATAATGGGCGGTTGCAATAGCCTTACGTCCGGGTGGAAGTTCATCGATTACCGATACTTCCAGATCTCCGTAAACAGTCATAGCAAGAGTTCTGGGGATAGGTGTGGCTGTCATTACAAGCATATGAGGAGGGAAACTGCTTTTTTTCCACATCCTGGCTCTCTGGGCTACACCAAACCTGTGCTGTTCATCAATAATCACCAGTCCGAGTTTGTTAAACTGTACACTTTCTTCAATAAGGGCATGAGTACCTATCAATATATCAAGGTTTCCCGATCTCAGCTGTTCATGAAGAAGAGTACGATCCTTCTTTTTTGTTGATCCAGTCAGGAGTCCGGTATTTACCGGCAGATCTTTCAGTATCTTCGAAATTGTGGTATAATGCTGGGAGGCTAATATTTCTGTAGGTGCCATCAGGCAGGTCTGAAACCCGTTATCAACGGCAATAAGCATACTCATTATTGCCACCAGGGTCTTTCCGCTACCTACATCCCCCTGAAGCAAACGGTTCATTTGTTTTCCTGAACCAGTATCTTTTCTGATCTCCCTGAGAACTCTTTTCTGAGCAGAAGTTAATTCAAACGGCAGGTATTTATGGTAAAAATCATTTAACATTTTTCCTACCTTTTCAAAAACAAAACCCTTAACTCTTTGATCTCTTCCTGTTTTTTGCTTCAAAATGCCCAGCTGAAGATAAAACAATTCTTCAAACTTAAGCCGTTTTTCTGCTTTTTTAAGTTTATCTGTACTCTGTGGAAAATGGATATTTAAAAGTGCATCATTGATTCCCATCAGGTTGAGTCTGCTGATGAGTTCTTCAGGGAAGGTTTCGGGAATATTGCCATACAGTATACTCAAAAGCCTGTTTTGAAGCTTCTGGATTACTCTTGTAGTGATGAAACTGTTCTTTAGTTTTTCGGTTGTTGAATAAAAGGACTGTAGCGCTGAACTTATCGATTTTTCCTGTTTATCAGGATCTTCGATTTCAGGATGTACAAGGTTGATCTTATTGTTGAAAACCGTTGGTTTTCCATAAACTAAAAATTGTTTCCCTGGCCTGACAAGGTCATTTATCCATCTTAATCCACGAAACCAGATCAATTCAAGTTCTCCAGTTCCATCTGAAATAATTGCCGTAAATCTTTTATTCCTGTTTTTCCCTGCAATCTCGGTATTAATTATTTTTCCTTCCAGTTGGATATAAGGGAGATCACCGGAGATTTCAGATATTCTGTAAAACTTTGTCCGGTCAACATGTTTGTAGGGGAAGAAGTAGAGCAGGTCACCAAAGGTACTTATGTTAAGTTCTTTTTTTAATAGTTCTCCCCTTTTTGGTCCCACTCCCAAAAGAAATTTTATGTCCCTGTCAAGAATATCCTCATGCATTATTCTGAATTGCTTTATATTTATTGTAACTTAACCATAATTGAAATGATTAACTGAATACCGTCTCAATATTTCAGTGTAAATTCGCAGTCCGTTATAAAGGTTTTTACATGAGCAAAATTAAACTTTTAATTAAATATTTAGTCTACAGATTCTGCCGTAAGGGAACCAGGGGGCATGGTCTTCATTCTCCTTTTGTTTATAAATTCAACAGGGATGTATTAAATGACAGGAATCAGTATCCTGAATACCTTGAAATAAAAGAATTTCGCAGATCGCTGATGAATAGAAATGAAAGGATACAGACCCGTGATCATGGAGCCCGGTCAAAGATCTTTTCATCAGAACACAGAAAAATCAAAGATATTTTGAAATACAGCGGCACCAGCTACAGAATGGGGAAACTTCTCTTCAGGCTGGCACGGTATATGCATCCTAAAACTGTTGTGGAGCTTGGTACCTCATTAGGATTTGGGACGTTTTGCCTGTCAAGGGGAACAGAGCAGGGGATGGTTTACACGCTGGAAGCTTGTCCTTCGCTGATAAAAATGGCTTCTTACCTGCATGATAAAACTGGTGCAGGGAATATTGAAATTTTGGAAGGGGATATTGGCAACACGCTGCCACGGTTACTTGACCAGCTGGAGAGGGTCGATCTCGTTTATTTTGACGGTGATCATCGCAAAGAAGCTTTATTATGGCAGTTCCGGCAATGTTTGCCTAAAGCTGTCCCCGGAACTGTTTTTATAATTGATGATATAAACTGGTCGCCTGGCATGAATGAGGCATGGAAAATGATCTGCCGTGAACCTTCGGTTTCGTTATCAATAGATCTGTTTGAATTTGGCTTGCTCATATTCAGGCAGGGAATGGCCAAACAGCATTTTAAACTAAGTTATTCCGGTTAAGTCAAAAATATTGTTAAATGATTTTCATTTTCGGTAATTTAAACATAATTTCGGTTTTTGTTTAAGGCGGTAAATCAAATAAACTAAATTTTTATACATGGAAAGCATGATAAGCATCAGGAACCTGACAAAGAACTACTATATGGGCTCAATTGTAGTTCAGGCTCTCAGGTCGGTTTCAGTAGAAATAAAGAGAAATGAATATGTGGCGATTATGGGACCGTCGGGTTCAGGAAAATCTACACTTATGAATATTATCGGCTGTCTTGATACTCCGACCGGCGGTGAATATATACTAAATAACACCGATGTAAGCAGGCTGATAGACAATCAGCTTGCAGAAATAAGAAATAAGGAAATAGGGTTTGTATTCCAGACCTTTAACTTATTGCCAAGGTATACTGCATTTGAAAATGTGATGCTGCCAATGGTCTACGCCGGAAAATCCAAGGCAGAAAGGATCCGGCGGGCAGAAGAGGTTGTAGAGAGTGTTGGGTTGACCGATCGCGCAAACCACCGCCCCAACGAAATGTCAGGAGGTCAGAAGCAGCGGGTTGCCGTTGCAAGGGCACTTGTAAATAATCCTTCGATTATACTTGCCGATGAACCTACCGGAAACCTTGACTCAAAAACTTCAATAGACATCATGAATCTTTTTTATGAGATCCATAAACAGGGAAATACCATTATACTGGTGACTCACGAAGAAGATATTGCACTTCATGCCCACAGGATCTTGCGACTGCGCGACGGTGAGATTGAGTCCGATACCATAAATGAGAATCCCATAAAGCATATTGAAACTGTTTCTGCCGACTGAAACTTGAACAATCAGGAGATTTAGCCGTTTAGGGTATAACAACCGTTATTTTATCTGTATAAAATAGGTTAATCAAATTAATAATATGTTAATTATGTTTAGCAGGTGATTTATATTCAGTATATTAATCCCGGTGTAAACTTCATGTTTATTGATTTGAAAGTCGATACTACATGAAATAAGAAGTTATTTTATCAATATCTGTTTATGTAGAATTGACTTTTTGTCGATTTCACATGCGTTATTAAGCAATTATACAATGAAAATATATACAAAAACTGGTGATTTTGGAACTACCTCTCTTATAGGAGGGAAAAGGGTTTCCAAACATGATGCACGTATCGAAGCATACGGCACTGTAGATGAGCTTATTTCGTGGATCGGACTTATAAGGGACCAGGAAATTGATCCAGCCGTAGCCCAGATACTAATTCAGGTGCAGGACAGGCTGATGACATGCGCTTCAATTCTTGCAGCTGATTGCGATGATTGTAAGGTCAGGCTCCCTTCAATGAATGATGATGATATTACTGCCCTTGAACTTGCAATTGACCTCATGGAAGAGGAGCTTGAACCTTTGACTTCCTTTATTTTGCCCGGTGGTAATACTGTGGTTTCCTGGTGCCATATTGCCCGCAATGTTTGCAGGCGTGCAGAGCGTAACGTATTGCGGCTTTCCGACAAATACCCGGTTGACGATCTTGTTTTAGTTTATCTGAACCGGTTATCAGACTATTTATTTGTTTTATCACGTAAATTGGGTAAAGATTTTAATGCAGGAGAAATTCCCTGGAAACCCAGGTTGTAAAATTCATTATATTTTTTAAATTTGCACCACTTTACAAAAAGGTTGTTATTTAATCAAAAAGGATATGTACTGGACGCTTGAACTGGCTTCGAAACTTGAAGATGCACCCTGGCCCGCAACCAAGGATGAGTTAATAGACTTCGCCATGAGGTCTGGAGCACCACTTGAGGTCATCGAAAATCTGCAGGAGATAGAAGATGAGGGAGATATTTATGAAAGTATTGAGGATATATGGCCCGATTATCCCAGTAAAGATGACTTTTTTTTCAACGAAGACGAATACTGATATCTTATTCCTTTCTGAAGACATCCTCCCGGGATAATGGTCGGATATTGTTCAGCCAGTGGAAATTCTCAAGGAGCCGGTCGTCAGGAGGTATATCTTCCATTGGAAAAAGAGTCCCCTGGGGCTGGTTAAGAAACCTAATATTATCCGGCTTGCTCTCTTTTAGAAAAATCACCAGTCTGGAACTTGCAACTTTACTTATGCCAATTATCTCTTCATTGTCTTCAGGATAATAAAGAGTTTCGGCATTACCCGATACATCTACCCTGTAGAGTTCATCATCCCTGAAATATCCCAGGATATCCTTCCCCTTGATCTGATTATACAATCCTGGCTCTTCCTCGGAAACTATAAACGCGGAGTTTGTCATCATAATTCGATCAATCTCTCCATTTTTGGAATGAACCTCCATGTATTCTGAGGAAAGCTGACTGTCGTCTGACCAGATAACAGGATTATCATACATATAAATAATTGAGTCTCTCATATTATAATACAGGGAATCGCACTTACCCTGCATCTCATTACTAAAGTACCGGACACCATAATAGGCCACCATAATTCTGACAGTATCAGCTTTGGCAACAGGTGCTACTATTAGTGCTTCTGTTGTATCGGTTTGGATCTTAGTCATATCCGGCAAAGAAATGGTATCAGGATGCTGCGAAATAATGCTTTCGCCACGGCTTTCTTTTCCAGGTTTTTCTATGGTTTCTCCTGGACTTAATTCTTTCCTGGTTTCATCTTCTTCCCCTGTCTCTTGTTCTGTGTTTCCCCCTGGGGGTTCAGTCTTGTCCGGCTGGTTAATGCTGTCTGGTATCTC
>CAZFOO010000040.1:28397-32538 GCA_964520585.1 uncultured Bacteroidales bacterium
CAGGTTTATCAGTTATTTCAGGATCCAGTCCGTTTATCTGTACCCATGAACGAAGTGTGTCGGCGTGAAGGTAAAGGGTGTCATTTTCAGACATCTGAATGAGCAGCGCTTTATCTGTTACGAACATCTGCTCAGGTTCACGTATAAACCAGGCATAATTTCCATTGATTATTATATTTTCGACCGTGTCTGTTACCTCGACATTAAGGAATGCTTCTCCTGTTCCATTCCCGTTGTCATAATAAAGGCTGTCTGCCAATAGTATCTGGTCATTATTACTGACCCGTGCATTTTCATTAAACTGAGCAATATCCGTAACCGTATTGTACCATCCGTTCTCACAGTAAATGTTTGTTTCATCGCCGGTAATTGTTGTGGGCCCCAGGAAATATGCGACTTCGGTTACTGTATTGTATCTCAGTGTATCTGATTTTATGATATAGTCGGGATTGGTAATATGAACGCTGTCCTTAAAAAAGAATAATTTTTCATCTGTATAGTAGTAACCTGTAACACTTTCAAGGCGGTTATCTCCGTTTATTACCACTGCCCCGTTGGGATAGTATCCATAATCATTCTCAAGGTCAAAATCAAGGTATTCGGTTGAAAGCGTGGTTTCCTTATCCATTAGTCTCACATTCCGTCTTACCTCGGCATATCTGCGGTTACCATAATAGATTATATGTTCGCCCGAAAGATGTAATGTGTCGCCCTGGTTAATATGAACATTACTGAAGGCATGAATGATATTGGAGTCAGTGTGCCGGTGGGCACTGTCACAATACATCATGACGTCTTCATGCCTTAACTCTACATTGCCAAGAAGCCGGACAACATCCGAAGGCATGCCGGGCGAAGGTGCTTCCATGCTTTCTGCATTCAGGATATCAACCTGTGCCGTCTTTTGTTTTTGTTCCTGTGACCGGATATTGATCAACGAAATAAACAAAAGACCGGCAACGAATGGTAGTATGAACCGGTTCATGCCTTATACTGCTATCTCTTAACCCAATCACGGGAAGTGAAGTTGCAATTTTTATAGGCATCATCAATCCGTATATAGGTTTGGGATTTTTGTTCTGCGATCCATTCATCCAGTATCCTTTGCCTTTTTTGCTGAAGCGCCATATCTTTCAGAAAAGCATAATCATCATTGAGATTTGCCTGATGTGGAGGCGTCTGGGAATTAAGATATAAAAGTTTATAAAATATATTCCCCTGGGGATCTGCTGACTCCAATGGACCTGCTATTTCTCCAACCTTCATCTCCCTGACAGCTTTATACTGAACCGGATTTAGCTCATCAAGTTCAAACCTGGAACCTCCAGATTCGGGATTAAGAACCAGGCCCCCGCTCAACCTTGTGTCATCATCTTCAGTAAATCTTATTGCTGCTCTCCGGAAATCCAGGGTATCTGTCCTTATAACAGTGGCAAGGCTGTCAAGGTATAATCTGGCTTCCTCTTTTGCATCTTCCGAAGCTGCTGGTTTTAGAAGAATATGCCTTACATTGACCTGGTCATCACGCCGGTCAATAAGCTGGGCGATATGAAAGCCATACTCGGTTTCAAAAACAGGAGAAACGCTGTTCTCTTTTAAGGAAAAGGCAACATTTGCAAATTCAGGAACCAGGTCCGTCCGCGACATATATCCAAGTTCACCACCTCTCCGGGCAGATCCGGGATCCTCGGAATAAAGTACTGCCATGGTAGTAAAACTCTCTCCGTTAATAATTCTCTGGCGCATCTCGTTCAGCCGCTGCCTCACCCTGAAGTTTTCAGCCTCACTGAATTCAGGATATTTAACTATTCTTCTTATTTCTACCTCTGAAGGGATCATTGGAATATCATCATCGGACAGATTGTTATAGAAACTCCTGACCTCCGAAGGAGTAACAGTAACACTTCCTATTATGTCCTCCTGCATATAACCGGTGATTAATTGGTTGCGCACCACCTCCCTGAAGTCTTCCTTTATCTCCAGAATACTTTTGTTATAGTAGTTCTCCAGATTTTCCCGCGAACCTATCTGTTGAATAAAAAATTGCAACCTCCGGTTCAGCTCCATTTCGACATCACCCTCTGATACTTCCACTGAATCAATAAGCGCCTGGTTCAGCAGAAGCTTTTGTATAAGCTGATCCTCGAGTAATTCGCACCGGGATCTGTCATCAGGGGTGTAACCCTGGGCCTGCATCTGCATAAGCTCGCTTTCAATTTCAGACTGCAGAATGATACTGTTACCAACTACAGCCACAATGCGGTCCACAATCCTTTCCTGTGCAATTACTTTAAGGTAACCTGATGTTGACAGTAATAGGGATGAATAAAAAATTATTAAAGAGATTTTTTTTAACATTATTTTTCCGGGTTTTAAAAATATTGATAGGAATTTTTACTTGAACCTTCAGTAAGAATATTCTGCTCCAGTTCATTTAAAAACTTAATTTTACGTTTATTTAGTATAATACTTTTAATTTTTTGACTGGCCAGCGAAAATGGCATTTCATTGCGTGGTTCCAGATAGTCTGTTATTCCTATGAAAAATTGATATTCCTCACCGGTTACCACAAGATGGTCGGTGTTGGATAAACCGGATGTATTATTAAGTAAGTTTTCAGGAATATTCTTCAAAATATCATCCAGGTACAGCCAATCCTCATCAAACCAGGCATAACTGTCGGCGTATTGCCTGGCATAGTTCTCCAGTTGAACAACGTCGTTCCCGTTCCTGAACCAGGGAAGAATCATATCCCTGTTTGGGGAATCGAGTGGCACCTTAAGAAAAATACCCTTTATGGCCGGTTTATCGAGTATGAAATTGTCAAGGTGGTCTTTATAGTATTCTCTGATCTCGTTCTGGGATATTGTCGAATCCAGCTTTTGCATAAGAAGAAACTGCTGATATTTGTGGATCAGGAGGGAAGCTCTGAAATCGGCAATTTGTTTTTCAACATCTTTTTCTTCTTCCGGCAGGTTGATTTCCGCAAGCCTCAGGAAAAGCTGCTTGCGGATCCATTTGTCAATGTAGTTACGGGCAATTTTGATACTGTCGGCTTCACTGATATTGTCAGGGAATATGCCGGAAATGTCTGATCTGTAAAGGTAATTACTATGTACCCTGGCCAGTGCTTCTTTCTGATTACTCTCAAAGTTTGTGCATGATGAATAAACAAGTAAAATAAAAAGAAGTGGAACAACTATTTTCATGTTTATTATATCTTGTTTTAGGTTTTGAAGTACCATGGGGGTATCATTTAAAGAAATTAATCAATACCGAAAAAATTAATCAATGCCAGATAAAACGTCTGTATTTACTACAACATTGTATTTCTCCCTCAGGTTTTCAATCCATTTTTCTTCCAGATAATCGCGGTAATCTGCAATCACCGCTTTCTCCGCCTCTTCCAGGGTCATTGGTTCAGGCTCCATAACATCATGAACAAGCACGATCTTGTACTGATCATTTATCCGGTAAGTACCGGAAACTCCTTCCTCCCAATCAATAGTGTCTGTTATTTCACTGTCTCTTCTGCCATATATGCCTCTTTCATAAGTAACTGCACCAGGTTCTTCGCTCTGGTTTATGCGCTCAACCACCCAGTTGTCATCTCTGCCCGGGAATAAAAAGAAAGTGCTTCTTCTTGCTCTTCTTGCAATCCTTCGGGTAAGGCTGCCGTCATCTGTTGTATAGATGCTGGCCTCTATCCTGGTACCCCACATGTAGTTATTTCTGTTTGCTTCATAAAACTCAGCAAGTCCGGCGCTGTCAGTTGCCGCATTTGTCCATATCTCGCGTGCTGTAATCTCATAAAGTAAAATTCCATCACTGTATTCATTCAAATTATAGCGAAACTCAGGATATTTTATTTCCAGATTATCATTCTCGAGTTCAATTAGCCAGTTGTCAACAAACTCTTCGTAAAGTCTGTTTATGTATTCATCTAATGGCCAGGGCTTTCTCCTGTAAACATTATTTGATATGAATTCTGCGAAATCTCTTTGGGTAACTGTTTTATCTGTTACACTGAACAGTATTCCGTTCAGCGGAAGATTTGCGGGGGCAGTCCACTTACCATCGAAAATGGAATCATCAACAAGCCTGGGAAAAATATCCAGGGCCTGGGTGTTTTCTGAAAATC
>CAZFOO010000041.1:0-32221 GCA_964520585.1 uncultured Bacteroidales bacterium
CATTGCCCGAATAGGAACTGTTACCATCAAGCACGTGAAAATACCTAGCATCTACCATAGCAAGCTTCTCATTACCTGAAAACACATTATTTGAGAAGGTGATATCAAGATTATTAGCATGCCTGATCCAGAAAGCATATTCACGGCTTTCATGAATTGCAATATTATTCACCGAAATATTTACATTATCATCTAGCATAAGAGAAGTTATCCTGCTTCTTTCCCCCGAAGTAGAACCAATGCCCTCCTGACCTCCATGCCTTATTTCCATATATGACAAAATATTGGAAGGATTATTGGTTCTAATCCTCATTCCACGCCATGCACCCCTTACCGGAGTTTGCCCGCTGAAGCTGACAATATTGTTCTCTTCACCCAAAACCCTTATAGCTGCATTACCATTTATATAAATGTATCCATCGGCATTAGCTTCAAAAACAGCTCCTGCTTCAATGGTAAGAGTTCCTTCTGTCATCGCTATTTGGGGAAGAGCATAAGGAACATCTAATTTTTTCCAGGCACGGTCCTGTGTCATGGTAACATCATCTCCGGAAGCTATCCTGTCTGTATCATTACCGGTAAAAGTACTGCTCCCATCAAGCACATGAAAATATCTGGCATCAACCCACCCGGCATGATCATTTCCAGAGATAGTATTGGATTCAAACACGATATTCATATTTCCGCCTCCCCTGATCCAGAACGGGTAGTTCTGACTGGACATGATGGTGGAATTTTTAACAATTACTCTGGCATTATCATCCAGCATAAGACTTGTTTTCCTGTTTCTTTCAGATGATGTTCCCCCTAACCCTGCCTGTCCTCCATTATGTATCTCTACATATTCAAGAAGGTTCAAAGGATTATTACTGGTGATCCTGATACCGTTCCAGTGTCCTCTTACATCAAGCTTTCCGCGGAATATTACAGGATTTGTTTCACTGCCAGCTGCATGCAAAGAACCGGCAGTTCCTACATAAAGCCCCTTGTTGTTTACAGCAACAAATTCGGCACCCTCCTCGATTTCGAGATCGCTTTCAACAGTTACTCCAGGCAGCTCAAAGGGAACGTTGATCCTGGGCCAGACAACTGAAGATGTAATAGTCCCGTCACTTAGTGAGGCTACGTAATCATTTTCGTTCCCTGTATAGTCGCTATCCCCGTCCAGTAAATGAAACATCAGTACATCCGCATAAGCGGGTATATCATTGAGTGTATAAGCGTTACCGGAAAGATCGATAAACGGATTGTTTAACCTGTGTATATATATCCCATATTCACTACTTTCTGTTATCCTCATATTATGAGCTTTTAGCCTCACACCATCAGACATCAGAATTAGATTGGCTTTCCGGGTCCTTTCGCTGGTAGTGCCTCCTATACCTTCAGAACCACCATGCCTTAAATTCATATATGCCAATTCATTTTCAGGGTTATTTGAATCTATTCTCAGACCTCTCCAGTGACCTGGAACATTTACTGTTCCCCGAAAAGTTATGGAGTCCTGCATGGTACCTACAGCTTTTACGCTCCCTTCCTGAAGGATCCTCATACCTGCATCAGAGCGGAATTCCACTATAACACCGGGCTCAATAACAAGATCAGCCGTAACATCAATATTTTCGGTAACTATATAATCAGCCAACCCCTCAGGAGTTAACATCTCCATCACCATATCATCGGTAATATTGCTGCTTATCTCAATTGACCCGGTCGGAGTATCGGATGCCGTTGCAGTAATTGCAATTTCATCGGAGCTGCTCCCGAAATTATTGCCTACAGTGAGTGTGATAATATATGGTCCTTCCACATCGGGAGTGAACCTTGCAATTAGTGAAGTGGCATCCTGTATTTCTGCAGAACTTCCCGGAGGCCTGGAATCAAAGGTCCATGCGGCCTGTAACCCCTGACCTGATTCATCTACCGATGCCGAGCCGTTGAGTACAACCTCTTCTCCTGTTTCAACAGACTGATCATTCCCTGCGTCTGCAACAATATTGTAATCGGGTATAACTTCTCCCTCTTCACACGAAGCCAAAAAAACAATTATTCCAAAGATTATTAATCCGGATACCTTTCTCATATCTTATTTAGTTTAATTATAAATAACATTTCCTTATAACTTACTAATACAAGAAAAGGAGTCGAAAAGGCTCATACAATAAATAAAAAATTTAAATATTTCTCATAAAAAATTATGAAACGTAGAATGACCTGTATTTTAACATGAGAAAAGCTAGTTGGAGGGAAAAGTACAACTAACAGGGTACTAAATAACTATCCTTACTCATAAGCCGGCAAAGGTGTCTCTGTTGTGGAGGCAGGTAAATGAGGGATTAGACGGGCATATTCTGGGACTTCACCTGACAATGCATGCATAAAACTCATCAAATCGTCCAGTTGATTTTTGCTCAATTCAAGATCAAGTTGGGATTTAGAAACTTCAATAATTGCTGTATCTAGTGACCATTCACTTCCATCATGAAAATAGGGATATGTCCCGGCAACATTCAAAAGAGAAGGTACCTTAAAAAAATGTTTATCCTCTTCCCTGCCAGTTGCTTCAAAACGGCCCGGATCGGGTTCAACTTCCCCAGATTGTTCAAGCGGAGTGATAAACCTGGCAAATGACTGTCCACCAAAGGTTTCTCTTATATGACAGGCGATGCAACCCACGTTCATAAATGTTTCAAGACCGGCAAGCTGATCTTTATCAAGAGCTTTGAGATCGCCGTTTATAAAACTATCAAAGGGAGAATATGTCAAAAGTATCCGTTCAAAAGCACCTATAGCCACACCAACATTTTCGTATGTCAGCGGGGCCTGTTCCCCGGGAAAGGAAGACCGGAAAAGGTCAACATATTCAGGGATCGAATTAAGGACTGCCAAAACATGCTTCTCAGAAGATGCCATTTCAACAGAATCAAGTATGGGAACTAGTGCCTGGGATTCAACATCGGGTTCCCTGCCGTCAATAAACTGGGAGTTATGCAGTGCGGCATTAAGGACTGTCGTAGCATTGCGTCTTCCCTTTTGCCAGAGGTGGCCCGTAGATACAGAAAGGTTATCCACTCCTGAAAGTCCCAAATTATGACAGGTATGACAGCTTATCAGTCCGCTTTTGGAAAGCCTTGGTTCATAATACAGCATTTTGCCAAGTTCAATAAGATCAGCGGATGCCTTATCACCTTCTTCGAAAGCATCATCTGGCATAGGCCGGAAAAATACACTCGCCCGGTCATACAGATCCTTCTCATAGCTCATGCCATTATCCTTATGTCCGGCTTCCCCACAATTATTGACAAGAAAAAAAACAAATGCAGTTGCTAAAGAGATAAGCAATAAATTCTTTAAAGACAGGAAACGAGATTTCATTATGAAGATTTTATAAAATTCTGCACGATAATAAAACTACTGTTTACTCTATAGAAACCGGTTATACACTTTCAGGAGTGTCGTTTTTCAAGCACCGATATTACATCTGCTATTGAAAAGCCTTTATGCTGAAGTAATACCAGCATATGATAAAGAAGATCTGCCCCTTCATTAAGAAATAGATCTTCATTGTTGTCAACAGCCTCAATAATGAATTCAACAGCTTCTTCACCAACTTTCTGGGCAATTTTATTTACGCCTGAACTGAATAAAGAAGTTGTGTATGAGTTCTCGGGAAGGTCCTTTTTTCTCGAGGCAATAAGCTCATCCAGCTTCTTCAGAAATGAAAGGTTGCTGTTGCTTGTATTACCAAAACATGTATCGTCACCTGTATGGCAGACAGGTCCGTTAGGACGTACTTTCAATAATAAAGTATCACCATCACAGTCCACCGACACATCTTCAACCTCAAGCCAGTTACCACTGGTTTCACCCTTTTCCCATAACTCATTTCTTGAACGGCTGTAAAAAGTAGCCCTTCCTGTATTCCGGGTAATATCAAGTGCATCCTTGTTCATATATGCCAGCATAAGAACGTTCATGTTTTCAGCATCCTGCACGATCACCGGAACCAGTCCCCCACCTTTTTCAAAGTCAATATCTTTTAACATCTTCATAAAAAGTTGAAATTATTTTTAATATCCTGTGCAATCTATATTTGAACTATGAAAATTATATTTTCTTTCTTTTGTTTCTAAACAAATAAAATTATAATCTGACAGGAACTTTGTTATCCTTCAGATATTTTTTTAATTCGGGAATGGAGATTTCATTATAATGAAACACACTTGCAGCAAGTGCAGCATCAGCTTTACCAATAGTGAATGCTTCCAGGAAATGCTCCGGAGCACCAGCACCCCCTGAAGCTATAACCGGAATAGGCAATGTTTCTGAAAGCATTGCAAGTTCCCGGCAGGCATAGCCGGTTTTAACACCGTCATGATCCATTGATGTAAAAAGGATCTCACCGGCTCCCCGCATCCATACTTCACTGGCCCATTCAAACAATTCACGGTCTGCAGGGATTCTGCCACCATTTCTGTAAACTTCCCATCGTCCCTCTACATACTTGGCATCAATGGCTACGACGATAAACTGGCTACCAAAGGATTTTGCAATATCATCTATAAGAGACGGATTCATCAGAACGGCTGAATTGACACTAATTTTATCTGCCCCGGAACTCAGTAACGCTTCTGCATCAGCAAGCTGGTTAACACCACCGCCCACAGTAAAAGGAATATTAATATTTTCAGCAATCCTCTTTACCAATCCTGACAACAGCTTACGTTTTTCATGGGTTGCAGTAATATCCAGGTAAACAAGCTCATCGGCTCCCTGTTCTGAATACCAGGCTCCGTGATCAACTGGATCGCCAATTTCCTTTAAATTTACAAAATTTATTCCCTTAACAACTTTACCATTAAGGACATCAAGGCAGGGTATGATACGTTTTGAAAGCATTTTTAATCAATTTTCTGTTAGTAAATTATTTTACGATGTTACGTAAATTCCGGCCTAAACAAAATAAATATTATCAAATCAGGTTATTAACGAGGTGACATTATTGAGGTTACTGAGGTTACTGAGCTATCGACATACCAATATCCTAAATAATAAATGATAAGCCGGCAAACTTACCTAAGGTACTTACAAATAATGCTTTATATCTTCAATTTTAAGCTTGCCCTCATAAAAAGCCTTCCCAAATACCACTGCGGGAATAGCAGCTTCATCGAGCATATCGATATCTCCGGATCCGCTTACCCCGCCACTGGCAATAAGGTATAAGTCCGGAAATCCTTCCATGATTTTCTTGTAAAGGGGGATGGAGGTACCTTCAAGCATCCCGTCTCTGTTTACATCAGTGCAAAGGACTTTTTTAATATCTTTATTCGTCATCTTTTCCAGAAAGTCAAAAATATCAAGGCCCGATGATTCCTTCCAGCCCGATATTACAAGCTTATCATCCTTTGTATCGGCAGCCAGCAAGATTTTATCCGGACCAAACTGATTAAGTACCTCATCAAATTCATCCTCCTTTTTTACAGCCATACTTCCAACACAAACCATAAACGCACCTGCATTAATTATGGAACGCACATCCGACAGGCTTGTCACCCCTCCGCCGAAATCTGTTTCCAGAGAAGTCTTCAGCGCTATCTTTTCCAGAATTTTGAGGTGCTTCAATCGTCCCTTATTTGCACCGTCAAGGTCTACAAGGTGGAGTCTTTTAAAACCATGATCCTCAAATTTTGCTGCCATCTCAACCGGATCAGAAGAATAGACCTTTTTAGTGTTAAAATCGCCTTTGGTAAGTCGTACACATTTACCATCGATAAGATCAATAGCAGGAATAATATCTATCATAGGTTAATAAAATTTTTCAGTATCATTTCACCAAGACTACCTGATTTTTCAGGATGAAACTGGGTTGCGTAAAAATTATCACGCTGCATTGAAGCAGAAAATCCTTTGCCGTAAAAACTGCTTGCTGTTGTATTAGAATTTACAGGGATATAGAAAGAATGCACGAAATAAACATATGTTCCCTCTGGTAAACCTTTATACAACTCACCCTTCATTCCCTCAAGAGCATTCCATCCCATATGGGGGACTTTACCGCTGGTAAAGCGCAGCACTTCGGTATCAAATATCCCAAGACAATCTGTTTCTCCCTCCTCTGAAAAATTACACATCAATTGCATCCCCAGGCATATACCTAGAACAGGTTGTCTGAGCTGACGGATCACAACATCTAGTCCACGTTGCCTCAGATACTCCATCGTACTATAGGCTTCGCCCACACCTGGGAAAATAACCCTGGACGCCTCCCTGATCTTATCGGGTTCACCGGTTATCTCAGCCTCTACACCGAGCCTGCGGAGTGCAAAATCCACCGATCGGATATTACCTGCATTGTATTTAATAATTACTGTATTGCCTTTGTTCTCATTTTTGCTCATTTGGTTAAAATATAGTTATCAATTTTTTCCCATGTTCTAAAATCAATTATTCTATTCCTTAAAGATCTATTTTCAAAAAAAAAACAGCACATACCACAATCTAATTATCAATTAAGTATCTGTCACAGTAATCCTTTCGTAGTGGGCAGTTCCTGGTTGAGTACCTCCCTCTTTACAGCCATCCTGATAGAACGGGCAAAAGCCTTGAAAATAGCTTCAATTTTGTGATGTTCATTATCCCCTTTTGCCCTGATATACAAATTACATTTAGCTTCATCACAAAAAGAATGGAAAAAATGAGAAAACATTTCGGCAGGCATGTCCCCTATCATCTCTCTTTTAAACTCAGCCTCCCAGTTAAGCCAGGAACGGCCACCAAAATCAATACCTGCCAAAACTGCCGCATCATCCATGGGAAGAAAAAACCCATACCGTTCAATTCCCCTTTTATTACCCAGTGCCTGAAGGAAGGCCCTGCCCAGTGCCAGTCCGGTATCTTCAATGGTATGATGCTCATCCCTGTAAAGATCACCTTTAACATTGATGGTGACATCACAGCCGGAATGTCGTGCGATTTGTTCCAGCATATGATCAAAGAAACCTAATCCGCTATTAATAGCAGACTTTCCCGTGCCATCGAGGTTGAGCCTAACCGAAATTTCAGTCTCCGATGTCTTCCGTTCTACAAAAGCACTTCTTTCAGGCTTTATCAGAAAAGCCGATATTTCATCCCAGCTATTACTGATTAGTCCGCATACCTCCCCGAGAGAGGCCCTATCTAACTCCTCCCTCCTCTCCTGGCCACCAAGAAGTATTCCCTTTGCACCAAGATTAGCTGCAAGTTGAATATCTGTAAGCCGGTCTCCTATAACCCAGGAACCGGCAAGATCATAATCACCCTTAAGGTATTTGGATAAAAGTCCGGTCTCAGGTTTTCTTGTCGGCAGTTTATCTCCGGGAAAAGACCTATCCACCAATATATCATTGAATATCACACCCTCATTTTCAAAAGCCCTGAGCATTTTTTGCTGCACCAGCAAATAATCCTCTTCCGGATAGCTGTCCGTACCAAGTCCATCCTGATTGGTCACAATAACAAGTTCATAATCAAGATTCATGGCAATATTGTACATAGCCCTGAAAACACCGGGAAGAAATTCAAGTTTTTCCAGAGAATCCACCTGGTAATCATCAGGCGGTTCAACGATTAAAGTTCCGTCGCGGTCAATAAAAAGTGCTTTCTTCATGCAGTATTGGTATGATGATAATAAAAGTGAAAAAAATATTATGGTTTATAAGATGATCGCTTCAAGCCATTATTAAAAAGAAAAACTTTAGTTTCCGGACTGATATTCATGCAATGCATCCAGCAGTTGTTCATTTTCATTCATTGTGCCAACAGTTATCCGCAAGCAGTTTTCACATCCGGTTGCGGTGGAACGGTTACGTACTATGATGTTTTTATGGGACAACCAATTATATAACTCATCAGCATTTTCAACACGAATCAGTAAAAAATTCGCATCCGAGGGATAGATCTTCCTTACAGTTTTAAATTGTGACAGCTTCTTCTCCAGAAAACTTCTGTTTGAAATTATCGTTCTGACACGCCTTTCTTTCTCATCTTTATTCTCAAGGGTATTTACCGCTTCGTTAATAGTAAGAGTATTGATATTGTAGGGCGGCTTGATCTTATTCATTATATTTATTATCTCATTACATGCAAATGCCATTCCGAGCCTTATTCCTGCCCTGCCCCATCCTTTGGAGAGGGTCTGAAGTATGACCAGCTCAGGTATATTTGCCATTTCTGAAAGAAAGCCGGACTTGTCCGAAAAATCGATATAAGCCTCATCAATAACCATCAGTCCACTATGCCAGGACAACAACTTTTGTATCTCATTAAAGCCGAAACTATTGCCAGTCGGGTTATTGGGTGAGCATAAAAAAATCATTTTAGTATTCATATCCGCTCTATTTCTGATCTCACCGGAATCCAGTTTAAAATCACTATTCAAAGAAGCCTTCCTGTATTCCACTCCGTTGATTGCAGCTGCAACTTCATACATTCCATAGGTTGGGTCTATAGAAACGATATTATCTTTCCCTGGCTCACAGAAAGCTCTTATCAATAAATCTATAGCCTCATCACTTCCGTTACCAAGGAAAATGTTTTCCTCCTTAACCCTTTTCATTTGAGATATTATCTTTTTCAGCTTTCGCTGATGGGGATCAGGATACCTGTTAAGCGGAGAAAAATAGGGATTTTCATTCGCATCGAGAAAGACAGCTTCTTCTCCCTCAAATTCATCTCTGGCAGACGAATAAGGCCGCATCTCTCTTATATTGCTCCTTATCAGTGAATTGATTGATCCCATGAAGAATTATTTTTGTTAGTCAGATAATCAAGCCTTACCTTTACCGCCTGGCGGTGTGCCTCCAGCTGTTCTGCCTGTGCCATGAATTCGACCATTGGACCTAATACCTTCAACCCCCCGGCAGAAACTTCCTGGAAACTGATTCTTTTCATAAAAGCACCAGTTCCAACGCCACTCCAGGCCCTGGCAAAACCATTGGTAGGCAGGGTATGGTTGGTTCCCGAGGCATAGTCCCCCGCACTTTCGGGCGTAAAATTACCAAGAAAAACAGACCCCGCATTCAAAACCTTATCTGCAAGCTCCATATAATTATCAGTCGCCAGTATAAGATGTTCAGGAGCATAAGCATTCACAAAGTCCATCAGTACATCATAATCCCGGAATACAATCATCCGGCAGAATTCAAGAGCTTTTATTGCAATATCTTTACGGGGCAGGCGATTCATCATACGTTCAATTTCAATACTTACCGGTTCTATTACTCCTTCATCGGTGGTAACAAGCATAACCTGGCTGTCGGCACCGTGTTCTGCCTGGGACAGCAGGTCGGCAGCCAGAAACTCAGGAGGAACAGATCTGTCCGCTACAACAGTAACTTCAGAAGGACCTGCCGGAAGATCAATAGCAATTCCTGAACTGGCAGCCAGCTGTTTGGCCATCGTCACCCACTGGTTACCTGGTCCGAATATTTTATCAACTCTTGGTATACTTTCAGTACCCCAGGCCATAGCAGCTATAGCCTGCGCACCTCCTACCATGTATACCGATGTGATAGAGGACTGGTGGGCGGCATATAAGATCGCCGGGTGGATCTTGCCGGATTGTCCCGGAGGGGTACAAAGGACTACTTCCCTGCAACCGGCTATACGTGCAGGAATACCAAGCATCAGTACTGTAGAAAAAAGAGGCGCCGTTCCTCCCGGTATATAAAGTCCCACTTTTTCTATGGGAAGATGTCTCAGACTGCAATCAACACCTGGCATGGTGGTTACACTAACTCCGGCAGGTAACTGGGCCGAATGGAAAGTTTCAATGTTTTTTGCTGCCAGACTGATGGCATCTTTCAGCCTTTCGTCAAGGAATTTCCCGGATGATTCAATATCTTCGGCAGAAACTTTAATATTAATGGTTTCCACACCATCAAAGCGGCGACTATATTCCTTCAGAACCTTATCCCCCCCTTGCCGTACTTCATCCATTATCAACTTCACGTCCTTTTCAAGTTTGGAATTCTCCAGCAATGGACGGCTACATAGTTCGTCCCACTGTTCAGATGGTGGATTAATAATTATTTGCATAACCTTTATTTTAAGTTAGACCATCATTTTTTCTATAGGTATGACCAGAATACCTTCGGCACCATATTCACGCAATTTTCCGATCACCTGCCAGAATTCATTCTCATTCACCACGGAGTGAACCGAACTCCAGCCTTCAAGAGCGAGTGGAAGAACTGTGGGACTTTTCATCCCGGGCAGCAGGCTAATTATCTGCTCCAGTTTATTATTAGGTGCGTTAAGCAGAATATACTTGTTATTTCTGGCTGCAAGAACGGTTCTCAGCCTGAAGATAAATTCGCCGGCTATTTCCTTCTTAATTTTATTCATTAACGGAGAAGCAAGTAAAAGGGCCTCTGAACCCATAACCTGTTCAACTTCCTTTAATCCGTTGCTTATAAGTGTACTTCCTGAACTTACTATATCAAAGATTGCATCAGCAAGACCAATGCCAGTGGCAATTTCCACCGATCCGTTTATGACATGTATCTCGGCAGGTATATTATTGCCGGAAAGATAGTTCCTAAGGATATTAGGATATGATGTTGCTATTTTTTTTCCTGCAAAATATTCCGGTCCACGGTAATCAACTGATTTGGGGACGGCCAGGGACAATCTGCAACGCGCAAAACCTAGGCGTTCAAGTATTTCGAGATTATGCCCCGACTCAATTAATACATTTTCGCCGACAATGCCCGCGTCAGCAACCCCGTCAGCAACATATTGAGGAATATCATCGTCACGGAGATAAAGAATCTCCATCGGAAAATTTGATGATATTGAAATTAGCTTCCTTGAGCCATTAACAAGATTTATTCCGGCTTCGGTAATTATATCAAGAGATTTTTCGCTTAATCTTCCTGACTTCTGAATCGCGATCTTTAGTTTTTCCATTTGTGTTGTAATAACAATTATTAATAATAATAATTTATAAAAAAGGCCTGCAAACAGTATGCAGGCCTTTTTTATAAATTCATCTTCTTTGTAGATCTTTCTGCATACCTATCTCATATCAAAATGATGATGATGAAAATTGAGATTTTTGTATGTAGAATTATCCAACATTATTTGTCTTTTATCAGTATGCAATATTATGCAATTTATTTTAATATCACAAAAAATAATGCTGTTTATACCAAATCTCTCTCGGCATCCTTATCTCCCGCCCGGTAAATTGATTATCGCCGGCCTTTTGTACTTTCAGAAAACTTCTGAGCCCGTTATTGTATCATCAGCGCCATAATACCGATATTCGTCACCTCCAGAAAGAAGAGGTACATTATAAATTATAATTATGCAGATTATAAAAAATAAACAGAATCGATTTTAGTTATATATATATCTACATTATCAATAATACCAGACATTGAACCAGTTGTACAAATTATTGTTATTATTTAAAAACAACACAAAAGAGAATCAGGTTTAAACATCAAATCACAATCATGGAGAAATTAGCATTTAAAACAAACATAAATTGCAACGCATGCAAATCTGCAGTAACACCTTTTCTGGACAAGGAATCAAGGATTGCACAATGGAATGTCGATCTGAAAAGTCCGGACAGAATACTAAGGGTAGAAGGAGAAAACATTAACAAAGAAGAAATAATCGACCTGATAACTGCTGCAGGTTATAAAATCGAGGAGTTACAATGAGCCTGGTAAAAAATACATGGGCTGTTGAAGGCATGTCATGCGCCTCCTGTGCAGGAAGTGTTCAGAATATTCTGGCAAATAAGGAAGGAGTGAACAAGGCAAACGTGAATTTATCAGATAACAGCGTCCTGGTTGAATACGATAATAGTAAAACCACCTTTGAGGCTCTTAGTGAAAGTATCAGTCAGGCAGGTTATTCCCTTATACAGTCCCGCGAAATCAATGGCACTGAACAAGAAGAAAGGGAAGCAAAAAAGCTGGCATCGCTCAGGAAAAAGCTTACCGGCGCTGCTGTTTTGTCAATACCTGTTTTCATTTACGGGATGTTCTTTATGAATGCTGCCTATGCCAACTGGATAATGATGGTACTTACCTTTCCGGTCATGACTGTTTATGGCAGGGATTTTTTCATAATTGCCTGGAAAAAAGCCCGCATTCCTTCGGCAAATATGGACACACTTGTAGCAGTGGGCACTGGATCTGCCTTTCTGTTCAGCATATTCAATACCCTTTTTCCCGAATACTTCCTGGAAAGAGGACATCAGCCCCATGTCTATTATGAAGCTTCGGCAGTTATAATTACATTCATCCTGATGGGACGTTATCTGGAGGAAAGGGCCAAATCCAAAACCTCTGCTTCTATTAAAAAATTAATGGATTTGCAACCAAAGTCCGCGCGTATAATTGTAGATGACAAAGTTGAGGAGATCGCGGCAGAAAAGGTAAAACCAGGTCACCTTGTAATGGTAAGACCCGGAGAAAAAATTCCGGTTGACGGAGTGGTTCATGAAGGCACTGCCTGGGTGGATGAAAGTATGATAACCGGTGAATCGATGCCGGTAGAAAAAAGTCCCGGTGAAAATGTTACAGGCTCAACCATCAACGGTGCAGGAAGCTTTACATTCATTGCCGAAAAAGTAGGTTCAGATACCGTGCTTGCCAGGATCATCAGGCTGGTCCGGGAGGCGCAGGGAAGCAGGGCCAGGATACAAAGAACAGTGGACAAAGTTGCCGGTATTTTCGTACCGGCAGTAATGATCATTGCCCTTATTACTTTTTTGGTATGGTACTTCACCGGTCCCGAACCTTCCCACACTTTCGCCATTATCACCTCGGTATCGGTACTTATAATTGCCTGTCCATGTGCACTGGGACTGGCAACACCAACCGCACTGATGGTTGGGATAGGAAAAGGTGCCGATAACGGAATATTGATAAGAGACGCTCAGAGTCTTGAAACAGCAAGAAACCTGGATATAGTTATCCTGGATAAAACGGGTACCCTTACCATCGGTAAACCAGTGGTTACTGATTACTATACCGATCCCGGTTTTAACCGGCCTGGATATTCGGAAGCTTTGCTGCTTGAAGCAGAATCCCGCTCCGAACATCCACTTGGACAGGCTGTAACCAGATATTTCCATCAAAAAAATATAATTCCCGAAAAAATAGATTCTTTCAGCAGCATAACCGGTCAGGGAATCGAATTTACCAAAAACGGGTCCGGCTTTCTGGCAGGAAGTATTAAGCTGATGGAAGAACGAAAAGTAAATTTAACAGATAAAATACAGGAAAAAGCCAGGGAATATGAAAGTCAGGGCAAAACTTTGGTCTATATTTCAGTAGACGGGGAGTGAGCTGCTGTTCTGGCAATTACCGACAACCTCAGAGATAATGCTGTTTCAGCAGTTAGATCATTGAAACAAATGGGGCTGGAAGTTCATATGCTTACAGGGGATAATCAGGGTACCGCTGAAATAATTGCCAAAAAAGCTGGAATAGACAGTTTCACAGCAAATGTCTCTCCGGAAGATAAGCTTGATTACATCAAGAAGCTTCAGTCCGCCGGCCACCTTGTCGCCATGGCAGGTGACGGGATAAACGATTCACCGGCTCTCACTAGGGCCGATGTGGGTATTGCAATGGGATCGGGGACTGACATTGCAATGGAAAGCGCGGGCATTACCATTATAAAGGGAGATATCGAGAAAATACCGGCAGCACTTAGACTTTCGCATAATACGGTCAGGATAATCAGGCAAAACCTGTTCTGGGCATTTATTTATAATATAACAGGAATACCAATAGCAGCAGGCATTATTTATTCATTTACAGGATTCCTTCTGAATCCGATGATCGCAGGTGCTGCCATGGCTTTCAGCTCAGTTTCGGTTGTAACCAACAGCCTCCGCCTTAAGTACAAAAAATAGTTTACGGTTAAGCAGGTAATAATTGTCACATCAGGCAACGTGGACTTTAACAAAATTTAGGATAAATTATATTATGCCTATATAGCTGTATTTATGCTACTTAATAGCTAAAAAACTATTTTAACCTTAACATGTGTGGAAACATTGTTTACCCGTTAGTGTTATTAACATTACGAATGATAAATTTGCAAATATTATTAAAGCAATACCCGGCACATCTAAATTACCTGATTAAACCTTTAAGGCTTTTAAGCTCTAAGAATATTATGGTAAGGCAATAAAAAAAACTCATTATCACAAATAGAATGACAACAAAGAAAAGCTTTAAAACAATTATATACACTTCTATAATTGTTGCTGTTTTAGGAATAGTCTTATATCCAAAGATTAAACCTCTTCTGGCCGTCAACAGCAATTCTCCTGCCGGGAATGGTCCAGCACAGCAAAGTGGACCCCAGGCACTTAATGTGCAGGGCATGGTAATTACCCCCCAGCATCTGAATGAAATGATCAACAGTACAGGTACGCTCATGGCTGATGAAGAGACAGATCTTTCATTTGAGACCTCGGGAAGAATTGTAGCTATACACTTCGATGAAGGTACCCATGTAAAAAGGGGTGATCTCATGGCCAAAATAAATGACCGCCCGTTGCAGGCCCAGCTGCAAAAACTGGAAGCCCAGAAAAGAATGGCAGAAGAAAGAGAATTCCGGCAGAAAAGCCTTCTTGGAAGGGATGCTATAAGTCAGGAAGCTTATGATCAGGTAGTAACCGAACTGGAAGTTATAAAGGCTGACATTGCCCTGATAGAAGCAAGAATAGCCGAAACCGAGCTGAATGCACCTTTTGATGGAGTTGTCGGATTAAGACATCTGAGTGAAGGGAGTTACGTTAATCCCAACACAAAAATCGCCAGACTGGTAAAAAACAAGCCCCTGAAAATTGAATTTTCGGTTCCTGAAAGGTATTCAGGTGAAATTGCCCCGGGGTTTCCTATTTCTTTCAGGGTTGACGGGATTGCCGATACTTTTAATGCAAGTGTATATGCTGTTGAACCGAAAATTGACGTGGGAACCCGTACGGTCGTTGTAAGGGCACTCTATCCTAATGTGAATGAAGAATTGCAGCCTGGACGTTTCACGGGCATAACCCTTCAGTTATCGGAAACAGATAATGCGGTTGCAATACCCACTGAAGCAATTATTCCTGAAATGGAAGGTGAAAAAGTTTTTGTCTACCGGTCAGGGTATGCCCAGCCACAATATGTAACTATCGGACTGCGCACCGAGTCACAAATTGAAGTAACAAGGGGACTTGAATTTGGTGATACCCTGCTAACCTCAGGAGTTATGCAGTTAAGGCCCAATATGCCGGTAGATATCTATCAGCTCAATACCAACGGAAACTAATAACCACTGCTCATGAGTCTTTCATCAATAAGTATTAAAAGGCCGGTACTGGCTTCGGTATTTGTTATACTGATAATCATTTTCGGCGGAATCGGCATGACCTTTCTCGGAGTCCGGGAGTTTCCAAGTGTTGACCCACCCATAATCAATGTAAGGGCATCTTATCCGGGAGCCAACTCCGATGTTATAGAAACACAGATAACCGAACCACTGGAGCAGGCAATAAATGCCGTTCCCGGTATCCGGTCGTTGACCAGCACCAGTCGCCAGGGAAGCAGCAGTATTACTGTGGAGTTTGAACTCACTGTAGATATGGAGACGGCAGCCAATGATGTACGTGACAAGGTTGCACAGGCACAAAGGCGACTTCCCCGTGATGCCGACCCCCCGGTGGTTGCCAAAGCAGATGCAGATGCCAGTCCAATAATGTTCATTAACGTACAGAGTGCCGAGCGGTCTTTGCTGGAACTCTCTGAAATTGCAGATCTTACTTTAAAGGAGCAGCTGCAGACCATTGATGGAGTAAGTGCAGTGCTGATATGGGGGGAAAAAAGATGGGCAATGAGACTCTGGCTGGATCCTGTTAAACTTGCAGGTTATGGCCTGACCCCTCTGGATGTCCGCAATGCAATACAACGTGAAAATGTAGAACTTCCGGCAGGAAGTATTGAAGGTAATACCACAGAGCTGACAATACGGACTCTGGGTCTGATGACCAGTCCCCGCGAATTCGATGACATGGTAATTTACCAGTCCGGCGACCAGATAGTGCGATTTTCTGACGTGGGACGTGCCGAACTTGGTCCGGAGGATATCAGGGGTATTATGAAAAGAGACGGTATCCCTATGGTAGGGACAGCTATAGTGCCTCAGCCCGGTTCAAACCACATAGAAATTGCCGATGAAGTTTACAATCGCCTGGCCATGATGGAAAGGGATCTTCCTGATGATGTTATTATTGATATCGGGTTTGACAATACCCAGTTTATCCGTTCTTCCATAATGGAGGTTAGAAATACAATATTTATTGCCTTTTTCCTTGTTGTAATGGTGATTTTCTTCTTTCTCAGGGACTGGCGTACAACCCTTATACCCATTCTTGTTATCCCGGTATCTCTGATAGGTTCATTTTTTATTATGTATCTGGCAGGGTTTACAATAAATGTTCTTACGTTACTAGCTATTGTCCTTGCTATCGGACTGGTAGTTGATGATGCCATCGTTATGATGGAAAATATATATACCAAGATCGAAAAAGGCATGCAGCCGGTTCAGGCTGGACTGGAGGGTTCTAAAGAGATTTTCTTTGCTATTATCGCAACAACAATAACACTTATCGCTGTTTTCTTTCCCATTGTTTTCATGGAGGGGCAGACCGGCCGGTTGTTCAGGGAATTCAGCATTGTCATAGCAGGGGCCGTCGCAATATCATCCTTTGCTGCCCTCTCCTTCACACCCATGTTGGCAACCAAATTACTAAAGCCGGGTAAAAAGAAGCATGGAAGGTTTTATGAGTTGACCGAAAGATTTTTTGAAAATCTAAACAACCGTTATAAAAATTCACTGGAAACATTCCTCGAAAACCGGAGACTTACCTTCTTGATAATAGGCGGATCATTGGTCATCATAATTTTTCTCTGGCTGGTCATACCATCAGAAATGGCCCCTCTGGAAGATCGCTCCCAGGTAATTGTAAATATATCAATGCCTGAAGGTGCTACTTATGAAATGTCCCTGGACTATAATGAAGAGATAGCACAGATGGCCACCGATGTCGTGCCCGAAAATGAACGCAGAGGAATCCTTGCCCTGACACGCGGCAACTGGAGCTTTGTCCGCGTCCTGCTCAACTCTCCCGGAGATCGCGAAAGAAGCCAGATGGAAATTGCAAGAGATGTAACAGCATCAGTGCGCACAAAGACCGTGGGTATGGCCAGGGTAATGCAGCAATCAACCTTTGGCGGACGCAGATCCGGTCTGCCGGTTCAGTATGTTCTGCAGGCAACAAGCATAGAAAAGCTCAGGGAGGTGATCCCTGCATTCATGGAAAAAGTAAATGAAAGTCCGGCATTTCAAATGGCAGATGTAAATCTTAAATTCACAAGGCCAGAGCTGCAGATACATCTTAACAGGGAGAAGGCCGTGCTGATGGGTGTTTCTACACAAAATATAGGACAAACATTACAACTTGCACTTAGTGGACAGCGTTTCGGATATTTCTTCATGAACGGCAAACAATACCAGATACTCGGTGAGATGCAGAGAGATGACAGAAACAAGCCTCTGGATCTTAAATCACTATACGTAAGAAGCAACAGCGGAGAAATGATACAGCTCGACAACCTTGTCACCCTTACAGAAGAAACTGCTCCTCCTCAATTGTACAGGTACAACCGGTTCGTGTCGGCAACCGTTTCTGCCGGACTGGCGGATGACTGGACCATTGGTCCCGCACTTGACGAAATGGACAGGATCTCCGACGAAGTTCTCGACGATACATTCCGTACTGCCCTGGCAGGTGATTCCAAGGATTTTCGTGAAAGTGCATCAAGTCTTCTTTTTGCATTCGTGCTTGCGCTTGTATTGATCTTTCTTGTCTTAGCAGCTCAGTTCGAGAGTTTCAAGGATCCACTTATTGTTATGATGACGGTGCCTCTGGCACTTACCGGTGCCCTTTTATTCATGTGGTATTTCAATATAACAATGAATATTTTCAGCCAGATAGGTATCATTATGCTGATCGGGCTTGTATCGAAAAATGGCATCCTGCTTGTAGAGTTCGCCAACCAGAGAAAGCAGGCTGGCATGAAAAAAATAGACGCTATCAAATATGCTGCTGCTGCCAGATTCAGGCCTATTCTCATGGTAAGCATTTCCACTATACTTGGAATAGTTCCTCTGACACTGGGACTTGGTGAAGGTGCCCAGAGCAGGATAGCAATGGGTGTTGCTGTGATCGGTGGACTCCTGGTTTCCACATTCCTTACTCTTTATGTTGTACCTGCAATTTATACATATGTATCAAGTGAAACAAAGTCAAAAGAAAATGAAGCTACGTCAACTGCTGCTGCTTAATCTGGTAGTTCTTATAAATATTATTGATGCCGGTGGACAGGAAAAGTATGAACTGAGTGAGTTTATTAGTAAAGGACTTGAAAATAATTATTCTTTGCGGATAGCCCGTAATAGTCAGGAAATAGCTGAAAACAACCTGGCTTATGGAAATGCCGGTTATCTGCCGGTGCTTGATCTAAGTACCAGGCATACAAGAAGCAGTACCGGAATATACAACGCTACGACAAATGCCGGTCTCGACCTGCGCTGGAGCCTGTTCAGCGGATTCAGGGTTCAGACAACCTACAGCCGGCTGGAAGAGTTAAGATCTCAGGGCGAACTAAGCACCAGGCTTAGTCTGGAACGCTTTATAGCGCGGACTGCAAGTGAGTATTATAATCTCATCAGCCAGAACCGGCAATTAAACAATCTGGAGTATTCAGTGTCACTTTCAAGAGAAAGATACCGGATAGATCAGGAACGATATGAGCTAGGTTCTGGATCCCGCCTTCAGATGCTTCAGTCCAGAGTCTTTCTCAACGCCGATAGTTCAAGGCTTGCACGTCAGCATGAAGTTATCCGTGCTTCACAGATACGTCTGAACGAGCTGACAGGCTCCGATAATTTTGATGTACTTACAGTTACTGCAGATACTATCATAACCGTAGATAAATTCCTTGATTATGAAGAACTCAGTACACTGACATTAGAGCAAAATACGGACCTGCTTATTTCCTCAGGTGGTCAGACTATATCAGAATACGACAGAAAAATCATTAAATCACGCACCTATCCTTATGTCAGCTTTAATGCCGGATATGGATACAGAATTAACACCTCCCAGGCCGGTTCAGTGCCAAGTCAGCAAACATTGGGGAGCAATATCGGACTGACTGTCGGCATAAATCTTTTCGATGGTTTTAACCGGCGCAGAGAGCTTGCTAACGCAGCAATACAAATTGAAAGCACCGAACTTTCCCATCAACAGATCCAGCAGGAGATAAAAGCTGAACTTACTACCATATTCAGAGCCTACGAGAACAATCTCAGATTACTAGAAATGGAGTACGAGAACCTGGAAATAGCAAGGGAAAACGTGGATATTGCATTTGAACGTTACAGGCTGGGAGCCCTTTCCGGCATTGAACTGAGAGAAATACAGGTAAGCCTTTTGGAAGCGGAAGAAAGACTGCTTTCCATACAGTACCAGACAAAACTTGCCGAGATCTCACTTCTGCAGATTTCAGGACGGATTATGGAGTATATATAGACATCCTCATTAACCTGAGTAACACTAAAAAATACTCAGCGGTTTTTTTAGTTACACATGCCTTTCGGGCAAAGCCCCGCCACGACCCTCAGTGCCCAAAGGACACTGAGCTACCAGTTACACTAAGAGCTGCAGATGAAATTAAATATCCTTTAGCAGTATATTTGCCGGACATTTTTCTAGCGCCGTATTAAAAGATCTCATAATTTCCTTCAGCCTGGCGATCTCACCGGTTTTTTTGGCAACAAGCACGTTCATACCGCGATGATCAAGTTTGTCGGTAAGGAATTTAACACTTATTTTATGAATGTCTATTGCAGGCTGGTATGCCGCATCCTTTGTATATGCAGTTCTGGCCTCATTGACTATATTAATCTCCAACAAATCATCAAGTATCTCCCTCGTTAGTCTTATGGGAATTTCAAGTTCATTGCTTATTTGTCTAGCTGTATAGGGTGGTTGTCCCGATTCAAAATTTTTCACCAGTAAATGAGTAATATATAAAGTGATCAGCCTGCGGTTATATATACTCATATTGAGTGATTCGGTTTCATATTCATATTGCTCAACATTCTGATTGGCAAATGAAAGTTCAGCTCCGAAAAGCACCACTACCCAGCTAACCTGCATCCACAGAAGTAATAGAGGCAAGGCCGCAAAGCTTCCGTATATTGCTCCATAACGTGCTACCCCAACCTGGAAATGAATGTATCCCCATTGCACCAGTTGAAATATGGTTCCTGCCATAATACCGGCAATAATAGCCGAACTGAATTTAACCCTGGTATTTGGCATTATCATATAAAGTATGGTAAATAATATCCAGACCAGAATATAAGGTACAAATTTTGCTACTGTCATAAGAACAGGGTTGAACAGTCCCCAAAGAGCAATTTGCGCAGCAATTTCTTCTATTTGCGTGGATAAATAGACAGTTGCCACATTGGAGAGAATGATAAGAAACGGAGCGATCAGCATCATTGAAAAATAGTCGGCAAATTTCCTGGAAAAGCTCCTCTCTCTGCTTATCTGCCAAATTTCATTGAACGATGCTTCAATGTGATTCAATACTTTCATAATTGTATAAAAAAGAATCACAATACCTACTCCGGCCATTACTCCTCCTTTTGTTGCTTCAAGTAATGAATGAGAGAATTCCATAATCCATTCAAGAACTTCCTCCCTGCCCATGAAAGCTTTTTCAAGCTGGTCCTCCAAATATTCTTCAAGCCCAAAACCTGTTGCAATTCCAAATGCCATTGCAATTATAGGTACAATAGACAGTAGGGTGAAAAAAGTCAGTGCTGATGCATGAAGATATATCTTATCTTCGCTCAGGCCTCTGAGAGCAACAATAAGAATCTGCAATTGTCTTATAAAAAAAGCCTTGACCGGAGAAAGTTCATCCAGTGGAACCCTCCATATCCCACTTTTCAGAAACCGTACTGCATTATTAATCTTTTCCTTATCAACCATATAAAGAATTTGAAATAGTGTATGGTAAATATACATGAATTTTTCATCCAAATAATATAGTTAGGAGAACTAATAACAGCATGAGAAATTGATTATACTGGTAATATATCGGGTTACATGAATTTTTAACAGTAATGATATAATCACGAAAAATATTTTATTAAAAAGAACAAGAGTATTGGTAAAAAATCATTACGTTTGGATAAATCAAATTTTAATCATTTTAAGTTTGCAGAATATTTTAAATTTCTTGCATGTTATCAGTGCATTTAATACTTTTATACATACTTATCAAAGTATGAAAGTCGTTTTATTCTAAAATTTCACATAATGACAATAGAACAAAAAAAGATACTTTTAATAGATGATTCATCAGTTAATAACCTGCTTCTCCAAAATATCCTCGAAGATGAAAAATTTACAGTTCTCGTTGCCTTTAGTGGCAAAGAGGGACTTAACATGATAAAGGAAGAAAAACCCGATCTTATCCTTCTGGATATAATGATGCCCAGAATGGACGGAATGGAAGTTCTTGAAAAGATAGTCTCCGATGATGCGACCAAAGATATCCCAGTAATAATGCTGACTGCTAAAATTGATAGTGCCGATCAGAAAGCCTCCATTGAAATGGGTGCGGTTGATTATATAAATAAACCAGTTGACATTGACAATATCCTGGAAAAGATCAAAAATATCCTCGGTTAAATCTTCAAGGTAGTGAAGATAATAAAAAATTATAAAAGTCACATCTGATATATATTAACAGATGAATCCCCATGTTACCGTGTGACACAAAAAGACATGTACAAAACTGGGGGATCCATGGGTTATAAATACGGAAATTCAATTCCGTGAAAAATATAACTAATTGAATATTAATTTAATTAACCTGCCTTGCACACGTGAGAAACAAGGCAATGCATGTATAATTTTTTTTATTCTACTTTAACTTCTTCAATGATTTCTCAATCCTTTTAAACGCTTCGGTTAATCTTTCATCACTGGTAGCATAGGACATCCTGATATGCATAGGGGCGCCGAATGCTTCACCGGGCACGGCAGCAACATTAGCATATTCCAAAAGGAAAAGACAAAAGTCATTATCATCTTTAATTACTTTACCCTCGTATTCTAGTCCGCAATACCTGCTTATATCTGGAAATATATAAAAAGCACCTTCCGGTTTGGAAATTCTTATCCCTTCAATTTTACCGGCAAGATCAATAACCAGATCACGACGCCTTAAAAAAGCCTCGTTCATTTTTTCAGTATAGGAGTTGTCTCCGCAAAGTGCTGCTACAGCAGCTTTCTGGGCGATTGATGAAGCACCGGAAGTAAATTGCCCCTGCAACTTACTGCAAGCTTTAACAATCCATTGTGGGGCAGCAAGATAACCTACTCTCCATCCGGTCATAGCATATGCCTTTGAAACTCCGTTAATAATTACAACCCGGTCCCTTATCGCTTCAAA
This sequence comes from uncultured Bacteroidales bacterium, assembly GCA_964520585.1. GTDB lineage: Bacteria > Bacteroidota > Bacteroidia > Bacteroidales > PUMT01 > PXAP01. Next base: position 22,605 of record CAZFOO010000041.1, read on the forward strand.
ACTTGCGATGGTTTCGTGCTTTCCACTAAAATTTATATGTTCATAAATTTCGTCTGAGATGATAAAAATATCAGGATACCTGGTAAGTATTTCTGCAATTTCAGCAAGTTCATCTTTGGTGTAAACATTTCCTGTGGGATTTCCAGGTGAACATAATAATAATGCCCGTGTCTTTGGAGTTATTGCCTTTTCTAACTGGCTGGCTGAAATTTTGAAATTATTTTCAATATTGGTATTGATGATCACATTCTCTCCCCCGGCAAGTTTAACCAGCTCAACATAGCTTACCCAATAGGGAGCAGGAACAATTACCTCATCTCCATCATCTATCAGAACCATCAGGGCATTGGCCAGTGAGTGTTTGGCACCATTGGAGACAATAATATTAGCGGGACTGTATTCCAGTCCGTTTTCTTTGATGAATTTATCAGAAATAGCCTGCTTTAGTTCAGGAAATCCGCCTACCGGAGAATAGAATGAGAAGTTATCGTCAATGGCTTTCTTTGCAGCTTCTTTCACATGTTGCGGAGTATGGAAATCGGGCTCGCCGACACTTAAATTAATGATATCCACTCCCTTGCTTTGCAGATCCGTACTCTTCTGATTCATAGCCATTGTTTGGGAATCAGAAAGTTTTTTTATTCTTTTTGACAAATGTTGCATAATATTTTATGTTATTTATAATTTACTCTTGATAAAAGCCAAAAAACTGAAAAACCGGCCCCATAAAATTAGAAAAATAATGCATCCTTGAAGCATTGTGGACAAAAAATAATTATTATTGCAAGATAAAATAATTCATATGTCAGAATTAACCGAAATATTGAAATATACATTGCCGGCAATTATAGTATTTCTAACGGCATACTTTCTTATCCGGAAATTTCTTGAAAATGATCAAAAGATAAAAAAAATTGATCTGTTATTTAAAAATGAACATTACATCCTCCCTGTAAGGATGCAGGCATACGAGCGTCTTGTGCTTTTTCTGGAACGGATATCACCCGAATCACTCTTACTGAGAGTAAACCGCCAGGGAATGACCAGCAGGCAGCTTCACTCCGAATTACTCTCAGCAATTCGTGCAGAGTTTGAACATAACCTTACTCAACAGGTATATGTCAGCAAAGAAAGCTGGGAAATCATAAAAAACGCACGGAGCAGCCTTATAAATATTATTAACACGGCAGCTAAAAGTATAGATCCAGGATCTCCTTCTATCAAACTTAGTCAAACTATACTTGAAGAGATAATTGACAAAGACGATTCACCAACAGATGTTGCAATCGACTTCATTAAAAAAGAGATCAAAGAGCTTTTCTGATTCTGTTGATAAATAAATAATATTTCTTTCCGGCACTTTTTATCTGAACCCTATGTAGTAAATATAGCCTATACTGATAGTAATAGTATAATTTTTTGGGTTCTGACCGGAATATTTGGCAATATTAACTAATCCGGCAGATAAATTTCCGGAAACCAAAAAGTCAAAGTCTTCATACAACTTTACCATTATTCCTCCTCCCGCTGTCAAACCGAAGTCAAAAGCACTGAATTCATGTGTCACCGTTTCATTTACAGCAGTCAGCTGACCATCAATATAATGCTCTCCACGCCTGCCGGCAAATAATAACTTTGACGCATATACCCCGGATACAAAAAACAGTCGTGGATCCTTGCCTGTAACAAATTTAAAATATACCGGCAGGGTCAGATAACCAAGGTTAGTTTTGATGTCATGTACGGGATCAACTGAACCTTTAGGCTCGAAAGCCAGTGAAGCGCCAATAGACCGGGAATCGCTGAAAGAATAGTTTCCGGATATACGCAGAGCAGGTCCAAATTTTTTCGCGTGATTGTCATACCTGTCTGAAGAACGGATTCCTGCCATATTTAAGCCGGCGTCAAGAGAAATATAGCGTAATTGCGGATGCTTCGATGCAGCCGTTGTTTGAGCAGAAAGTAAAAAAATTATGGATAAAGCAATAACTATCTTGCTCATGTCATGATCTTACAATTCATTAATCGGTCTTATCTTTTCAAAAATAGACAAATCTGCAACAAAAAAACAGTCCGCTATAATAAATATAACGGACTGCAGAAAAAATATCTCTATCAAGGTTCTACATTAGATCTATACTGCGTTTTACGAACCGGGACAGGTCCTCGCCGCTGAGCATGTTATTTGACAAAAGAGCAAGATCTATAAGTTGCTTCACCAGTTTGTTTTCTTCGGCAACCTTTTTTAAAACATCCTCTCTTTTCTTTTCCATCTCACCCAGTTTATTACTGAGATCCTCCAGGCGGTCCTTTTCTTCCTGACTTATCTCCTCTTCTTTCTTTTTATCATTGGTCTTTTCAAGTTCCTCCTTGCTGGCTTTTATAGGATCGATTTTTTCATTTATTTTTTTCAAATCCGGGCCTGCAACCTTCTCCTTTTCTTCAGCAACTTTAACTATAAGGGGGTGATTCGTATTGACCACCAAATTATAGCTATCCGGCATTTCTCCATAAATACCCATTCCTCCACCCATACTTGACATATCTTTCATTCGTCTCATGAATTCGGACTGGGTTATAGTAACAGGATTATCATTTTCGCTCATATTCGCAAATGAAACCATAAATGCAGGTTTATCGGGGAGTACACTGCGAAAAATAACGGAAAGATCATTTTGTTGTTCGGTAGACAATTTTGATTCAGTACTTTCCTCCTTTAAAATAATCTTATCAATTACATCTGAGTCAACACGGACAAATCTGGAATCTTTGAATTTCGTTTCAAGATGGTTAATAAAATGAGTATCCAGCTGTCCATCCATTACCAGCACATCATATCCTCTGGATCTGGCCGATTCAATAAAAGAGTACTGTTTTTCGGTATCAGTGGAATACAGATATATCAGGTTTTTGTGCTTGTCAGTCTGATTATCTTTTATAAGCTTTTCATACTCTTCAAATGTAAAGTATTTACCATCTGTGTTCTTAAACAATGTAAAATCCTTAGCACGGTCATAGAATTTTTCATCACTTATCATTCCATACTCGATAAATATTTTCAGATCGTCCCATTTTTTCTCAAATTCCATCCTGTCTTTCTTGAAAATATCCATAAGCCGGTCGGAAACTTTCTTCGTGATATGGGAAGAAATTTTTTTAACGTTGGAATCACTCTGCAAATAACTTCTGGAAACATTTAAGGGTATATCAGGTGAATCAATAACCCCGTGCAGTAACGTAAGGAACTCAGGAACAACCCCTTCCACCGAATCGGTTACAAAAACCTGGTTAGCATAAAGCTGAATTTTATTTTTCTGGATCTCAAAATTATTTTTAAGTTTTGGGAAATAGAGAATTCCTGTCAGGTTAAACGGATAATCAACATTCAGATGAATGTGGAATAACGGATTTTCGTTCATGGGATACAATTCCTGATAGAAGCTGTCATAATCTTCCTGTTTGAGATCAGCTGGCTTTTTAGTCCATGCAGGTTCAGTATTATTGATGACCCTCAAATTACCGGTTTCAACCTCCTTTCCGTCTTTCCATTCAGTCTCCTTTCCAAAAGCAACAGGGACAGGAAGAAATTTACAATATTTTTTAAGCAGGCCCAAGATCCTTTGCTCCTCAAGAAATTCAGATGAATCTTCGGAAATGTAAAGCACAACATCGGTACCCACTTCTTCTTTTTCTACTTCATCAAGGGTGTAACGCGGACTGCCGTCGCAACTCCATTTAACAGCCGGTGATCCTTCCTGGTATGATTTTGTATATATCTCAACCTTATCAGCTACCATAAACGAGGAGTAAAAACCAAGTCCGAAATGCCCTATAATCGCATCCACTTTATCCTTGTATTTTTCCAGAAAATCTTCAGCACTGGAAAAAGCTATCTGATTGATATACTTTTTAATCTCATCAGTAGTCATTCCTATACCCTTGTCCGATATTGTCAGGGTCTTCTTATCTTTATCATGCTCCACTTTAATGGTCAAATCGCCCAGTTCCCCTTTATAATCACCAACAGATGCAAGTGTTTTTAATTTTTTTGTGGCATCAACGGCATTAGAAACAAGCTCCCTGAGGAAAATCTCATGGTCAGAATAAAGAAACTTTTTTATAATTGGAAAAATATTCTCAGTTTTTACATCGATCTTTCCTTTTTGCATCTTTAATATTTATTTAGGTTAAACACTGTGTTATAAAAATTCACTAACACATTTCAAAGCCTGTGCCAAAGTCCAAACCTGACAAATAGTCATTAGAGATATCACTCATTATGTTCAATGGAATATAACAAAAGCATAATAAAACGAAGTTATAACAAGCGATATGAATAAAAGGTAAATGGTAGCCTTATAGTATCTGTGTTTATTGTAAACATCTGTTCCGGCAATTATTAATTTGACGGCATTATCAATACGTAATAAGGCATTTTCATTATTTTCAATATATATTGTATCTCCATTACGGAATGTCGATAAGCCTTTTTCAAGTTCTTTCTTATGACATATTGTTATGATTTCCATACCCGGACCGGAATCAATCAGTTTGTCCAACATAACATTCGTCATACTCCTGTCAGGTTGTGCTAGTGAAGTAGTCAAAATAACAATATTGATGCTATTACCAGGATGTATCATTCGTGACAATTCAGTTAGAAAATTATCAACTGAAGAATGATTATTTACTTCGGTTTTTCCTTCCATGAATACTTTTCCCTTATATCTTCAGTCACTAAAAAATTATCATCGATCAAATGGATATAAACATAGGATGGAGGTACAAGCTTCATGGATACATATTTATATTAATTATCATTTAATATGATTGCTATCGCGGACTCCAGTCAATATCAGACATATGTATCCAGCGTCCGTTATCAAACCGGAAGGCATCATATGTGAAGTCTGGTCCGTAATACCGGAATTGTCCTTTAAAACGGGGAGAAGACGGAGAAAGATGGTCATATATTATCATGTCTCTTTCTGGAATATATCTCAGGAACATAACTGCCCTGGAAGAATACTCAAAAACAACCCGGTGCTTCATACCTTCACCGAACCGGAAAACTGGTGCACCGAACTCGGGAACCCCTTCGGAAAAGGACAATATATCAATTATTTTGATATTGGTAAAGACATCATTAAAGTCAAAACCTATCAAATTATAATAAGTTTCACCCTGATGTTCGACATCATTAATTTGATAATACAGAGCTCCGTACCATTCCTCTGCACTAAAAGTACTGGTTTCGAAATCTTCATTATTACCCTCACTATGGTTCAGGAAATAGAGGTTTATTTTATTATCCTCAGGATTCCGGTACTGAAGAAATCCATAGTATTTATGATCAGCCTGTGTTTCAGAATAATTCCAGGTATAAACACTTAATCTTTCATCTGAAGAGGTTATTTTCCCGACAGAAGTAAGCGATTCAAACGAATGGAAAAAAGATTCCGGCTCCTTCAGTATATCCTCAAATATGCTGATTATTTCAAGGTTTATATGCTCCCATTCCGAGGCAGATGAAGATTTAGCAGCATTTTCGAAAAGCACCCTTATTGAATCCTCCGCTCTTATTACCCGGGAATCTTCAGATATATTGAATGTGCCATATAAAGGCGCCCAGGATACAGAGTTAATTAATAATAAGAAAAGAATATTTTTTACCGCTTTCGTTGCAACCATTAAAAACATATTTAATTAGTGATATACTTTAATATATTTTTACTATTTTTGTAAATGTACATGAAATTTCTTCATTCGTCTGTGTATAATTTTGGCTGAAAAAAATAATATGTATTTTTCCTTAAATAAAGAAACCGAAAAACTAAAAAATAATCTAACAGAACATTATAATTTCTGGCGACAAAAGCTGAACAGCCAGATTAAAAATATTTTATACACTTAGAAAAAAATTGCTAACTGAATTTTACAAGAATTTTAACAATATGGACATAAAATCCCGCATAAAAAAAATATTCACCCTTCGCTTACTTTTAGGTTTGCTTATAGGAGGAGTTCTTGGTTTTGGATATTACTACTTCATAGGGTGTAATTCAGGAGGTTGTGCTATAACTTCCAATCCTTACAGAATAACCGGATATGGAATGCTATTCGGAGCCCTAATGTTTAGTAAATAATTGAAATATTTTTAAACCTCATCAAATATCTCCAACAGTATTCTGCATACCATTTCAACCTCATCATTGCTTATAGTCAAGGGTGGAGATATCCGTATGCTTTTCTCATTAAAAAGAAACCACTCAGTTAGAAGGCCTCTGGACCTGCATTTCTGAACTACCTGTCTGGCGGTAGCAGCATCATCAAGTTCCAGGGCTATTAACAATCCTAAGCCCCTTACACTTTTTATTGCGGGGTGAACAAGTCGCTGGAGGAATGTTTCTCCGGCTTTTTCAGCTTCTTCGCAAAGCTTATGTTCTACAATATAATTAAGCGAAGCAAAAGCTGCGGCACAAGATACGGGATGCCCGCCAAATGTAGTTATATGACCCAGTGCAGGATTGTCCGATAAGGCACTCATGATTTCCTTCGATGCAACGAAAGCTCCCAGGGGCATTCCACCGCCGAATCCTTTGGCAAATAAAACAATATCAGGATTAACATCAAAGTAATCAATTGCAAACATCTTTCCAGTTCTGCCAAATCCTGTCTGAATCTCATCAAATATAAGAAGAGTACCCTGTTCTGTACATTTTTCTCTTAATTTAACCAGGAAATCCCTCTCAGGCAAAATAACTCCTGCTTCTGCCTGTACAGGTTCTATCAAAACACAAGCCGTCTCATTAGTGATCATGTTCAGGGAGTCTTCATGGTTGAAATCAATATGTTTCACCGATGGTAGCAAAGGTCTGAAAGCCCGCTTAAGGGTCTCATTGCCGGTTACGCTAAGTGCACCTGTAGTGCTTCCGTGATATGAGTTTTTAAAGCTTATAATCTCATATCTTTGTGTATATCTTCTGGATAATTTCAGGGCTCCTTCCACCGACTCACTGCCACTATTTGTATAATAGACAGAATCGAGGCCGGGCGGAAGCAACCCGCATAAGAATGAAGCAAGCTGTACCTGAGGTTTTTGAATATATTCACCATAAACCATGATATGCATATGGTCATCCAGTTGTTTCTTTACAGCATCGATAACATCCGGGTTATTGTGACCGGTATTACTGACCGAAACTCCCGCAATGAGGTCAAAATACTTTTTGCCGTCTGGTGAAAAGAGCCAGCAGCCTGAAGCTTTTTCTATCTCCAGGGCGACAGGAGAAACGGATGTCTGTGCCTGATTATCAAAAAAAAGCTGACGGTGAGATAACATAAGGGATAAAAAACATTACTTGATCATGAGATTCAGGTCATCCATAAGTTTATCCTTATAGGATTTACCAATAGGTATTGATTTTTTGCCTCCCTCAACCGGGATTACTATAGAGTTATCTTCGATAAGATTGATGCTCCCGGTGTTGACGATATAGGATCTGTGTACCCGGGAAAATTTTGAAACGGGCAATTTCTTTTCGATGGATTTCATTGTAAAATGGATGGTGAACTTATCATCGAAAGTATTCACTATAACATAGTTCTCAAGGGCCTCTACCCATAATATATCATCATAATGCAATTTTATCAGGGAAGAGTTTTTCTTAATGAAAATTTCACTTTTACCCTCTGGTACAATTGAATTCTTCACATATTGACTGTAGGCTTTATCGGCAGCCCTGAAAAACCGGCTGTAAGCAATTGGTTTTAAAAGATAGTCGGTTACATCATATTCAAATGCCTGAATAGCATATTCTTCCTTTGAAGAAATTATAATAATCTGAGGGGGATTCTTAAGTGTTTTGAGAAATTCAATGCCCGTCATCTCCGGCATCTCGATATCGAGGAAAATCAGATGTATCTCATTGCCCGATTTAAACAGACTGATAGCATCCACGGCATTGTCAAATGAATCAACATGATGCAGAAAATCGGTCTTTTGAATAAACTCCTCAATTATCCGTCTGGAGAGCTTATCATCATCAATTACAATACAGTTCATTCCAAATATAATTAAAAACTATCCTTTAACTTCCTGAAAACTATGCGTGAAAATAATTAAACATGGTGCTAATTGAAAAAACATGGATGAACAACTAATTTCGATTGATAAAAATACATTTATTTTAGATAAAAATCAAGTCTGTCATATTTATCCAAAAATAATTATATAATTATAATTTGTTTGATTTCCTTAAAAAATCTTTCTCAAGCAGCTCTGAATGTTTTATGGACGTGCGTAACCAGTCAAGCTTTAATCTCTGTTTTTCATTATGGTTCAAATGCCAGTTTATACCCTTCTCAAACAACTTCATGCGTAACCAGTGTAGAATAATTCCTGCCGACACTGAAACATTAAAACTTTCTGTGAACCCGTACATATCAATACTGACATATTCATCTGCCTCCTCAAGCATTGCAGATGACAGTCCCTCCTTTTCGGTCCCGAATAACAATGATACCGGACCCTCTTTCAGGTCAAGTTCTCCCAGGCTCACACCCTTATTGTGAGGTGTGGTAGCAACAATTCTGTATCCTTGCGAACGCAAATCTTCAAAAATATTTTTGTTGCTTCGCTCTGAAGCGTTATAACGTTTAATAGTCAGCCACTTTGAAGCACCGAGTGCAATTTCATGATTAACTTCGAAAAGATTCCGGTTTTCGATGATGTGAAAATCCTGAATACCGAAACAGTCACAGGTACGCATCAAAGCACTGGCATTATGGCTTTGATAAATATCTTCACATACCATATTAATATACCTGGTTCTAAATTCAAGGACTCTTTCAAAATTTTCAAGTCTACCCTGTTGAACAAAACCGGAAAGATAATTTATAAGATCTTCGTTCATCGGCTTATGTTTTAATTGCTGTAAATACATGCAAAAATAAAAAAAGGAGCCTGTAAGGGCTCCCTTTAAAAAACGGATATGCTGATTATTTACTGAACGCTGTCATTTAGTTCACTACCAGCTTTAAATTTCACAACCTTTTTTGCCTCAATTGTAATTGGTTGACCTGTTTGTGGATTCCTTCCGGTCCTGGCATTACGCTCTGAAACAGAAAATGAACCAAAACCTACCAAAGCTACACGATCACCTTTTTTAAGTGCATCTGTTGTAGTTTCTATAAAAGAATCCAAAGCTTTTTTTGCATCAGCTTTAGTAAGACCAGCATCTGCGGAAATTGCATCGATTAGTTGTGCCTTGTTCATAATAATAAATTTTAGGGTTAAAAAACTATTTAAAAAACATTCATTTAAGACAAATATATTGCATTTATTGAGTTTCACAAATAACAATGATAAAAAAATCATGAAATATTGATAAAATGGTAGTTTTTGTTAATAAAATCAGAAATTCTCAGGTTTAAATGATATTTAATGAGTAACAAAACCTCCCATCCTTGCCGGTAGAGGATGATGATGCTAAATATTATTATGCATAATACTCAGAAAATTTCTCAAATATATTAGTCCCTGATCAAAAAAAATTATATTTTTGCAGCGGAGAAATGGCAGAGTGGTCGAATGCGGCGGTCTTGAAAACCGTTGT